>JACRJM010000015.1:306981-613962 GCA_016219965.1 Candidatus Schekmanbacteria bacterium
GCAGCGCGGGAGAGCTCCGGAGCTTTTGAATGTATTAAACTGTCAAGGCGTTCTCCGGTATCTTGGTTTAAAACAGTGATTTTGATATTTTTATTCATGTAATTAATATAATTAAGAATGTAATTATAAAGCTACTATAATTTAATAGAACGTGTTATAATAAAAAAATGCGTGGACTATATTTTGACAAGAACCTGAGTTTTAGAAGCGACCTGCCGCTGCCTGTAGCAGAGAAGGGTACGTCCCTTGTAAAGATTATCAAGGCCGGAATCTGCAATACTGACATCGAGATAACAAAGGGATATTTGGGATTCGATGGAGTTCCCGGGCATGAGTTTGTAGGGATTGTAGAGGAGTCTTCAAACAGGAAGTTACAGGGCAAAAGGGTTGTGGGCGAAATAAACATTCCCTGCGGGAAATGCACATACTGCAGAAAAGAACTGGGCAATCACTGTTCTAAAAGGCAGGTCCTTGGAATAGCTAATAAATGGGGATGCTTCGCTGAGTATATTACGCTTCCAGATGAAAACCTTCACCTGATCACGAACATAAGCGATGAAGAGGCTGTTTTCGTCGAGCCTCTTGCAGCATGTCTCGAAGTGCTACGGCAGACAGTAATAAAACCAAATGCAAGAGTCGGGATAATAGGCGACGGCAAACTTGGTTTGTTGATGGCTCAGGTCATGTTGTTGAAGACCAAGAGCGTAATACTTGTAGGCAAACATAAGGTAAAACTCAATGTAGCTTCAAAGCTTGGAATAAGCACGATTGATATAGCTCAGGCTAAACCATTGCAATCTCTGAAAGATAAAAAACTGGATGTATTGATTGACTGTGCGGGAAACACATCAGGCCTTGAAATGGCTATTGAGCTTGTAAAACCTCGTGGAGTAATAGTTTTAAAAAGCACGGTTGCCAGCTCGTACAATATCAACCTTGCACCTCTGGTGGTTAACGAAGTTACGGTTGTTGGTTCAAGGTGCGGCCCCTTCGAAGACGCAATCAAGATACTTGCCGGGAAAAAAGTAAAAATATCTCATCTCATCTCGCAAGTATTCCCGCTTTCTCAGGGTGTAAAGGCCATTGAGGCTGCAAAAGAAAAGAATGTAATAAAGGTACTCATTGATGTAGCAAAGTGATTTGTCTTGCCAAGCCGATATTTATTTTGTTTCTATAAGTCTTGCCATGTAATCTTCAAAATCCTCAGGTACCGGTGCAGTGACCTCTAATGCTGATATTTCATTTCTTTTGGGAATACATATCTTCCATGCATGAAGGAGGTGGCGCGAAGGTGCCAGTGTGTCTGCCTTCTTTTGGCGGTGCGATTGATAAAGACTGTCTCCAGATATGGGATGATTGATTGATGCAAGATGGCATCTTATCTGGTGCATTACAGCGGACTTGATAGTGACTTCAAGAAGCGAATAGCCGTTGAATGATTTTGCGACCTTGTAAGTTGTCTCAGCCTCATAGATTTTTCCTCCCTCTTCATCTTTTGATGAAAGACAGGCTTTCATTTTTCTTTTATCTTTCTCATGGTGTCTGATGGAAGAAGTTATGACTCCATTTTCTTCAGGTTTGCCGAGGACTAGTGCAAGATAGGTCTTTATGATTAACCTGTCTTTCATCATTGCTCTCATCCTTGCAAATGTTTCTTCATTCTTTGCTGCCATCAAAAGCCCTGATGTATTGATGTCGAGACGATGGAGGATTGCAGGCTCAAGGGGCGAATAGCCAAAGCCTGACGCCTCGGGGCATAGGTTAAGTATAAAGTTTACAACCGTGTTATTTTCAAGGGGAGCCAGAGGATGTGAGGGCATTCCGGCAGGCTTGTTTACGATTATGAGATTTTTATCCTCATATACGATATCGATTAAAATGGAAGGATTTGCTGAGGGGAACATGTCAGATGGCTCAGGCATTTCTTTTATCTCAATATTATCTCCCTCACTTAGCATTATGCCTTTCTTGCCGGCTTTTCCGTTTACAAGTATAAACCCTTTGGTAATGGTTTCCTGAACAGTCCTTCGCGAAATATGAGGGAACAGGATGGCTATGAATTTATCAAGACGTTCCCCTGAATCTGTTTTTCCGACAGTGAGTATTTTATTAGTTATCATTATTTGCGTATGTCATTTGTATATATCAGCGGCGGCAGTCTGCATTTCGCTTCAAACTTCAGGCGCCCTTATGCAGACCGCCGCCGCTTTCATAGTAATATATTTTATCTTCCACTGCATAGAAAAACCTATTTGATTTAGTTTTTTTTCTAACTGAAGTTCTGTTTTCGTGATTATAAAACAATAAGAATTATAAAAGTAATCAAAAGTATTAAATATTTTATTGAAATTTAACATTCAAATGTGTATGGTAGTTAAAAATAGATAAAATTAATTAATATGGTGTAATTTTGGCTTTAATATTGCAATCAATCAATCAATCAATCAAATTTTTTATCTAAATGGTTTTCCTTTTTTGCTGAAAAAATTCTTTGGAGATGTCTGATATGCAGAAAAAAATAATTGGGTTTTTTCTATCGGTTGTAACTTTCTTTGTTTGTCTGGTCAGCTATTCAAACTCAGAAGTTCAAGAAATTAAAACCGGCAAATTATCTTCAAAGAATCTAATTGGTTCATACTCTAGCAAAAAAAATAAAATATATCCTCAGGAAATTATTATTAAAAATGATATTGCGTATCTTTCATGTTCAGATCTCGGTTTATTGATTTTAGATATTTCAGATCAGGCAAAACCAAGGCGTTTGGGACTTTTTAAAGTAAAAATAGTTGAAAATAACAATTTAATTACTGACATGTTTGTTGAGAATGAGCTTGTTTATCTGGTTGGCCCGTATATTGGTCTTAAGATTATTGATGTGTCGAATCCAAAAAAAACAACCCATTTGGGTGACTACGATATAGAAGGTGCATATTATGTTTACGTATCAAATGGCCTGGCATATGTAACAAATGGGGATTTAAATATTATAGATGTTTCAATTCCTTCTTCTCCTTTGCTTATTTCAAGTATAAGTACAGGCACTCCTGTAAGCGGGATTTATGTTTCTGGAAATTATGCTTATATGGGGAGTAGCGAGGCCAGTGACGGTCTCCAAATATACGATATTTCTAATCCCTCTTTACCTGTATATGTAGGTCATTCGACGGATGCTGGAGCTGAGCAATTTATATATGCTGATGGATATCTGTATGGAAGGCAATACCAACCAGTTAAGATAGATATAAGTAACCCTGAATCACCGTTTGTAGTATCTCATCTAGCGGGTGAAGATGTCGGTGCTTTTGATATTAATGATAGTAAGCTCTATGAATATACGCAGAGTGATGAAAATCCATTCACTGGTATATTAGCTTTTGATCTGAGATCAGAAGAAATAGTTGAGCAATATAACTATCATAGAGAAAACGTAAGTGACATAAAGGTTGTTAATGGAGTACTTTATTCAGTTGCAGATAATGCATTTGAGATTTTTGATTTAGAAGGCCCACCTATACTTTCTTCTTTAAGCAATAAAAAAACAATGCCAGGAAGTACATTGACTGTTAATGGTAAATATTTTGGAGAAAATGCAGGAACAGTTTTTGTAACTCAGGATGCCAAAACTTATAAGTGCAGTGTGGTTTCGTGGAGTGCTGAAAAGATTGATGTGACATTGCCAAAAAAGCTTGAAGAGGGTGATGCATCCATAGGGGTGAAGAAAGCAACAGATATGAAATCCATGAACTCAAAAACTATTACTATAATAAAAAAGAAGTAACCAGAAATTTAATAGATTCAATATAGAGGTTTATGAAATGCGAATAAAAATATTTGTGTTTGTTCTAATGTTTTTAAGTTTATTTATTTCAACAGCACTAGCTGGAGGTGTGATCAAACTTCCTCAGACAGGACAGACAAAGTGTTATGATAATGATGGAAACGAAATAGCCTGTGTGGGTACTGGACAGGACGGAGATATTCAGGCGGGAGTTGCATGGCCTAATCCTCGGTTTACTGATAATGCAGATGAAACTGTCTCAGACAATCTTACAGGTTTAATTTGGGCAAAGGATGGGAATGTTATAGCAACAAAAGATTCGGACTATGATAGTGATTATAAACCTGGCGATGGTGCTGTATATTGGACGCATGCTTTAAGCTATATAGATAAACTTAATTCTGAAAGTTATCTTGGATACACTGATTGGCGTCTTCCAAATAGTAATGAGCTTCAAAGTCTTATAAATAGCGGTGAAGAAGATACATCAATATGGCTTAATAACCAAGGCTTTGTCAATGTGAAGTCGGCTGGATATTGGTCTTCTTCAACTTATGGAGATGCTAACACATGTGCATGGGATATCTTTATGTGGAGTGCTCACCTGATTGGACGTCAGAAGAATAACGGAGATTATTACGTCTGGCCTGTTCGTTCCGGACAGTGTGGAGAAGTTGATAATTTTGCTATATGTTTGCCTCAGACCGGGCAAACACATAGCTATGTAGAAGGAGACGATGCTGCGATTCTGGCAGGAGTTGCATGGCCTGATCCAAGGTTTACTGACAATGGCGATGAAACAATAACAGATAATCTGACAGGTCTGATTTGGGCAAAAAACGGGAATCCTTTCGGCAATGCAAAAACATGGCAGGATACTCTTGACTATGTTTCATCTCTTAACGCCAGCAACTATCTTGGGTATAATGACTGGTATCTTCCAAATAGAAACGAGCTTGTAAGCCTTCTGAATGTGGACAAGATAGATCAAGCTTGGCACTGGATTAATATTGAAGGTTTCACAAATGTGTGGTCACTGGACTATTGGACATCTACTACATACTCATTCAACAAAAAATTTGCGTGGGGCGTCTCTATGGCGGATGGCAGTGTTCATTACGGCAATAAGGCATATGCCTATTATTATCTTTTGCCGGTACGCTCCGGACAAGCTGTTGTTTCAGGACCGGCTGTTGTTGAGGTAAATCCAAATTCCGGAGAGCAGGGGAATATGCTCGATGTCACTATAAGTGGCGCCCGCTTTACCGATGCCACTGCAGTAAGTTTTGGCTCTGGAATAGAGATAAATAGTTTTTCAGTGATAAGCAGCACAGAGATTACTGCAAGCATCTCAATTGATCCTTTCGCAATAACAGGCACAAGGGATGTGAGTGTTACAACTCCTGATGGTATTAGCGCATTGCCAGCAGGGTTTAGTATTATTACAGTTACAGTGCCGGCAAAATTGCCAGATCTTATTGTCCAATCAATTAACTTTCAAGGTAAAGCGAAAAATGGAAAGAAGATTACCTTGATTGCAGATGTAAAAAATATTGGGAATAAGAGTGCTCCTAATTCTTCTGTACAGTTTTATCTGTCATCTAACAATAGTGATACTGTTGAAGGAGGAGACTCTCCAGTAGGACAACCCAAAAAGACGGGAAATATTAAAGGTAAAAAAGGCGCAACTATTAAACTTACATGGAAAGTCAATGCAACGCCAGGTGCTTATTATATAAAAGCTTTTTGTGATGATGGTCGTGACGTGACAGAGTCTGATGAAAACAACAACATAAAGTCAAAACCAATTACAGTAAAATAATTTGAACTTGGGATTGCCATAATAAATAAAGAACTACCTAGAAGTTTATAGTTTTGTTTTTATTTCGCAAATGCAAGTATTATGATTCCTGCAAGCATTATAATGCTGCCTGTCATTCGTTGGGCAAGACCTTTTTCTCCGAAAAAAACAGCGCCGTAAAGAACGCTGAAGATAAGATTGCTCCTTTTTACTGAAATCATGTAAGCGACTTCCACCATTGATAGCGCAGCAAAGTGAGTAATGATGGATGCAGTATAGACAAATCCTGTTAATGTTAAAATTAATATTCCACTCTTTATCTCATTGAATATGTTGCTTTTGTTAGTTTTAATAAAAGGGATGAGAAGAATGGGTTGGAGCATGAAATATGTGCATCCAAAGAACATGGGGCTTGAATGAGTTATCCCCATCTTACCGAAGTTTGATGTTATGCTATAGAGGAAAGCCACACAAACCATCATCATCACACCTTTATCTTTTGTTATTCTTCGAAATGGTTCAAAGAACCCTGTTTTAAGATGGGATATATTAAGCACATATGCCCCACCGGCTATAAGCATTATTCCTGCAATTCCGGAGAGACCTGTCTTCTCACCGAGCATGAGATATGAAGTCGGGATGAGAAACACAGGTGTAAGCGCAAGAAAGGGAATAGTAAGAGAGAGCGGCGAAATCTGTATCGATCTCATGTATAGAAGAAGTGCCAATATTTCAATAGGAAGTCCTAAGATTACTGAAGTAAAATAATAACCATCCAGCTTGGGTAATCCGGTCGCAATCAGCAGAGGAAGAAGAAAGGGGATACAGAAGATGAGCCTTATCCATGATATGAAATAGATGTTGTTTTTTTCGAGTGCTTTTTTTGACAGCGCATCACTCGTTGCAGTCAGGAAAGCACAGACAAGCGAAAGAACAAACCACATATTTAAGAGTCTCCATAAAAATTTCAGAATATTGCATTTATCATACTTATCTGTTACAAAAAAGACATGAAAACCGGAACAGCCAATTTACCGCTTCACGGAGGGAAAGCTCCAGCCTGGCTTTTTAACAGGATGGTAAAGCTTGCCGGAGCAGTGATTGAAATAATAGCTGAAGACAGCGGGCCGGAAGAGGTGTTACGGAAGATATCTGATCCTTTCTGGTTTCAGGCGCTTGGGTGCATACTGGGTTTTGACTGGCATTCAAGCGGTGTCACTACCACTGTTTGCGGCGCCATGAAGGAATCAATGAAGGGGAAAGAAAGGGCATTAGGATTGTTTATAGCAGGAGGTAAGGGGGGAGCTTCAAGAAAGACTCCTAAAGAGATTGAAAATGCTGCGATGCGCACAGGCTGCGACGGCGGCTCTCTTGTCTATGCAAGCCGGATGTCTGCAAAGGTTGACAGCTCTGCGGTACAGGATGGCTACCAGCTCTATCATCACTGTTTTTTCTTCACTGTAAACGGCAAATGGGCGGTTGTCCAGCAGGGGATGAATGATGACAATGGCTATGCGCGCCGTTACCACTGGTTTTCGGAGAAAGTTGCAGACTTTGTGGAAGAGCCTCACACAGCGATATGCTGTGATGACAGGAGGGAAGCACTTGACATGACTGCAAAGCAGAGCGAAGGTGCAAGGAGCTCTTCATCGCGCCTTTCCTGCGAAGACCCTGCGTTCTGGTTAAAGGAGACTGAAAAGCTTAGAAGCCTTAACCTTCCGGCAAGGCACCAGATTTTAAAGGAAGATATAAGCTCAAGATATTTTTCGCAGATTATGCTTAAAACTTACGAAGCAAGACCGGCAAATTTTGAAAAACTCCTTTCAATGGAAGGAGTGGGACCAAAGACAATACGTTCACTTAGTCTTTTGAGCGAACTTTTATTTGGTGAAAAAGCAAGCTATGATGATCCTGCCCGGTTTAGCTTTGCACATGGCGGCAAGGACAGGATACCATACCCCGTTGACAGGGAGACCTATGACCGCACGACGGAAATATTAAACGGCTGGATAGGACGCGCAAAGGTTGATACTACCGAGAAAGTAAAGGCATCAGAAAGATTGAAGAGATTTTTAAAACCACAATTAAAAATCGTTTAATGTATAAGGAGAGATCATGACTGTTATCGTTGGTGTAAGAGGAAGAGAGATACTTGATTCAAGGGGAAATCCGACTGTGGAGGTTGAAGTTCAGCTTTCCTGCGGGGCCATAGGAAGAGCCGCAGTCCCGTCAGGCGCTTCTACAGGAATATATGAGGCCGTGGAGCTTCGCGATGGAGATGCAAAACGTTATGGGGGAAAAGGAGTGCTGAAGGCGGTTAAGAACGTGAACACCCTTATAGCAGATAAAATTTCCGGAATGGATGCAATTGAACAGGCTGAAGTTGACAAAGCTCTTATAAAATTAGACGGCACTGAAAATAAGAAGAGACTTGGAGCGAATGCAACACTTGGTGTTTCTCTTGCAGTTGCAGCCGCAGCGGCAGACTCAATGTTCATGCCATTATACAGATACCTCGGAGGTGTGCAGGGTAGGACTCTTCCTGTCCCTATGATGAATATATTGAACGGCGGTGTCCACGCAGACAACAATGTTGACCTTCAGGAGTTTATGATAATGCCTGCCGGTGCAAAGTCTTTTGCAGAGGCATTGAGGATGGGAGCAGAGACATTTCACTCCCTTAAATCAGTACTCAAGAAAAAGGGATACTCAACAGCGGTTGGAGATGAAGGGGGATTTGCACCCAATCTTAAATCCAATGATGAGGCTGTCGAGGTGATCCTTGAAGCAATCGGCAAAGCAGGCTACAAGGCAGGAAAAGATATTTACATTGCCCTCGACCCTGCTTCAAGCTCGTTCTATGATGAGAAGGCAAAACGGTATGTTTTTAAGAAGTCTGACGGCTCAAAAAAAACCTCTGACGACATGGTGAAGTTCTACAGCAATTGGGTGAGACAATATCCCATAATCTCAATTGAAGACGGTCTTGCAGAGGATGACTGGAGCGGCTGGGCGGCTCTTACAAAAGAGCTAGGCAGCAAGATCCAGCTTGTAGGCGATGACCTTTTTGTGACGAACACAAAGAGGCTTGAGAAAGGAATAAAATCAGGTGTGGCAAATTCCATCCTTATAAAACTCAACCAGATTGGAACGCTCACTGAGACACTTGATGCGGTTTTCATGGCAAGGAGCGCAGGCTATACGGCTGTTGTCTCGCACAGGTCCGGTGAGACTGAAGACACTACTATCTCAGATCTTGTCGTAGCTGCGAATACAGGACAGATAAAGACAGGCTCAGCATGCAGGACCGACAGGGTGGCGAAATACAACCAGCTTCTGCGCATAGAAGAAGATCTCGGCGCCAATGCACTGTTTGCCGGCAAAGCGCTGATAAACTGCAAGTGATAAATAGATAATGATATCCTTCGGTAAGGATGTTGTAAGCAACCTGAAGATTGCCCTGAGAAAAGAGTGGCTTCTAACCAACGGGCTTGGCGGGTATGCATCATCTACGGTAATTGGCTGCAATACAAGACGCCATCATGGTTTGCTTGTGGTCCCTGCCGGCACTTCAGACGACCCCGGACGGAAGGCAGTCCTTCTATCCAAGTTCGAGGAAGTTCTTCAGGTCGGCAACAATGCCTACAAGATTTCCACAAACAAGTATCCAAAGACTGTCCATCCGCAGGGATATCTCCTCATACAGGAGTTCACCCTCTCGCCATTTCCGAGGATGGTCTTCATGATGGAAGATATAATCCTTGAAAAAGAAGTTTTCATGCCGCAGGGGATAAATGCAGTGGTAATAACATACAGGATATTCCCGGCCGACCGTGATGTTAACTTTATAATCTCCCCCCTTGTTGCATTCAGGGAAGCAGGCATGCTTATTGAGCCGCACTCTGATGATTATGACCTCAAGATGAAAAATGGAAAAGGCTTTACTATGTTCCATCCTGAGCCTGAGCTTCCGCCCCTTTATCTCTATTATCCTGATGATATAACTTTTGTGACCGGCGGATGCTGGTACCATAACTTCGAGTATGACACCGACAAAAACACTGAGAAAGAATTTGCTGAAGATCTTTTTGATGCAGGTTATTTTATGGCGGTGCTCAAATCAAAGACAGAGTTTTCCCTCATTGCCTCGTCCGAAGAGTTGCCTGCCGGCTTTGATGCTGGTGAGGAAAGAATGAGGGAGCTTAAGAGATTAAATTCCATAAGAGAGAAATGCGGGTCTCAAACTGACTGGAATGAGTTCATGCTCATGAAAGCGGCTGAATCATTTATATCTCAGGAAAGAACGCCTGTTGAAGGGTTTTCTGGAAGAAGTTCTATTGTTTCAGGTTACCACTGGGGAAGCGAATCAAAAAGGGATGCCATGATGGCTATGACAGGGCTTCTCATATCTACCGGGAAAAAAGAGGAATGTGAGAAGGAATTTGTAAGGGCTGTGCCATTGCTCAGGGAGAGCATCGTTTCAGAGAATCCAACCGGTAGTAATAATGATTTAGTCGCCGATGCTGTTGAAGCATGTCTCTGGATGATAAATTCATCATATCATTATTCCTCAGAGTTCAGCGGCTGTGCATTTATCAAGGATAATCTTTTTGGCATATTCAAAGAAATCATTTCATTCCTTACCGGCGCAGGTATTTCGTCAGGCATAAAAATGGATACCGACGGACTTCTGGTTTCACACAGAAGAAAAACTGATGTCCCATATCACAGTTTATGTTCCGGAGTTGAAGGTTCGGCCCCGAAGTACGGCAAAGAGATAGAGGTTCAGTCGTTGTGGTACAACGCACTTCGAATAATGGAAAAATATTCGAAAGAGTATGGAGTGGATGGCGGGTCATATTCAGCGCTTGCAGACAGGGTGTCTCAAAGCATTGTATCTCAGTTCTGGTATGCGAATGGAAGCTATCTCTGCGATTTTGTCTCAGATTGGGGGCAGGACACATCTTTTACGTCCAATCAGATTTTTGCTGTTGCCCTTCCTTTCACTGCTCTTCCCATGGACAAAGCGGAAAGAGTTGTTGAAGTTGTTCACAGGCATCTGCTTTTCGCTTTTGGTCTTCGTTGCTGCGGAGAGATTAACAGATATATCTATGCAGGCGACCATGATCACCCATCGGAATCTCTGTTTGCAGAAAAGGTTATGCTTCGCCCATGGACTCTTGCCGCATTTATTGACGCCTATCTTTATGTTAAGGGTTATTCCAGGGTGGCTCTTGTAAAGGCGAATATGATTCTGGAACCTCTGCTTTTACACTTGAATGATGCAGGGCTCGGCTACATTTCGGAGTGCTTTGATGCGGACAAACCTAACTCTCCTGAGGGATGTATTGCCCATGCTTTATCTCTGGCAGAGGTATTGAGAATAAAAAAGAAAATAGATAAATTATTAATGAGCAGCAGTACAATATAAAAACTGTTTTTTTGAGATGAGAGATTTTAGATATGCCTATTTACGAATATAAGTGTAAAAAATGCGGTCATGTCACCTCTTTTATAGAAAAGGTGGATGAGTTTAAATTTTTCGGCAGGAAATGCAGTAAATGCGGAAGCCGGAAAACCAGGAAAGTAATGTCCGGCTTTGCCACGGCAAGGCGGGTTGATATGCCTTCAATGATAAATGAGTTAAAAAAATATGGTCCTGTTAACTTTGTCCCGGGACCGCCTCCAGCACAAGGTCCTCCGTCTGGCGGCTGTCCATTTGAAAAACAAGAGGCAAAGGATGAAAAAAAGCCATAGAAAAAGTGTTGTTGGCAGGATGCAGAAAGGCAAGCCCCAGTTATCCCGGCAGTTAAAAGACAAACCATTAAGCCATGATGTCAGATACCTTGGCAATCTCCTTGGCGAAGTGCTTTTCGAACAGGCAGGCAAGGAAGTTTTCGATATAGAGGAGAAAGTACGCCTGTTGAGCAAAGAACTCCGTAACCGCTACAATCAGGACTCGGACAAAAAAATCAGGCAGATTATCGGTAAAATTGACAATGGGAAACTTGTCAGCGTTATTCGCGCTTTTTCCCATTATTTCCAGCTTGTGAATATGGCTGAGCAGTACCACAGGATAAGAAGACGCAAGGCTTACAAGCAGGTCAAGGAACCGGTATTCCAGCAAGGCTCTATTGAAGAGCTTGGTCTCTGGCTTAAAGAAAAAGGAGTTACATCCCGCGAACTGGATTCCTGTCTTCAAAAAATCGCTGTTGAGCTTGTAACAACAGCCCACCCCACAGAAGCCGTGCGAAGAACATCTCTCGCAAAGCTTAAACATATTGCAGAGCTTCTTGAAAAAAAAGACAGGATGTTTCTAAGTTCGGTTGAAGGTGAATCCCTGCAGGAAGAGTTTAAAAGAGAGATCACTCTCCTCTGGCAGACTGATGAAGTACGGCGGGATAAACCTACAGTGATGGATGAGATAAGAAACGGACTCTATTATTATGACGAGATATTCTACAACTCCCTTCCGCAGCTGCACAGGGAGTTTGAGCAGGTTGTGGCTAAGAATATAGGGAGTGGAATGTTCAAGTCGCCTGAGCTGATAACCTTCGGCACATGGATTGGAGGAGACCGCGACGGCAACCCGCTCGTGACCAACGATGTCACCATCACAGCCGCGCGTTATCAGAAAGACCTGATCCTTAACCGCTACAGATCTGACTGCAGGAATCTTCTTGAATCATTGAGCGTTTCAACGAGAATTGTGCCGGCAGATGACTGCCTGATGGCATCAATATCCGGGGATGAAAAGAACATGCCTGCTCTGGCCCTTTCGCTTTCAGGGAGGAACAGTAACGAGCCTTACAGGAAAAAGCTTTCTTTTATGATAGAGAAGCTTAACAACACCATCCAGAAGAACTATGCATCACCTCCAAAGGGCCCTGTGGAAAAAATAGAGCTAAAGAAAATCTATAGCGAGGAAGCTGAGTTTATCTCCGATCTCGAATGTCTTAAAAAAAGCCTCGAAGAAAACAATGGAGAGATTATTTCAAGGGGAGAACTTGGGACTCTCATAAGAAAGGCGAGGCTTTTCGGATTTTATCTTGCAAGGTTTGATATCCGCGAATATTCAAAAAAAATAACTTCTGCCGCAGGTGAAGTATGCGAAGCCGCCGGGATTTGCAAGGCTTCCGATTATGCTCAGATGAAAGATGAGGAACGGACAAATTTATTATCTCTGGCTATGGAATCTGCGGAGAATGTGCGGACAAAGACAGGTAAGCTTTCTGAAGAAACATTAAAAATTACAGGTGCCTTCGAAACTATTAAAAAGCTTTTGAATGAGATATCTCCTAAATCCGTTCAAAGCTTCATCATAAGCAATACAAGCGGTGCAAGCCATGTGATGGAAGTGCTTTTATTATGCAGGAAAAGCCTGATAGACATTGTTCCTCTTTTTGAATCCATTGAAACATTAAGAAATGCCCCTCAAGTAATGAAAATATTGTGGGAAAATCCTGTTTACTCCAGCCACCTTGAAAAGCGCGGTATGCTTCAGGAAGTAATGCTCGGTTATTCTGACAGCAACAAGGACGGCGGCTATTTTACATCCACATGGGAGCTTTATAAGGCGCAAAAAGAACTTTCATGTCTTGCAGAAAGACATTCAGTAGAGCTCAAATTGTTCCACGGAAGAGGCGGTACAGTAGGAAGAGGAGGAGGACCTACCAATGCTGCCATACTTGCATTGCCTGATGGATGCATGAACGGAAAGATAAAACTCACCGAACAGGGAGAGGTGATTTCATCCAAATATCTGCTTAAAGATATTGCCATGAGAAATCTTGAACTCGTACTCAGCGCTGTGGTCATGAAAACCATGAGTCTATTGGATGACGCAAAAAGGGATGACGCAAAAAGAAGCAATGTATGCGAAACTGACAGCCGGGAAGAGGTGATGGAAGAAATTTCCCTGTATTCGTTTAAAAATTACAGGGAACTTGTTTATGATGACGAGGGGTTCATAGATTATTTTTACGAGGCTTCTCCCATTGAAGAGATTGGTCTTTTGAACATTGGCTCAAGGCCTGCGAAAAGGAAAAGTTCGAGAAGAATAGAGGATCTTCGTGCCATACCATGGGTTTTCAGCTGGACACAGAACAGGCATATACTGCCGGGATGGTTTGCAGTGGGCTCCGCTCTTAAAAAATTTATCGGGAATTCGAATGTGAGGAAAAAAACTATCAGGGATATCTATTTGAACTGGCCCTTCTTCAGGGTCATGATTGATAATCTTGAAATGACGCTTCTTAAAACTGATATGCGGATAGCAAGGAATTATACTGAGCTTGTAAATGACAGGAAAATAGCAAATAGGATTTTTAAACGCATAGAAGATGAGTATAAACTCACAACTGCTATGACACTTTTTATTACGGGACACAATAAACTTCTTGAAAATAACCAGATACTGAGGCGTTCAATAGAACTGAGAAATCCTTATATCGATCCTTTAAGTTACATTCAGGTCAAACTTTTAAAGGAGCTGAGAAATCGCAGGCTTTCATCCTCAGAAAGGCAGAGACTTACATTTATGGTCCTTCTGACGATAAACGGAATCGCAGCAGGAATGAGAAATACCGGATAGAAAATTTATTTAAATTACAATGGGTTTCGCATCAAAGCGGTTGACATGACACCAACTAGATGTTATAAAAAAAGTATGCAGTCCCGTATAAAAAAAATCATTATTATTCTGTTTGTAAGTCTATTTATAAATCTGGGATGTTTTATCTTCACCGGGCTTTCCAATGCTGTTATTTATAAAATAATAAATTCTGACGGCTCCATACACTTTACCGATGATCCCTATAATGGCGCTGCCAGTGGAGCTGTACGGAAAGCAGTTTATAAATCATCTTCATATACACCCAAATATACTTCCAAAGTGCTCAGCAATGCCTATTCCAGCGTTATTGATGAGGTTGCCCAGAAGTACAATCATGATCCAAAGCTGATAAAGAGCATAATCAAGCATGAATCCAATTTTGACCCGGAAGCAGTTTCAAACAAGGGGGCAGTAGGTCTTATGCAGCTTATGCCTGACACTGCTTCGAGGTTTGGAGTGACTGATACATTCGATCCCAAGCAGAATATCGAAGGGGGCGCTGCTTATCTTGATTACCTTATGAAGCACTTCGAAGGGGACCTTCCGTTAGTGATTGCGGCATATAATGCAGGGGAGGGAGCAGTACAGAAGTACAGCGGGATTCCCCCTTACAATGAAACACAGGAATTCGTCGGAAGAGTGCTCGGAACGTATACCGGCTCAGGGGATATATCAGCATCCGGTTCAAAAACAAAAAGCACAACACGGGCTTCAAGGACGCGTTTAGTCAAAAAAAATGATGGTTCGATAATGATTACAAACCGTTAAAGTTGATAAAGCAATAAAGACGCAACGATATCATTGATTGAAGGAGGAAACTTAAAGTGGCAAAGAAAATGAGGATATTGATAGCTAAACCGGGACTTGACGGGCATGACAGAGGAGCAAAGATAGTAGCCCGCGCCCTTAGAGATGCCGGTTATGAAGTGATTTACACAGGCCTTCACCAGACGCCGGACCAGATAGTGGCAACAGCTCTGCAGGAAGACGTTGATGGAATAGGTCTTAGCATACTTTCCGGATCCCATGATTACCAGTTTAAAAGAATAATGGAGCTTCTTAAGGAAAAGAAGATGGACGATGTCGTAGTTTTTGGAGGCGGCATCATTCCCGATGATGATATATCAAAGCTTAAAAGTTATGGCGTAAAAGAGGTATTTACCCCGGGTGCTTCCACTGAAGATATAATCAAATTTGTCCAGGAGAATATCGGAAAGTGAGCCTTGCTCAGAACGCCCTTAGCGGTGAATTAAGGGCCATAGCAAAAATCCTGACTGCCATTGAAGACGAAAGAGAAGGATGGATTGAACTTATAAAAGAGCTTCATCCTTATTCTGGCAGAGCTTATGTGTTAGGTATTACAGGGATTCCGGGCGCCGGAAAATCCACGCTTACAGATAAGATTATAACGCATCTGCGCAGGGAAAATGATTCGAAAGTTGCCGTAATTGCAGTAGATCCTTCAAGTCCATTTTCAGGAGGAGCTATTCTCGCTGACAGGATACGCATGCATGAACATTTTCTCGATGAAAAGGTCTTTATAAGGAGCATGGCAACCAGAGGGTGTCTTGGAGGGCTCTCAAAAAAGACTGTTGATGTTGCAGGAGTTCTTGATGCGAGTGGTTTTGACTGGGTAGTGATAGAGACAGTTGGTGTGGGGCAGGATGAGATAGATGTTGTGAAAGTCGCGGATACAACGGTGGTGGTCTTTGCTCCCGGCACCGGGGACGAGATGCAGGCTATGAAGGCAGGGATAATGGAGATAGGAGATATCTTCGTTGTGAACAAAGCAGACAATGACGGGGCAGAAAAGCTTGAAAGAGAACTTAATGCAATACTTGATTTAAGCTCATCGAGGAGAAAAGAGTCGAATTGGGATGTACCAGTAGTCAAGACCATAGGGACTACGGGAGAAGGAGTTGACAAACTCATCAGCACTGTTATGGAGCACAGAAAATACCTTGAAAGCATGCATAATATCCGTCTCGAAAAAAATATATCGAGGAACAAGGAAGAGATAATCAATATCATAAAAGACAAATTGCTCAGTGAAGTTATGAGTCATTCTACTAATGGTACGTTAACGGATCTTGCAAGGCGCGTTGCTCTGCGGGAGATAGACCCATATACGGCGGCGGAAAGTATGATAAAGGGAGTTTCTTAATTTCTGAGGATTTATCTATGAATAAAAATAGTGAGAGCAAAGTTTCCAAAGAGTTAAGAGATAGGCTGAATGAAAAGGACAGGGTTGCTTTTATATCTGCAGTTGACACTAACAGCATACCTGCATTAACTATTATTCCCTTTTTTATTGCGAAGGATGAGGAAAGCCTGCTTTTTGCGGTTCACCGTGATGATTCCACATACAAGAACCTTGTGAAGAACAAAAAAATAGTCTTTGGCGTTTTTGATTCAGGAAACTTCTGCTGCAGGATAACCGGAAGGGCAGGAGTAGTAAAAGCCCCGTCCGATACCCATCCATTGATGAACATAGTGAGGCTCGATGTAATAAGCATTGAAAAGGAGCCTTCTCCTTTCATGGATGTTGTTGATGGCATAAAGATTAAGTATGTTGATCAGAAAGCATCGCGGTTCGCTGTGGCAATGCTTGGAGAGCTAAAGAAGGTTGCCGCTCAGTTATGATTGACGGCGCTGAATAATCTCTTATACTTTCTTTCTATCTATACATATCAGGTTGAACCTGCCATCCTTTTGAGCTATTACAATCTTCATGAATAAAAGAATTATAGACTGCCTAAACTCAGTTCAAAAACCCACACGCTATACCGGTGGGGAACTTGGCTCTATTGTCAAATCAAAGGAAGAAGTGGAGCTGACATTTGCCCTCGTGTTCCCCGAGGTCTATGAGCTTGGGGTTTCGAACCTCGGGCTGCGCATACTTTACAGCATCCTTAACAAGATGAAGGGTGTGCAGGCAGAGAGAGTTTATTCTCCGTGGGTTGACATGGAGGAGATTATGCGGCGCGAAGGTTTTTCACCCTTCGGTCTTGAAACAGGAATGCCTCTCGGGGATTTTGACATAGTAGGTTTTTCACTTCAGTACGAGCTTCTTTATACAAATATCCTGAATATCCTAGAGCTTTCCGGCATACCTCTTAAAGCCTCTGAAAGAGATGAAAGATTCCCGCTCATAATAGGCGGAGGTCCATGCGCATTCAATCCAGAGCCTCTCGCAGATTTCTTCGATGCTTTTTTTATCGGCGATGGCGAGGAAGGTATAGTTGACATTGTTAATGTTTTTAACATTTGGAAGAAAGATGAGAAGAGAGATAAAAGAAAGCTCCTTAAAGCCATAAGCGGTATTGACGGAGTCTATGTCCCGTCATTTTATGAGGTCAACTACAATGATGACGGCACGATTAAATCCATAATTAATAAGGAAGGGGAGCAGTCAGCGCAAATCCGCAAAAGAAGCATTCTTTCTCTTATGTCTTCTCATAATCCGGCAAAAACCATAATTCCTTTCTGCGAGGCTGTGCATGACAGAGTGAACATCGAAATCGGTAGAGGATGCTCTGCCGGATGCAGATTCTGCCAGGCAGGCATTATATACAGGCCTGTCCGTGAACGGAGTGCTCTGGACGTAATAGCTCTTGCTGATGAAAGTATAAAAGAAACAGGGTACGAAGAGGTGGCGCTTACAAGCCTGAACGTGGCAGATTATCCATATATAGAGGATGTGGTTACCAGACTGATTGCCATGATGGAGGAGAAAAGGGTTTCTGTGTCGCTTCCATCTTTAAGGGCAACACTTCTGAAGAACGGGAAAATCGCTGAAGAGATCGCAAAGGTAAGAAAGACAGGTTTTACCATTGCGCCTGAAGCAGGGTCACAGAGGCTTCGCGATGTCATAAACAAAGGAATAACAGAAGAAGAGATCCTTGAATCCGTTGAGAGTGCTTTTTCAAAGGGGTGGAGGGCGGTGAAACTCTACTTCATGATATCCCTTCCAACGGAAACTGAGAAAGACATTGAAGAGATAGCAGGTCTTGTGAACAGGATTATGAAAATTATAAAGACAGCAGGAAAAAGGATAAAAAGGATTTCCGTTTCAATATCCCCCTTTGTCCCAAAGGCACATACCCCATTTCAATGGACAGGAATGGAAGACAGGGCAGATATCGAACATAAGATAAGGATGCTTCAGGCAATGCTCAAAAGAGGGAGTGTTGACCTTGAATGGCATGACTCTACTTCAAGCCTTGTGGAAGGGGCAATGGCAAGAGGCGACAGAAGGACGGGAGACGCGATATTAAGGGCATTCCGCATGGGGGCGAGGTTTGACGGATGGCGGGACTTTTTTAATTTCAGTATTTGGGAAAAGGCTTTTGCTAGCTCAGGACTCAGTATGGAGTTCTACGCCAGGAGGGTCAGGCATGAGGATGAGATATTCCCGTGGGAACATATTGACTGCGGTGTAAAAAAGAAATTCCTGTCAGATGAATATGCGGCGTCGTTGAAAGAGGAAAAAACAGTTGATTGCAGGTTTGGAAGATGCAATTCCTGCGGCTTTGAGAAAGAGTGCGCAGATATAAGGCAAATAAATCAGATGACCACAGAGGGCACAGAGAAAGAACAGAAGAAAGACGGAGGAGATGCAAAAAAGGTATCGCACTTTAAAGCTTCAGACAGGGAGAGATTTTTCTACAGGATAAAGTATTCAAAAAAAGGGAATATGCGGTTTATCTCGCATCGTGAATTTCAGAAGATGTTCAGCAGGGTGCTTGCACGTGCGGAAATGCCTATAGAATATTCAGATGGATTTAATCCTCATCCTTCTATTGCATATGGTATGCCGCTTTCTGTGGGAGTCGAGTCTGAATGTGAATATATTGATATCGAGCTTTTGCATGATATGGGATTGCCGGAAATTATGGAAAAGCTAAACAGCGAACTTCCCTCCGGATTCATGGTAACTGATGTGGAAAAAATGCAGAGTCTTAAGTCTTCTCTTCAGGCAAGCGTCAGACAGTTTATTTACTATGTGGTGTTCGGAACTGAGATGCTGCAAAAGGAAAAACTTTCTATTGAAACAGTCCATGAAAAAATCAGGCTATTTGAGGAAAGTGAACGATTCAATGTTGTCAGAGATACCGGTAAAAAAAAGTCCGACATAGATCTTAGAGAGTTTGTAAGCTTTCTTAAAAGCCCCGGAGAAAACAGAGACGGTTCAGTGAACCTGTCCATAAGTGTTGATGTCAAAAACGGAGTTGCCCCTGCAATATACCTTGTTTTATGCTCGGTCTTCGGGTTATCGTTTCCATTGCCTAAAGGCATTCAGGTCGTCAGGAAACAGGTTGCCTTATCCATCTAATTATGTTTTAAACCTGATTGTGTTTTAAACAACAAAAATTTATTTAATTTAAAGAAAAGAACGGAGATTGTCAGTTGGCCAAAGAGTTTATCGTAAATACCACAAGCTATGAGACACGTGTTGCAATCCTTGAGGACAGCGGAGTAGCTGAGATATTCATTGAGAGGAAAAAAGACAAGGGGTTCGTGGGGAACATTTATAAGGGAAGAGTCACAAAGGTACTTCCTGGTATGCAGGCCGCCTTTGTTGACATAGGAAATGAAAAGGCAGGATTCCTCTATGTCGGTGATATATGCGATGATAAGCGCGCCTATGAGGGTTTTCTTGAAGGAGAAAAAGATCTCAGCGACGAGGAAAATGAAGAAGAGCTTTACAATGAGGAAATCCCCGGGAAGAATGTGAGAAAGAGTGAATCTGAACCGCAGATAGAGGACCTTTTGAAAAATGGACAGGAGCTTCTTGTTCAGGTTTCAAGAGACCCGATAGGAACAAAGGGTCCGCGCCTTACATCCTATATTACACTTCCGGGAAGATACATTGTGTTTATGCCCACTGTTGACCACATAGGCGTTTCAAGGAAGATTGAAGACAGGAATGAAAGGTTCAGGCTTAAGAAAATAATATCAGACCTTAACCCGAATAATTATGGTTTTATAGTGCGGACTGTCAGCGACGGAAGGACGGAAGAAGAGTTTAAAACGGACATAAACTTCCTTATGAAGCTATGGGAGTCTATAAAAAACAAGTCAGAGAACAAGACTGCTCCGTCTCTCATCCACACTGACCTTGACCTTATACTGCGTGTCATAAGAGACCTTCTCACGTCAGATGTGGACCGTGTCATAATCGATTCTAACGAGGACTACGAGAGATGCCTCAGGTTCGTTCGTGAATACCTGCCAATATATGAAGACAGGATTAAAAAATATGAAGGTACAGAGCCTATATTTGATGCCTATGGCATAGAAATAGAGGTAGACAAGGCATTGGGGAAAAAGGTCTGGTTGAAATCAGGCGGCTATATCATCATAGATGAAACTGAAGCGCTTGTTTCCATAGATGTGAATACCGGACGTTATGTAGGGAAGAAGAACCTTGAAGAGACAATATTAAAGACCAATTTAGAAGCGGTCAAAGAGATTGCTTACCAGTTAAGGCTGAGAAACCTGGGCGGGATAATCATTATAGACTTTATAGACATGCAGAAAGAGGATAACCGCGACAAGGTTTTTAGAGCTCTTGAGCATGAGATAAGCAAGGACAGGATAAAAACAAATATTCTCAAGATTTCAGAACTCGGGCTTGTCCAGATGACAAGGAAACGCGTAAGGGAATCGCTCAGCAAGTCGCTATGTCAGCCATGCGAATATTGCGACGGAAGGGGCATGGTGAAATCAGCCACTACCATATGTTTCGAGATACTTCGGAAAATCTCAAAAGAGCTTGGCAAGGTATCCGGCAGAAAAGTCATGGTGAGCGTGAACCCCGTCATAGCGGACAAGCTTTACGAGGAAGAGAGCAAGGCAATCGAAGAGCTTGAACGGATCCACCGCAAGAAGCTGGTCATTAAGACGGATTTTGATAGTCATCTGGAAGAGTATGATATCATGGTCATCTGACCATCCTTCAGTAAATTTGACCTTTGGTGGCATACTTTGTCAGTGGCCAACTCGCAAATGCTCACATACGGAAAAGTATGCTCCGCTTTTCTCGTTGTCCGCTTTCGCGTCTGCCATCCAAATCTCAAATTTACAAAAAAATATATCTTCCTCGCCTGACGTCAAATCCCGCATTTGCGAAAAACATAAACAATCTGCTTTCGCGTCTGCTATCTAAATCTTACGTTTGCAAAAAAATATTGCTTCGTCGCCTGACTCCAAATCCGAGAACATAAACTATCAGCTTTCGCGTCTGCCATCCAAATCTCAAATTTACAAAAAATATTGCTTTCTCGCCTCACATCCAAATCCCACATTTGCGAAAAAATAGCTAAGCAGCCATTTCCTCTTTCAGGTGTAATCAGTTAAAACAATGGCAAATGGGAAAGCTTGAGTTTTTTTGACACGAATTGTTTAACAGTTTCCGCAAGCTTGATTGCTTTTTCAGTTTCTTCAGCAGTTGGCATATAGAAATCATCAGGATACCGTGCTTCAACTGCATAATCCGTCAGATTTTCAATTTTATCATTATTTAATATCTCAAAACTATTGTCTATTGTCATACATTGCGAGATAAGCAAAGAGATGTTGTGAGTTTTGCTTATCTCCTTGCCATGAAAGATGAGATACGCCTTAAGATATTTCTCAACGCATTGCTGCATGTGAAAGCAGACCATATCTGTTGCAGGCATCTACGGATGCCTGTTCATCTCGACCTGTTTTCAGATCGTTCTCTGCTTTTATGATCCATTTTTTCACAATATCTTCATTCATAACAGTATGCCTTCTTTTGCAGCATAATAGGTTACATAGCCGACATTCTTAGACTGTTCCAGATAACTTTCTTCAGATTTAACTATTACGTCAACATCAATAAAAGCTTCAGCCAGGCGATGGCGGATTCTTCCAACTATATTAAGCCTATCTCTGCGTTCAATCTCTCTGTCCACAACCACCAGAAAGTCCCAGTCGCTGTCAGGTTTTGATGCCCCTTTTGCCCTGCTACCGAATAGCAGGATTGACTTAACGTTAATGTTGTTTGCAGCAAATTCTTCTTTAATTGCCTTAACAACCATATCTTTTTGTAAAAGTTCTTCTTCTGTCATATATTTCCCTGCAGATTTAATATACCTCACATTTTATATTATCTTCTTTAATGGCGAGCCTCAAGGATTAATTGCCCAAACTTAATTAAAAAAAGATAATTGTGTGGTGCAAAAGCAGAAAGATATTCAGAACAAATTCACCAGCAGCTTTGATACCGCCGGCAATGCCAGGTCGGATTCGATGATGAGGATAAGAACGCCGCAGACTTTCAGCGTCCAGAGGCTGATATTGATGCCCGGAGGGCAGAGGGTTGAGAGGGTTCGCAAAACTTTTGGGAAATCTTTTTGCTCCAAAGGCTGTTCTTTGTTGTGAAGGGAAGAGATTACAATAAGAAAAGAGCCGCAGAGAAACCGGAGAAGAAAAATCGAGATTGTGTGAATCTTCACTGAGTCCTCAGAGAGAAATGTTGCGATAAAAAGCAGAATCAGGATAAATATCAGCGATGCGATCAGAGCTTTTCTTCTCTGGATAAAAGAAGCGAATTTCAGCATTCCCTCCATGTGCTTTTTACTGCACACTGCAAAACTTATATTTGTGCTTTCAGTCTGTTCAACCAATTCTTTGCCGCACCATAAGCATTGTTTCCCTGCATTAAGGGCAGTATGAATCCTCCCTGAGAGGAAACATATTATTAAAAACCCGGCTGCTATCAGAATAGCTGTAAGGATGTTTTTCCCGGGGAATAGAAGAATGAATATTGAGATTGGAAGAAGCGAGAAAATGAAATAATCGGTGGTTCTTTTAACCATGACGGCGCCTTGTGTTGTTTAACAGGAAAGCAAGAGGAAGGATACAGAGATTAAGTATGCAGAGAAGATAGAACATATCAGCGAATGAGTACATTAATGCCTGCCGAAGTGTCATATTGTAAATCATCTCAAGTGTGGTTTGGGCAGTGGCTGTACCTGCGGCTAAAGTCCGTTTTAAAAGCTCGCTTGTCCTCTCATATGCCATTACGAAACTGAAGTTATAGATATTTAGTTTTTCACTGAGCATTGATTGATGAAACTGCGCCCTTCTTGAAAGCTGTGTCATGACAAAGGCTGTACCAAAACTTCCTCCAAGATTTCTCAGAAGGTTGAACATCCCTGTGGCGTTTCCCATCTGTTCTTTCGGGATGGTGCTCATTGTGGCAGTCATTAATGGCACAAAGAAGAAGGCGACTCCCACACCCTGCACAATTCTTGGTATAAGAATATTTGTAAAGCTTGCATCAAGGCTAAGCTGTGACATCATGTAAACAGCATAGCTTCCAATTATAAGCCCTACGACAAGTATTTTCCTTGCATCAAAAAATCTAAGAAGAATTCCTGTTATAGGCATGAAAAGAAGTATTGTAAGACCCCCGGGTCCAAGGACCATTCCGGCAAGTGTTGCTGTGTAACCCATGAGCGTTTGAAGAAAAATAGGGTAGAGTACTATGCTTGCGAACATTCCGAAGAAACCGAAAAACATCATCATGCTTCCGCTGGTGAAAGAAATATCTTTCATTACCCTTAAGTTCACAACAGGATTTTTAACGAAGAATAGTTCTATCACAACGAAGACTACAAGGCTCACGGCTGCGATTGCAGTTAAATAAATGATGAAGTTCGATGAAAACCAATCCTCCCTTTCACCCTTGTCGAGGACTATCTGCAAAGCGCCAAGTCCAATGGCAAGAAAGCTCAATCCGAAATAATCAATCTTCCCCGGAGCCTTCCTGATGTAGGGAGGATCATAGATAAAGAGCATGACCATTATTACAGACAAAATACAGATAGGAATGTTGATGTAAAATATCCATCTCCATGAAAGGTTGTCGGTGATCCATCCGCCGACTATGGGTCCGATGACAGGCGCGATGACGACACCAATTCCGTATGCAGCCATTGCCATACCGTGTTCAGCCACTGGAAATGTCTCAAGGAGTATTGCCTGTGATAAAGGTTGTAAAGCGCCTCCTCCAAGACCCTGTAATACCCTGAAGAATACAAGGCTCATAAGATTTGGGGCAGACCCGCAAAGAAACGATGAGACACTGAAGATCATAATGCAAAAAATCAGAAAACGTTTTCTTCCCATCAAACTGCTAAGCCAGCCTGTTATGGGCAATATTATCGCATTTGATACGAGATAGGATGTCAGAACCCAGGTGGCTTCATCAACGGAAGCGCTGAATGTTCCCCTGATATGATTTAATGACACGTTTGCAACGCTTGTGTCCATTATCTCAACAAAAGTCGGCAGTATGACTGTGAAAGCCACAAGCCACTTGTTTATTTTTGGAACTGACATGAAGTGCCCGTTAGCCTTAGTTATTCTGAAAGTGGTACTATAATATTACAGGACATTCCTACCCGCAGAATATGATCCGGGTCCTGATCTTTATCAAGGAGGATCTTTACAGGAATTCGCTGCACGACCTTGACCCAGTTTCCGGTGGCATTCTCAGGAGGAAGGAGAGAAAATGCGCCGCCTGTACCTGCCATTATGGATTCGATGTGTCCGCTGAATTTCATGTCAGGGAAAGTGTCAACTTCTATGTCTGCCTTCATTCCGGGTTTCAGCTTTTCAACCTGATTTTCCTTGAAATTGGCTTCTATCCATACATCATTTAAAGGAATAATCGCAAAAAGCGGCTGTCCCTCAGATATCCTGTTTCCCGTTTCGATGCTCTTTTTCGTTATATAGCCGTCTGCAGGGGAATATATCGAAGTATATTCATAGTCAAGTTCTGACTGTCTGAGCTCGGCAGCTTTTTCGCGGATGATCGCTTCGTCATTGTCTTTCGAGACCATTGCCTCGGCCTGCTTTAGATTTTCCTCATCAGCTTTAACCTGAGCTACAGCGACATTATAATTGGTCAGCGCAAGGTCATATTTTTCCTTTGGATAAACGGCTTTTTCGTAAAGCGTTTTCGCCCTGTTCAGTTCGATTTTTGAAAGCTCAAGTTTTGATTTTGAATATTCTATTTGCGCTTTTGCTGATTCTACTGCGGCATATCTTCGTTTTATTTCCTGTTTGGCAACCTCAAGGGCTGCACGATTTTTTTCTATAGTTACTTCATAGTCAGCAGGGTCTATTTTTACCAGAATATCTCCCTGCTTTACCGGCATATTGTCTCTTACAAAAACCTCCTTGACCGTGCCGTCAATCCGCGAACTTATTGTGAAAAGGTGTCCTTTTACATAGGCATTGTCGGTGATTATGTTAGTCGAAAGGTATTTCCAGTAATAGTAGCCTGCTGTACTTCCGGCAGCTAAAATAATAAGCAGGATTATAATACCGGTTATCTTTCTGCCTCCGTTATTATTGTTCCTGCTTGCAGGTTTCTTATCTTTCTCCACTTTGCTTTCAGACAATTTACTTTCCTCGCTCATCGTTTACAGTCCCTTTAAGAAAGAGTTGTACATATTCACGGACAACATGTTTTTGATTGAATTTCTTTATCTCCTTTTCAAAGAAGAATTCCTGGTTCATAAAATAAAAGAAGAACATCCCGAAAAACGCCCTTGCTGCAAGAGGAGAATCAAACTTTCTGAGCTTGCGCGATTTTGAAAACTTGCCCAGATAATTAACGAAATGTTTGAACACCTTTTCTACAAGATTCTTGTATATCATCCGCGCATGGGTAGGGTGATTATATGCCTCGGTTGTCATTATTCTTACGAGATTCTTGTTCCTGTATAGATTGTCAATGAAACTACCGGCAAGAAGCTCAAGTGCTTCGGTATATGAAAGATGTTCGAGCTTTGGTTCCAGTTCCTCTATGCGGGCAAGAAAGGAGTAATGCTCTATGACCTTTTTGAACAGGTTTTCCTTGCTATCAAAATGGCGGAAAAGGGTTATCTCGTTTACACCTGAAGCATCTGCCAGCATCTTCGTGGTGCTCCCCCTGTAGCCATATTGCGAGAAGACATCGAAGGCTTTCTCAAGTATCTGTTCTTCAGTCAAAGCCGTGTTCGTATTTTTAGGCCGCGCCATATCTATCCTGTAATATATCAAAAGAATGTAAGTACTTACTACATAATTCGCAATTCACTGTCAAGAAAATCCAGGACTGTTAAGCTACGACCTTTTTATCTCAAACTCCCATATCTCAAAATTATCCACTTGCTGAATGTTTTTGACTTGGAGGCGACCTCTCCTGTATAAAAATAATCCTTATGAATATAAAATTTTTATCAGGAACGAAGCCGCAGGGGCTGTATAGCGAAAAACTCCCCAGATTCATTGATATAGTCTGCGATTTTAAGAGACCAAAGGTTCCTAATATAGAGGACTCCTTGAGGAAGAATATCCTCTCACTCGCTTCTCTAAAAAAACTTCCTAAAGGCGCATCTGTCGGAATAACGGCAGGAAGCCGCGGAATAAGCGGATATTGTGACATTCTTAAGATTGCAGGCGAGCTTCTTCGCTCGCAGGGATTAAAACCTTTTGCAATCCCTGCAATGGGAAGCCACGGAGGAGGAACTGCGGAAGGGAGAAGAGAGATACTGAAAGGAATGGGTATTACGGAAAAGTCATGCGGCATACCAATAAGGGGAGGAGATAGCTATGTTAAGATAGGCACTCTTCCCAACGGCATTACAGTTTATACCGACAGGGAAGCGCTTGGTGCTGACGGAATAATAATCTTTAACAGGATAAAGCCTCACACTGATTTCGAGGGTACGCATGAGAGTGGGCTGCTCAAGATGACGGCAGTCGGTCTTGGAGGACCTCAGGGAGCTGCCCAGATACACAGCATGGGAATCAAAGGACTAAAAGAATGCATAATCCCGGCTGCAAAAAAAATCTTTTCAGCCATTCATCTTATGGCAGGTCTCGGAATAGTTGAAAACAGCGCCGGTGAGACAGCGATTATAAAAGCCTTTGAAGCAGATGAGATAATTGACGGAGAAAAGAAGCTCCTAAAGATTGCAAAAAAACTTCATCCTTCTTTACCTGCCGGCAACATTGACCTCCTTGTTGTTGACCGCATGGGAAAAGAGATAAGCGGGACAGGGATGGACACGCATGTGATAGGCAGGAAGGTGATTCGTTTTGAACATGAGAGTGAAAAGCCGCGTATAACAAGGATTGTAGTTTTAGATCTTACACGGCAGTCGAAGGGGAATGCTGCGGGGCTTGCGCTTGCTGACATAATAACTGAGAGATTTTTCAAGAAAATAGATTTTGATGCCTTTTATTTTAATGCCATAACTTCAACATTCATTGACAGGGGGAAGATCCCTGTTGTGGTTAAAAACGACCGTGAGGCCTTTGCTCTTGCTATAAAATCAGCATGGGTAAGAGCTCCGGAAAGGGCAAGGATTATCAGAATAAAAGATACTCTGAGCTTAGAACGCATGTCGGTTTCAGAGGATGTGTACCGTTCAATTGCTGGAAATAAATCTATTTCAAAAAAAGGTGGTTTTTATAATTTAAGATTTGATGCACGGGGAAATCTGGTAAGATAGAAAATAAAAAAACTGAGGATAATTTATGGAAAAGCTTTTAATGGGACCTGGTCCATCTAATGTTGATCCGCGTGTATTAAAGGCGATGTCGCAGCCGCTTGTTGGTCACCTTGACCCGGATTTTTTAAAAATCATGGATTCAACTATGGAATGCTTGAGGCAGATTTTCAAAACTAAGAACAGGCTGACCATGCCCGTTTCCGGGACAGGGAGCGCGGGGATGGAGGCAGCGTGCGTAAACTTCATAGAGCCGGGAGACAAAGTTATAGTCGGTGTTAATGGTGTGTTTGGTGCAAGGGTAGCAGACCTCATGGGAAGGATAGGCGCCGAGGTTACAGAGATAAAAGAGAAATGGGGAAGCCCCATAGAGATAGAGAAGATCGTGAAAGCATTTTCAGCAGCCAAAGGGAAAGTAAAAGCCCTTGTGCTTGTCCATGCCGAGACATCCACCGGAGTGCATCAGCCGCTTGATGAAGCGGGCTGGATTGCGCGGGAGGAGGGAGCGCTTTTTATAGTCGATACCGTTACATCGCTTGGCGGCGTGGATGTAAGAATTGACGACTGGCTTATTGATGTATCTTACAGCGGAACGCAGAAGTGCCTGAGCTGTCCTCCGGGACTTTCACCGTTTACCGCCAATGAAC
This sequence comes from Candidatus Schekmanbacteria bacterium, assembly GCA_016219965.1. NCBI lineage: Bacteria > Candidatus Schekmaniibacteriota > Candidatus Schekmanbacteria bacterium. Next base: position 335,363 of record JACRJM010000015.1, read on the forward strand.
GTGCAATGGAAGTCTTGCGGAAAAGAAAGACAAAGGTTCCGTCATGGTATTTTGATTTTTCCATGATCGAGAAATACTGGGGGAGTGAAAGGGTATATCATCACACGGCGCCAATAAGCATGATATTCGGACTCCATGAGGGATTAAAGATCATACTTGAAGAAGGGCTTGAAAAAAGGTTTAGCCGCCATATGGAAAACCATATTTATCTGAGGGATGAACTTGAAAAAATGGGAATCCGCTTTGTAGTTGATTCCGAGTACCGCCTGCCCAATCTTAATTCTGTCTATGTGCCTGCTGATATAGATGAGAAAAAGGTGCGTATGAGAATGCTTTCGGAGTATAATATTGAAATCGGTGCAGGGCTTGGAGAGTTTGCGGGAAAGGTATGGAGAATAGGGCTTATGGGTCACACTTCGAGAAAGGAAAACGTTGATACCTTAATCAATACTTTGAAAAAAGTTATGTATTGAGATTGCTTCGGGTTCCTTCGCTTTGCTCAGGACAAGCCTCGCAGTGACGAGGTAGTAGATAAAAATTACAGGCTAATGAAGCGTTATAATCATAATTAACAGTTATTATTTGGAGGAAAAGATAGTGCCAAAGAAGAATGGTCTCATCCTCTCGATCGACGTTGGAACTTCAAGATGCAAGGCTGCGCTTTTTAAAACAAATGGTGAGCCGGCAGGTTTTGCTTCAACATCATATTCCATCAAGTTCTCTCAGAACGGAAGAGTTGAGGCAGATGCGGTGGAAGACTGGTGGAAGCCTACAATCAGGAATATAAAGGAACTTATTAAAAAGACAAAAGGAGCTCCGTCGAATATCATTGCTGTCGGTGTTTCCTGTACGAACGGCATCGTCCCTGTAAATGAAGAAGGTAAGCCTGTGGGCAATGCCATAATGCAGTTCGACAAGAGGACCACTGAGCTGGTTGGATTTTATTCAAAAAAGCTGAACGACGAGGAGCTTTTCGAGATCACCGGGAACCGCCTTGCCGCAGGCTCCTATGCGCTTCCGACCATAGTCTGGCTTAAGGAGAATGCAAAGGATGTTTATAAGAAGGCAGCTTCGTTCCTTTATCCTTCAGGTTATATCGCTTCAAACCTCACCGGGAAGTTTTCAATAGATTATACGAGGGCAGCAACCACATTATTTTATGATATGCAGAAAAAAGTATGGTCCACCGAACTGCTGAATTTCTTTTCTGTAAAACCTGAGAAGCTGCCTCCAATATTTTCTTCTTCCGATGTGATTGGAACAGTTACCAAGTCAGCATCTAAGGAAACAGGACTGCCGGAAGGAATCCCCGTAGTAGCGGGCGCTATGGATACATATTCAGCCGTTGTGGGGCTGGATAAAATAAAACACAATGACACGTCTCTTATCCTCGGGACAGTGGCAAGGCTTTGCAAGACAGTTATAGCTCGTGGTGTATTGAAAAGTGATTTTACGAATATTGAGTGCGGTTCCAAAAAATTCCTGTCAATAGCATGCATGGACGGGATAGGGACATCTTACAACTGGTTTAACGATGCCGTGGGGAGTAAAAACGGAGCCGGAGGAACAGCTTCCATCGATCCCTGTTCCGGAGGTCTCATTTATCTGCCATATCTCGTGGGCGAGCGCTCTCCTATATGGGATCCATATGTAAAAGGAGTTTTGTTTGGAATAGAGCCGGGTCACAGGCGGGAGCATATTTATCGCGCCATAATCGAAGGGTGTGGTTTTGCAGTAAGATCCAACATTGAGATAATGAGCTCTGAAGCAGGACTTGAGACAGGAAATCTTGTTGTTCCCGAGACAGGATTCGGGAATTATCCTGAGTGGCTGCAGACCATATCTGACATTACGGGATGCGAGATTAACACTGTAAAGATAGAAGACCCGGAATGTACCGGTACAGCGGCATTGGCTGCAATTGGTGCAGGAGAGGCTAAAGAGACTTCATCTTTTGTAAAGAGAAGCGCAAAGTCAGGGAAAAAGTACAAGCCTTCGAAGGAAAGGAAAAAGGCATACGACTCTTATTTTATCATCTATAACAAACTCTATACTGACCTCAAAGGCGATTTCAGGATATTAAAAGAGATAAGGAATTCCCTTAGATGAAAGCAGCAGTATTTAAAGGAATAAATATCCTTTCTGTCGAGGACGTAAAAGAACCTCCTCTCCCTAAAGGCGGGCTCTTGCTTAAAGTTCAGGCTACCGGAATATGCGGAACAGACGTCCGTATTTTCAGGGGGAGAAAAATGGTCACTCCTCCCCGTATCATAGGCCATGAATTCTCAGGCATTGTTGCCGGTGTTTCAGAGGGGACCGGAGGGCTCAAAGAAGGTGACCGTGTCGTTGTTGAGGCGATAATACCGTGCGGTACATGTTATGCGTGCAGGCGGGGCGAGGCGAATATCTGTGTTTCAAGAAAAACATTGGGTTACGAGCTTGACGGCGGATTTGCAGAATATGTGGCCATCCCTGCTGAAGCAGTTGCAGCAGGTTGCGTTATCAAACTGCCGGACAATGTTTCATTTGCGGAAGCCGCAGCGTGCGAGCCTGCGGCAGCATGTATAAACGGAAGAAACAAGATAAGCAGCAATCTCAGAGAAAGCATTCTTATTGCAGGTGACGGACCAGTCGGACTCATACATATGGAGCTTGCAAAGGCATCAGGTTTTAAAAAAGTTCTTATGGCCGGCACAGATAGTGGGAAGCTCGCACTAGCAAAGAAACTTGGAGCAGATGCTGTTTTAAATGTAAGGGAAGGTGATATTGCACCATTTATAAAGAGCGTCTGCGGCGAAGATGGCGTTGATTGCGTTATCGTCGCAAATAACAACAGAGCTTCTCTTGAAGAATGTATCAAGCTTTTGCGGAAAGGGGGAGAGGTTGTCATTTTCGCAGGATACAAGAGCGAGGAAGCAATAGAGATAAACCTTAATTTAATCCACTACAGGGAAATAAAGATAAAAGGTTCATCCGGTCATTCTAAAGTTCACATGAAAGAGGCTGTAGAGCTTGTCAGCAACGGCAGCCTTGATCTTAAAAGCCTTATAACCCATGAGCTTAAACCTGAGCAGATTGTCGAAGGGATAAAGATGAAGGAGGAGCTGGTGGGGATCAAGCACATCATTAAGTTTTAAGTTAAAAAACGCAATATTTGCTTTAATACTTCGCGAGCGGCCAGCTCGCAAATGCTCACATACAGAAAAGTATGCTCCGCTTTGCTCGAAGTCCGCTTCCTTGTCTTAAACACAAATCTTGCATTTTGTAAAAAATATTAAGCTTACCAAGTTAACTCATTAGCTGCGGGTGATTGATGGATTGGTAGTTCCGCTTCTTTTTATTGTCATCCCCGCGAAAGCGGGGATCCAGAAATAATAAGTAACCATGGATTCCGCATCATGTGCGGAATGACAGCATTTCTAATTTCTATGGCAGGTTGGTTCTGCCGCTCATTACCTTTAGCGGGATACGTATGGAGTTTGATTCTTCAGAATTTGCAGCAATTCTGTCAGCCATTCCATCAAATGCATTTTCAGGACGTCCCATTTTTTTGGATAGAAGCCTGAGGAAGACAAGTATATCTTCCTTTTTGGTGAGACGTTCAGCTTTGCCTTCAACTATGGCCGCGCGCCATTTCATATGATTGGGGTCTGAGTCGCAGATTTTAAAGGCAACATTTAAATTTGATTTTACACATTTTGCCATGCGTCCACCGGGTCTGGAGCCGCAGTAAAGATAATTGTCATCGCTCGCATAAGATACCTCGACTGCATAAGGCTTGTTTCCGTCAACTGCCAGAATCATTCCCCATCTCCATTCAGCGATAAAACTCCTGATTTCCTTCTCTGTCATTTCTCTCATAACGCGCCTCCTGTTCAAAAATGAAAAAAGTTTTGTGACATATTAATTTATCAGTGCAAAATGAAATATATCCATAAAAAAAGCAAATCAATTTTACGTATGAAAATATTGTCAAATATAGAATTAACGCTTTATTAGGATTACTTTGTTCAGAATTTATGTTGACACTTTAGAAAAAGTCAATATATACAAAGGGTACGAGGTTCCACAAATGACCATTGATACAATATATCAAAGCCTACTATTTCTTTTTTTGACTTCAGGTTTTCTTTGTCTGATATTGACGCCTGCGGTAAAGCTTTTTGCTATACAGACAGGGATTCTCAGAAAACCGGGAATCCGGACTGTCCACTCAAAGCCTATGCCTCTTCTTGGAGGACTGGCGATTTTCATGTCAGCATCAATTTCGCTTGCGTTGATGAATCTTTTTGGAATCGGGTATTTCAACATAACCTCTTTTGAGGAAAACAAGTATATCCCGGTTATAGCAGGTGCCTTAGTGATAATGATTGTTGGCATAATTGATGATGTCCGCGGCATGAAGGCTTCAACAAAATTTATTGCCCAGTTTGCAGTGGCATTGGCAGTGTGGCATGCAGGTATCAGGCTTGACCTTTTAAAAACTTATACTGGTGCTGAAATTCCATTTTTGAATTCCGGTCTCTCACTCATTTTTACCATATTCTGGCTCCTTGCTTTTACCAATGCAATAAACCTGATTGACGGTCTTGACGGACTGGCTACAGGGATTTCTTCCATAGCCTTTCTATCCCTTGGAGTTGTTGCACTGTTCAATGACTGTTTTGTTCAGTCCTATATATGCTTTGCCATCGGGGGAGCTGCAATAGCATTTTTGAAATATAATTTTAACCCGGCAAAGATATTTCTTGGCGATACCGGTTCACTTTCCCTTGGTTTCCTCCTTGGCGGGGTTTCCATTACTGGCTCTATGAAAACCGCTACTATCGGGACTATCCTTGTGAGTATCGTGCTGATGGGGCTTCCCGTGCTTGATACAAGTCTTTCCATTATCAGAAGGGTCCTTAAAAATATCAACATATTCCAGGCAGACAAGGAACACATTCACCATAAGCTTCTTGATATGGGGTTATCTCATAGAAGAGCTGTGATAATCCTTTATTGCGTGTCATTGATTTTTGCTGTTTCGGCGGTTTATATATCATTTTCCACAGCCAGAAACATCGGGTTTATTGTGCTGATATTCTCCGGTATGGCGTACGTGGCTCTTAATAAGCTTGGATACAAAGAATACCTTAAGCTTATCAAATACAGAAATTCAAACGGTACAAATGAGAATGTGCCCTTTGAAATCCAGTATTTCAACCTGGTTTCTAAAATGAACCTTGCTGTAACACCTGAGAAGATATGGGAACATGCGGCAAAGATCCTTAAACTTATAGGCTTTGAACGCGTATCAATGCATATGCTTAATAATGACAGAACAAAGCTTTCAACCATTTTTACATGGTCTGTTGATCCGGATAAAATAAAAAACATCATGAAAGAATATGAGAAGATAACGAGAGACCAGAAGCTTGGTCAGGGCGGGTCTATAGTTTCCTATGTTCTTTCGCTTTCGAACAATGACATGATGGTGGTGAGGGACAAAGAGGAGATGAGGGGAAAAGTCTCAGACCAGATATTAGACCATATAGCCGCTGATGAATTCATCTGCATCCCATTGGTCGGGACATCAGGAATGCTTGGCGCTATTATTGCTGATAAGTATTTTACCAATAACAGGATAGAAGAAGATGAGATTGCCCTCCTTGCTTCCCTGTCATCACTCATAATCGCGGTTATAGAGCGGAACAGCCTGCTTAGCTACGAAGGTAAAGAGATAATTTTATCGAATAACGAAGTCAAGCTCAGGACCCGGAATGGCAAATTCGAGCATCTCCACTAAATGGGTTTTAATCGCTTCCTGTACTTAAATTTTCCTTGTATGCCTGCCTGATATTATGTATGTTTATTTTTTTTGAACTGACCAAATAAGGGGGTTTATCTTATGAAAGGTATAATACTTGGAGGCGGGCTTGGAACAAGGCTTAGCCCTCTTACGAAAATTACCAACAAACATCTTCTCCCGGTATTCGATAAGCCAATGATATATTACCCCATAACTGCGCTTATAAATGCCGGTATAAGGGACATACTCATTGTCACCGGCGGAAACAATGCCGGCGATTTCTTGAAGCTTCTCGGGAATGGCAAGGAATTCGGGCTTAAACATATTAATTACACATACCAGGAAGGTGAGGGGGGAATAGCCGAGGCGCTTGCCCTTGCCGAGCATTTCTCTGACAAAGAGAAGATATGCATAATTCTTGGAGATAATATCATTGAAAAAAATATAAAACAGCAGGCAGATGCTTTTATAAAACAGGAGAAGGGTGCAAGGATTCTTTTAAAGGAAGTTCCTGACCCTCATAGGTTCGGAGTTCCTGAGCTAAAAGGCGACAAGGTTGTCTGCATTGAAGAAAAACCGAAGGATCCAAAATCCAATTATGCTGTTACTGGAATATATATGTATGACAGCAAGGTATTTGATATTATAAAAACGCTGAAGCCTTCGGACCGCGGAGAACTCGAAATAACTGATGTCAACAATGCGTATATAAAGCTTGGCGAGATGCAATGGGATCTGCTTGAAGGATGGTGGACAGATGCAGGGACATTCGAATCACTAAGACGTGCTTCGAACCTTGTTGCAGAAACAGGAGCGAATAAAATAAATTAACAGCATGTATGTATATTGTTTAAAATCAACTAGATACATTGAAATAGGTAATGTGTGACATGAATATACTTGTAACAGGCGGGGCAGGCTTCATTGGTTCAAACTTTATCAGGATGATGCTAAAAAAGCATCCTGACTGGAATATAATAAACGTTGATTTGCTCACATATGCGGGTTGCATAGAAAACCTTGAAGATGTTTCTACAGACAAGCGCTACAGATTTGTTAAAGGAGATATTAACGATTCTGGTCTTGTTTCCTCACTTTTAGACGGCGTTGATGCAATCATAAATTTTGCGGCAGAATCACATGTTGACAGGAGTATTGAAGATCCATCAGTTTTTTTAAAAACCAATATCTTCGGGACTTACACACTCCTTGAACAAGCTATGAAAAAAAAGATAAAGAGGTTTATACAGATATCAACTGATGAGGTTTACGGCTCTCTGGGTAAAGAAGGATATTTTACTGAAACGACCCCACTTTCACCTAACAGTCCATATTCAGCGAGCAAGGCTTCAGCAGATATGATTGCAAGGAGCTATTTTGAGACCTACGGTTTCCCTGCAATCATCACACGCTGTTCCAATAATTACGGCCCGTACCAGTTTCCGGAGAAGTTTATCCCTCTGATGATTACAAATGCCATTGAGGACAGAGAGCTTCCTGTTTACGGAGACGGGATGAACATAAGGGACTGGATACATGTAGATGACCACTGCGCTGCCATTGAGGCAGTGTTTCTCAAAGGACGGGAAGGGGAAGTCTATAATGTAGGCGGCGGATGCGAGAAAAACAATATTGACGTTGTGAAGATGATTTTAAGGAAAATAGGCAAGCCTGAATCCTTTATAAGATTTGTCAAAGACAGACTTGGACACGACCGGAGATATGCCATAGATTCATCAAAGATAGAAAAAGAGCTCGGCTGGAAGCCGTCGGTTGAGTTTGAGCGGGGTCTTGAAGCAACGATAGGGTGGTATAAGACAAACACGAAATGGTGGGAGAACATCAAGAGCGGAGAATACCGCGATTACTACCGCAAGCATTATGAAAACAGATAATGCCGGAAGTGCTCCAGTTTTAGTTAATCAAAAGAATTCCTCGATGCTTTGTATTGGGGTGAATGTTATCATTTTCTTTGTTTTGTCATCCCCTCGAAAGAGGGGATCCAGAAATAATGGGTAAAACTGGATTCCGCATCAAGTGCGGAATGACAGTGTTGTATTAATATTTGGATTGCTGGGTAATTCATTTGTTTTAGATTCAGAGAATTGCCTGGCTCGTCATTGATTACAAATAAAGGAATAATCGGATGAGTTGTGCTTTACTGGTTGGTGCCGGAGGAATGCTCTCAAGGGATGTTGCAGCAAGGCTTTCCAAAGACTTCGATGTAAAAGGTTTCAGCATACATGAGCTTGATATCAGAGACAGGGAGAATGTCTCTGTAATGTTCGGGAAATTGAGACCTGCTGTCGTGGTTAACTGTGCAGCTTATACTAATGTTGATGGATGTGAGACAAACAGGGATGAGGCTATGTCGGTAAATTCCGCAGGTGTTTTGAACCTTGCCTTAGAAGCAAAGAAACATGGCTCTTTAATGGTTCATTTCAGCACTGACTATATTTTTGACGGCACGAAGAAATCTCCCTACAAAGAAGATGATATGCCCAATCCTATTAACTTTTACGGCAAGTCAAAGTTTGAAGGGGAAAGGTGGTTGATTGAGAGCGGGTGCGAGTACATAATCGTTAGAACTGAGTGGCTCTATGGAGCGGTCGGGAAGAACTTCGTATTCACGATGCTTGAAAAGCAGAAGAATCAGGGAACGATATCTGTTGTAGATGACCAGCGCGGTTCCCCTACATGGACTGACGAGCTTGCTGTGGCTGTCACGAAATTATTACAAAAGAAGTGCAGGGGAATTTATAATGTGACAGCATCAGGGGATTGCACGTGGTATAATTTTGCACTGAAAATATTTGATGCGGCAAAACTTAAAGCAGAAGTGTTGCCAATAAAGACTTCTCAATCCAACAGGACGGCGTCAAGGCCGACTTATTCAGTCCTTGATTGTTCAAAGTTTGAGAAAGATACTGGGATGAGGATGAAGAACTGGGATGATGCGCTTCTGTCTTTTTTGAGAGAGGTTAAGATTACATGCTGAAGAAATCGTTTTATAAAATCAGAGGCAAGGCTTTCGTCTGTTTCCTTATTGCTTTTGTCGCGATTATTCTGTCAGCGGACAATTCATCTGCTGTGTCAAGGCTCGTGATGAAACAGTTTCAGCCCCTTTTTGACAAGGGTGCCGAGTTTACAGGAAATAAAGAGTGCCGCACGTGCCACGAAGATATTTCAAAGAGTTTTTCAGAGACAAAGCACCAAAATGCTTTTCTCACACTCACTTCAAGGGGAAAAGAAGATGATACCAAATGCATTGTCTGCCATGTGACAGGAAACAGAGAAAGCGGCGGATTTAAAAGTCTTGATGAGACTCCTGCAATGGCAGGCGTTCAATGTGAATCATGCCACGGTCCTGCAAGCCTTCATGTGGTGAAGATAGAAGTCGCGGATTTCAGCCTTTCGCTTTGTACGCCCTGTCATACACTTGGGACTGTCGAGGGCATGGCGGGAGAATGCAACAGATGTCATCCTGATTATAAGCGTCATGTCGAGAAATTAAAAAGAAGGGAACGGATAATCAGGAAGCCTGATTCTGCCACCTGCACAGAATGTCACGACAATGATAATGACCCTCAGTTCAACTATGAAAGAAATTTCATTGAAGTAAGCCACAAGCCACCTGCACAGCCTTTGCCTGAAGTTAAGTCAAATGATAATGTCGTACTCCTTCCTTCAAAGCCCAATGTAAAAGGAGATGTAGATTATGTTGGAAACAACGCCTGCATAAAGTGCCATGCAAGCGCTTACAAAAAATGGGCTTCAACACCTCATGCGAAAAGTTTTGAGACTCTCGTTGAAAAAAAAGAAGAGATGACAACAAGATGTCTTAGATGCCACTCAACAGGATACGGGAAGAAAAGCGGTTTCCTCGATGAGAAGAATACGCCTTCATTAAAAGAAGTAGGATGCGAGACATGTCATGGCCCAGGCAAAGACCATATCGAAGCTGACGATGACAGGAAGATGAAGACTATCTACGGCATTACAAGCGACTGCCCGTCATGCTCGGCGGCACGCACATGTAAGCGCTGCCACACCATAAGGGAAGATTCCGAGTTCGACACAGCCCGCGACCTTGAACTGATCCGCTGCGACAGGCCGATAATAAAGTAATGCCGTGTCATTCCTGTACAAACAGGAATCCAGTTTATTGAAATACCTTATTGTTGTGAGATAGTGAAGAAATTATGCAGGGAGCGGGAATGGTCTACTTTATAAATAATCCTTCAAAACTATAACTTTTATTTCTTTTATCTGCTTTAGTTTTACATCATTAGTAATAAATGCATCAGCCCCAGAATTAATTGCAGCTGAAATCTGGATAGCATCAATAGTTCTGAGGGAAGGATATCTCCCCCTTAATTTGCCTGCGGCTTCGGCAATGACCTCTGAGATTTCAATCATGGTAAGATTTTTTCCATGTTTAAGGAATTCTGCAAATTTACGGGTAAGTTTTTCATCTCCCTGTTCTACCGGTTTTGATAAGACCTCTGTAAGGGTTATTACAGAAGAAAAGGCAATCAAATCTCCTGACTGAAAAGCTGAAACGACTTCTTTGGCGAGCGGGCCAAACTGATAATGGGCTTCTATGAAATATATAACTGGGGCTGTATCTATGAAGATAGTGTTGGTTTTATCAAGTTCATCAGAAAGAGTCATGCCCGATCTTCTCTAATTTGGTTAACGTATTTCTGGGCATCATCGCCTTTCCATAATCCTTTTCCAATTCCGTAAAGTCCTTTCCAATCGAGTTCCTTTTTGATTCTAATGCCGGTTTTTTGCAGCTTATGCGTGAGTTTTTCAACCAGTTTTAGCTGTTCCTTAAGCGAGAGCTTTTCAACCTCTTTTTCAATTTTTCCAAGCATATTTGTTCTTGGCATTTCTGAGCCTCCAATTTACAATTATATAATTATCATAATATATGTGCTTTTTTCAACCACCTTTATTAACATGGTGAAAATGGATTGAGAAATAACATGTGTGGCGGCACGCACCTGTAAGCGCTGCCACACCATAAGAGAAGATTCCGAATTCGACACAGCCCGCGACCTTGAACTGATCCGCTGCGACAGGCCGGTAAAGTAGATACGATTCTGTGAAAGAGTCCAATTAACACCTCAACTCATTACCGTCCTTAAAATATGGGCCGGCAAAAAAAACATCTGTGTTTGTGACTTTAGGCACTCACTATTAAATAGCGTTGGTTTATCTTTAAAATCATAACACTGAAATATAAATGATGTTAAGGATTTACTAAGAAGGATTAGACCAATGAAAAGAGATGAGATGCTAAAAAATCAGAATACATTGTGCAGTAAGGACTCCGGGAATCTTGATGTTATTCACTGTCCTAATTGTTGTTTCGAACATATCTGCAGCCGTCCACATGCTTTAATGTGTGACAGGCCTCAGCATATCTTTGAAGATACAAAAGAACTGATTGAGTTTCCCTTTGTAGCTCTGCATCAAACATTATAAAGCGATTCCACAACAGCCTCGCCAGCACTAGGAAAACAAATCATTTTTTACCAACGGATTTCAGGATTATATATTTTTGTGAAGTGAAAATTCGTTCGAATTTATTATCTGATAGGCTGTTGATAGTATTTTCAGGATTGACTCCTGTCCATTTTGAAAGCACACCTCCCGGCTCATATATAACATAGTCCGGATGTTCTTCATTAAAATATTTTTTTATCCCTTCTTCTCTTTTTTTGTAAGTTTTCCTGGATGTAAGTATTACGTTATAAGGCTCTGCATAAACTCTGGCAAGCAGATCAGTGTCAATTTCAGCGAGAATTGCAATGTTTGAGTTCCACCAGTTGAATGAGTCAATAAAGACTTTCTCCTGATTGGTTTTCATTGACTTAAACTGAGTGCTGATTTCAGTTACATAGGATGGTGTGGTCGGAAAAAACTCATCTTTTGCAGAAAGGTAAAAGTAGGAATATGTTGCAAACATTGAAACTACGAAAATACAGATTGTTGCTATAGATGCTGAGCGCGGTATTTTTTTCAGGAAAGCTCTAATGCTTTGGATACAGAATGGGATTAAAAGTATTGCAACCAAAAGACAATATCTTGGTTTTGGGAATGCATTTGTCCCGACTATCACAGTGGATATTAGAAACAGCAGTTCAACTGATATAAGCAAGATAAGTTTGCGGTTTACGTTTTTTGCAAATGACATTACTAAGCCAATAAAAGCGAATACGGCTGCCAAAGGGGTTATAGTTTTTACGATCATGTAGGGATATATGAGGAGCTTTCCCAGTATAGTAAATCCTTCCTGTGCGTGAACATTGATGTTTATGTTTGCCAGAGGGATAAAGACTCCGGTTCCAATGTAATTCCCTGTAATCCAGAAAACAGGGAAGGATAACGAAATCACAGTAAAGAGAAAAGTATTAAGAGATATTTTTTTTGAAGCAATGAAGAATATCAAAAATGGTATTAGAATCCATGCTTCGAATCTTGTCATCTCCGCTGCAAGCAGAAAGGTTGAACTTAGAATTACTGGTTTTGTTTCCCCATGGGCAAGATTTAAGTTCTTAAAAAAATAGAAAATTGATGAAATTACAAGAAAGAGAAAAGTCGCATCATTCATAGTCTGTGTGCTGTAGAGAATGTGATGGTAGAGGAATGATAGAAAAATTGAACTGTAAATTGCAGTTTTTTTATCAAAGAGAATGCAAACAAGTGAGTAGAATGGGAATATTGTTAAGGAACCAATAACAAGACTTAAAATCCTTGTTGAAATCATTGGAGAATCAAAAAGATAAATTATAAGCGATATAAGGTAATGGAAGAATGGGAATGAAAAACCATAGGTAATAAATGAAGGATGTTTTAGCCATTCAAGTGAAACTATTATCTTGCCAGCCGGATCTCCGCATGTATTGTCTGTTAATAAAAGAAAAATTGCCCTTATAAAAAAAGAAATTAAAAATATAAGATAAACTTTTCTGTCAATTTTCATTGAACATTCTGTATTATTAACACTTAGCAATATTAATTCCCTGAAAAATGGTCTGCTCTGTTTTACCTGCTAATGGAGCAGACCCTACAGTTTATGGCTCTATTTTGTCTTCATCACGAATACGCCGTCCCAGTCGTCGGGAGGAGGGGATTGCATGTAAGCTGTACAGCGCTCTATATAAACCGATGACGGACCATCATCACTGAATTGTTTTTTTATTTCTTTGAATTTATTTGCTGCTTCCTGCCACTGCCTGTTTCTGTATAAATTGATTCCTTCCTCAAACATCTTGGCCTTAGTAATAAGTTTTGAATCGTCGTCGCTTTCTCCCATAAGTTCGTAGATTTTTACAGGTTTCAATTTTCCTTTTACTCTCACAAGGTCTATTTCCCTTGTGATGAGCTTATCTGGAAGCTCGCTCTTTGTAAACTCACTTATTATAATGTTTGTCCCGTATGTTTTGTTAAGTCCTTCAAGGCGCGATGCAAGATTTACCGCGTCACCCATGACCGTATAGTCGAATCGCCTGTCTGAGCCCATGTTGCCGACAACGACATCCCCTGTGTTTATCCCTATGCCGATGTTGACAGGAGGCTTTCCTTCGGCGTCCCATTTTACCCTGAGCTTATGGAGTTTCTCAATCATTCCAAGCGCTGAAAGGCTGGATTTAAGGGCATGGTCTTTCATTTCAACAGGCGCCCCCCAGAAAGCCATAATTGCGTCTCCTATGAATTTATCCAGTGTCCCGCTGTTCACCTCTGTTATTACATCCGTCATTTCACTGAAGTATTCATTGAGAAGCTGGACAAGTTGTGCAGGAGTAAGAGATTCTGAGAGAGTGGTAAATCCTCTTATGTCTGAAAATAATATGGAGAGCGTTTTTTCTTCGCCCCCCAGTTTAAGCTTAGAGGGGTCTTTTGTGATGGCATTTACAACAGACGGGCTTAAATACTGCTGGAAAGCTCCCTTGATTTTTCTCTTCTCACGTTCTTCTGTGAGAAAGCGGTAAGAGGTGATGGAGATATAAAGAACGAATACGGTGAGCATTGGGAACACCATATTTACCCAGAGGCTTTGTGAAATAAAAAGAATTATCCCTGTTGCAATCACAAGCGCCAGCATTGCCGCCGCAAAAAAAGTGCTTTTCATTGGCGCCATCTTTGGAAGGACAAAAGAAAGCATTGTCCCTATTATCAATACTGCAAAGATATCGTAGATGAAAGAAAGCTTCGGATGATAAAGGAACCTCTGGTCTATGAAATTTTTTACAAGCGTTGCCTGTTTTTCAACACCGAACATAATACCGTAGGGAGTGACCCACTTGTCTCCTAATCCGGTTGCTGCGTAACCAATCAGAACTGCCCTGCCTTTAAGAAGGGAAGGGGATATCTTTCCTTCAAGGATATCTGAGCATGAGTAATAGCGGAATGTATTCTGTGGTCCGTAATAATTTATAAGATAACTTCCCCTCTCATCTGTTGGGATTAAAAATTTCCCGGTTTCAATGCCGTTGCCAAAATTTATTTTTATATTTTCAAAAGGAATATTCATATAGAGCCGGGCAACTTCAAATGAAAGAGGCGGATAATATGAATCGCCATATTTTTCAATCATCCACTCTTTCCTTACCACACCATCTATGTCAGTGCTCACAGCTTCTGCATTACCTGCTGATGCCGTTGCGTCTAAAAATATATTGAGCGGAATTAAAGCCTGCCCGGCAGTTATGGGTTTTAGTTCTTCTTTTAGCCCTGCCAAATCGCTTTCAAGGAAATAGGCAAATCTTTTTAGGTTCTCCAAAAGGTCATCAGAGGGTTTGCGTTGGTTTTCGCTACGTTGCGAATCTTGCGCACTCATTGACAATGCTATCACGGTGTTTCCCGCATTTCTGAAACTCTCTGCGAGAATCACGTCACTGTCAAAAGCTTTTATGGCGTTTTCAATTTCACCTTTCAGTGCCGTGAGGTTATCTCCGTTTTTGTCTTTCTCAATTTTATTTAGAACATCACTTAGGACTGCTTTTTCAGAGGAAACCTGAGACTCGCTGAAGATTATATCAAGTCCTATTGTCTTTGCCCCTCCCTTGCTCAATATATCTACGACCTTTGCAACTTGCTTTCTGTCCCAGGGCCATCGTCCCACTTGTTCAATCGATCTGTCATCTATAGCTACTATTACTACATTGTCTCCGGGATTTTGTATACCGCTTAAGAGAAAGCGATAGTCAAGGCTCATAAGTTCCAGTTTTTCGAGAACTGAAATCTCTCCCTTGGGACCATGGAAGGCAAGAAGGATGATAAATATAAGGGCAGTGCTTATAATGCCTATTTTTTTTGCTGACATGACTCAATCATATTTCGACTTGCACTGCATTGTCAAACAGGACGTGAGAGAGGTGCTATTTCACGGTGACCCTTTTAGATGTCACTGCGATGTTATTTCCTTCGTTATACTCGTTCACTGAATTGTCTGCGTCCCAGAAAACCTTCAGATAATATTTCCCTTTTGCTAAAGATTTTGGGACTTTCCAGTTATAAGTAACAGTTTTTTGTGTATCAGTTGCGAGGCCTGATAATACTTTTTCTTTAATCAATATGTCTCCGTCAAAAGAGCCGCTGTTATTGGACGAATAATAAAGCCTCACTGTAAAAGCAGAGGCATCCTGACCACCGATGTTCTTTCCCTGTGTTGATAACTTGAATGTTTTCCCTTTTTTTAAGGCAAGAGGATATCTTATGTTTTTTACACGGATGTCCGGAGCCGAGCTGTCGAGTTTGACGTATGATCCGCTGAAGGTTATGTTTCCTTCAGGTTCAAGTGTCTTCCCCTCGGAAGGGGGCTTTTTATATCCTTCGACCTGTCCGTAGGTAATGGTGTAATTACCTGAAGGGGCATCCTGCTGCGACCATAGCTCACCGGAGCCTTCATAATCAGCGGGGCCTGTAATGCTGAAAGTAGATGTTATGATATTCGTTGTAACTGTAATGACTCCTATAGTGTCTTTCTCAATAAATGTTGCTGTACAGGTTGTATCAGAGTCCATTGTCACTGATATGATTTCGTCTTCGCCAGTTACATCTCCGCTCCAGCCTGCAAACTTTGAGTCTGCTTCAGGCGTTGCCGTAAGAGTAATAACGACCGTCTGCGTGTAAACATGCGAACAGGTTTCACCGCAGGTTATCACTGAATCAGAGCTTGTGACGGTTCCGCTTCCTGCACCTTCTGTAGAAATGGTAAGAGTTACCGGATCAGGATCTACGGTTGTCTGTACTGTGGCTGTGTTGTTTGAAATATCAGGATCAGATTCTGCTGAGAATGCTGTTACAGTGTTAAGGAGTTTTCCTTTTTCAGTTGTTGAAATAGTAATTGTAATTGCTGCTTCTTCACCGCTTTCAAGCGTTGCAAGGTCGCATGTCACATTTACTCCATCAGCGCTGCATGTACCTTTATCAGAGCTTACGGTTCCGAGTGTGATCGTGACCGGAAGGTTATCGGTGAAGCTTACTTCTGTTGCTGGGTCAGGGCCAATGTTGGCGACAGAGACAGTATATGTTAGTACATCATCAATCATTACTGAGCTAGCAGATGCGTCAATCTCAGTTATAAGGTCTGCAACAAGGAGACCATAAGGCACGCGCTCGAACTTCTGTATCCTGTGGTTGTATGTATCTGCTACATAAGTATTCTTGGCAGAATCAACAGTGACTCCGTAAGGATAGTAAAGCTCCCCGTCGCCAAATCCATAACTTCCAACTGTAGCTGTAGAGATAGAATTACCGTTCTTATCAAATTTCTGGATGCGGTGGTTCGAAGTGTCTGCGACATAAATATAACCCGATGCATCAACTGAGAGTCCTATAGGAGAGCTGAATTTCCCGGTGCTTGTTCCATTACTTCCCCATTTGCCAAGATAAGTTCCTGATGAATTGAATTTTTCTATCCGGTTATTGCCTGTGTCTGCTACATAGATATTACCTGATGAGTCAATTGCAATTCCCTGAGGATAAGAAAATTGGCTGTTGCCTGTTCCCGCGCTTCCAATTTTTGAAAGATAAGTACCACTGGAGTCAAATTTCTGGACTCGGTGATTGTATGTATCTGCTACATAAATATTCCCAGAGCTGTCTGCTGCAAGTGCTCCGGGATAGCTCAACTGTCCGTTCTCAGAGCCGTATGTCCCGAACTTTATAAGAAAGGTACCGGCTGAATCAAATTTTTCTATACGATGGTTGTTTGTGTCAGCCACATAAATATTGCCGCTAGAGTCGACTGCTATACCCTGTGGCTGTGTGAACTCACCGTCGCCTGACCCGGAACTGCCAAACTTTGAATCAAAGACTCCGGCTGATGTAAATTTCTCTACACGATTGTTCCGTGTATCAGCGACGTATATATTCCCGTTGCCATCGGTAGTTATTCCTTTTGGCTCCTGAAACTGCCCGTCATCTTCTCCTGTTGCTGCCCATTTTGCAGTGAGAATTCCGTTTGAATCGAATTTTTGAATTTTATGGCTCCATGTAAATGCTGAGGTTGAACCGCCGGAAGCCACATAGATGTTCCCTGTGCCTGCAACTGCCACAGCATTGGTGTTTATGAACTCGCCATCACCTGAGCCATTTGTTCCGAACTTGGAAATAAAAACTCCGCTTGAGTCAAATTTCTGAATACGGCTGTTGTCTGTGTCAGCTACATAAACATTATTGGAGGAGTCCACTGATATGGATTGAGGAGAATCAAACTGGCTGTCCCCTGTGCCACTTGTTCCCCATTGGCTTGCATAATTGCCGACTGAATCAAGTTTCTGAATCCTGTTATTGCCTGTGTCAGCTATGTAACTGTTTCCTGAGGAATCAACTGCAATTGCCTGAGGTTTGTTGAACTGTCCATCACCTGAACCTGAAGTTCCAGTCTTTCCCAAAAATGTTCCTGATGAAGTGAACTGCTGGATGCGGTTGTTGTCTGTGTCAGCCACATAAACATACCCCGATGTATCTACTGCCACCCCCTGAGGGTTGTTAAATTGCCCATCTCCTGTTCCGGCGGTTCCCCATTTCTTAATGAAGTTGCCGTTGGAATCGAATTTCTGGATACGGTTATTCCCTGTGTCTGCTATATAGACATACCCTGATGAATCAACCGCCGCTGCGGAGGGGAGCTTGAACTGTCCGTCGCTTGTGCCATAGGAACCCCATGAGGTAATGAAATTCCCGTCTGAATCAAACCTGATTATAGTGCTTCCATCCCTGTCAACGACAAAGACGTTCTCTGATGAGTCCGTAGCAATACCCTGAACATAGCTGAAATACCAGAACTGTGAAGGCCATCTTAGAACGAACTGATAATACTCGCTGGCTTCAAGAGGAGTGATGTTTAGAAGAATAAATAGAAAGAAAAATATAAAATAAAAGAACTTTTTTATAGAGCTTTGCATGTCAGTATGTCATTAAATTAAATATAATGTATTCAATGAACTTCTTTATATTACCTATAAATTTAAAAATCCAATAATTCAACAGATATTGTGTCGCAACTTACGGCAAATGCAATTTAAAATTAATAACCTATAACATCTTGACATAAAATAAAACACTCTGATAAATTGAATAAAAATAACCTAATAAAATGTATTCTTTATAATTTCCCTTTCGGAGGCATGATAATGATGTTATGGCATAAGGTGCATAAAGCAATGCGGTCTGAATTGTTTTGTTTTTGTTTGATGTTATTAACCGGAATCCTGATCCTTCCAAGCCTGTCATTCGCTGCTAATGAATCTGAAATTGAATTCTCAAAGGGTCTGCTTGCATTTGATGAGAGCGATTTTGCAAAAGCGGCAATTCATATTGAAAAGGGGCTTGAAGGGGATCCGAAGAATATGGACATGCTGGTAAAGCTTGGCGAGACTTATATTGCGCTTAAAGAATATGAAGAAGCTGCTGATGCGTTGAAAAAAGCCCTTGCCATTTCACCGGAAAAGCCTGAGATCCTTTATCATCTTGGTGTTGCTCATTTAAACCTCGGCGAGTACAAAGAAGCTTCAGAGGAACTGGAAGCGGCAGGAAAGGCACTCCCTGATAACGGGAAAATAGTTTATTATAAAGGCGTAATACAGTTCAGGCAGGAGAATTTCAAAGAAGCGATACCAACATTTGAGAAATCAATCGAGCTTGATAAATCGCTGGAAATGTCTTCGAAGTATTATATTGGAGCTTCTTATTTCAAACTTCAGAAGTATGTTGATTCAAAGCCATATTTTCAGTTTGTCATCGATAAAAGTCCGGGCACAAAGCTTGCCGAGACTTCAGCCAAATTTATCGATGCCGCAGATGAAAGAGAAAAGGCGAAGAAGCCCTGGTCTCTCTTTGGAAATGTAAGCTGGGAATATGATAACAATGTTACCCTCCAGCCATCGGATTCTATATCAGGAGTGAAGATATCTGGGAAGGGGGATTGGAGAGGTGTCTTCTACCTTGGGGGCGAATATAAGGTAGTTAATACTGATGAATTTCAGGTGTCAGGACGTTATTCATTCTATCAGTCTATTTACAGGCAGTTGCGTCATTATAACATAACCGGCAACCAGGTTGCGGCAAACTTCTCATATAAACCCGTACAACCTTTAAGGCTCAACCTTCTTTACAGCTTTAATCACTATGACCTTGAATGGACAAGATACCTTGATTCGCACTCTATTATTCCGGGATTCACTTTTACTTTTTCAAAGAATTCCATTATCCAGGGTTATTTCAGATATCAGAACAAGGATTATTTACAAGATCAGGGGAATATCTCATTCAACCGCGATGCCCAGAATTTTGCATGGGGTTTGTCTCAATATCTCTTTTTCATGGATAACAATGGTTATATAAACCTCTCGTATTCAATGGATAAGGACAATGCGCGCGGAAGCGACTGGGATTACAATGGTAACACTATCGGCGCATCATTCCTCGTACCTCTCCCATATAAAATGAAAGGTGAAGGAAGTTTTCAATACGAGAGAAAGATCTATGAACACATAAACTCGATATTTAATCAGAGAAGGCGTGACAAAGAATATGACTGGTCAGTGGGTCTTATAAAGGAATTGAATAAGAATTTCAGCGTATCAGTAAAATTCAACAAAATACGGGATGACTCTTCGCTGGAGCTCTATGACTATGACAGGGAAATAACTTCTTTTAATTTCACTGCACGCTTTTAAATTGTTTAATAGAGATTACTCCATAAATTAATTAACTGGGAGTTATATAATGAAAACGAAAATAAAAATAACAACATATCAAATTGTCATACTATTACTGATCACGGTGTTTAACGGTGTGTATTTTGCTGCCGCTGCGGATGCGCCTGCATCACCTGTTGCCCCTGTAATAGTTGGAACAGCGATTTCCGTACAGGGGACTGTCACAGTAAAGCATATTGGTAAGGAACAGCCTGATACCCTGAAAGCGAGAAGCAGGGTCTATGAGAAAGATGTTATCGAGACAAGCGCAGGCTCCAAGGCAAAGATACTCTTTCAGGATGAAAGTCTGATGAACATATCAGAGAATTCCCGCGTCGAGGTGGTAGAGCAGACAAAGGATGCACAAACTAAGACAAACAAATCCGTATATCAGCTTGTCACCGGAAAGATAAGGGTTCTTGCAGGAAAGATAAGCGGTGAGAAATCAGAATATGAGGTAAAGACTCCGACAGCACTTGCAGCTGTCCGCGGAACACAGTTTTTCGTGTGGGTTGAGACTCCGAAAATATCTAAGGTGTTTGTAGTAGAGGGGGAAGTTGAAGTTGAAAACATAGAGATCCCGGGCGTGAAAGTTTCTGTTTCAGAGAATTTCTGGACCCTTGTCGAAGCAGGTGCAGCGCCATTGCAGCCGTCTCCGGTAAGCCTTGAAGATTTAAACAAACTATTCAGAGATACAAACATTTCAGCAGACAATACGATAAGCCAGCGCGCAAGGAGTGCTTTCAGGGGAGCAGGGGGCGAAGCTGAAGGCGGCGAAACAGCAGGAACAGGAGAGCAGGGAGGGGGAGGGACAGAAGGTCAGGTTGACATAGTTGGTACAGGAACCGGAGATACTGATTCTACTTCGGGAACTGATTTGCCACCTAACGATACAACACCGCCATCAGATACAAATGGAGGAGGAACAACGGGAGACACAGGCGTTACAAATACTCCGGGTGGAGAAGGCACCGGTGGGACTGATGTTACGAATGATGTGTTGAAAAACACCCTCACGACTCCAGGTGAAGGGAGCACAGGCGGGCAATCAGGGCCGATCATACCGCCGCAGGACGATAACAAGGGAAAAATAATTATAAAATTTTAAGCCTACAATATAGCATAGCGGAGACAATTAATATGGTCAGGCATAATAAAATTTCAGATTTAATATTTACGGTATGCGCTGTTTTCTTTTTACTGGTTCTTTCAGGTTCTGCCTTTTACCATGCTGCTGCGGAGAACAGGAAGGATGGTCCACGTGTTTTAGTCACACCTGGTGATTCTTCAATCGGTGCAGGAAAAAGCAGGCATTTCTCTCTTAAATCTGCTGAGAGCAGTGTAAATGTAAATAAAATTTCGAAAAATGGAAAGTGGACTGTAAACGGCATTGAAGGGGGTAAGAAATCACTCGGGAAAATAAATAAAAAAGGTGTTTATAAAGCTCCTAAAAAAAATACAGGCGTAGAGAAAGTAACAATAGGATTTAACGGAAGTTCAGATAGCAATGTCACAGTTATTCCTGCAATCATAAAGCTTAAAGATAATAAACCAGGAAATGGAAGGCTTAACCTCAGGGTAAAGTGGAAAAAGAACGGCAGTAGTAAGGCTCAGGAGAAGGCACCTGCTGAGATAAAATCAGTAAAAGGAATAGCAACAAAAGAAGATGATCCTGACAAAGGGAAAGAATTTTCATCAAATCCAGCGATTGTAAACTTAAGCGAATCAAGAGAGCTTGCATTTAATGTACCAATTGGCTCTTACACGGTTTTTCTACAGGCTTTTGATGAAGAAAACGGTAAAGGTAACGTGATTTACGAAGGCACAAGGACCGGTGTTGAAGCAGTTGAAACAGGAGCGGGACAACCTGAGCCTAAACCTATAACGATATTCCTCATTGAAAAGGATACTACTCCTTCTATTGATATAAGTCCGGTGACAGCGACAGTGCATATTTCCGGCACGCTGCAGTTTTCTTCTCTTGTTGGCGGCGTTGTAACTGACACAGGAAATCCTGTCCGCTGGCTGATATGTCCTGACTCCTACTCAAAACTGAATGATTTTTTAGAATCCAGTGAAATGATCCAGTCAAAATACATGAAAAAATGGAAAAAACTTTATGGCTCTATAGATGACAATGGTCTTTATAGTGCATCAGGCATGTCTTCCAAGAAATTTAATGTGATTGGTCTTTTAAAGTCTTCCGTAGATGACGGGGTTTCGGGTAATATATATGATACTGCACTTGTGACAGTAATTCCCCAGATTTCAGTAAGTGTTTTACCTAATTCTGCTTATGTAAGTCTTGGTGAAACAAAACAATTCACAGCAGAAGTTAGCAATGTGATAAGCAACAGCACAGTTGCCTGGTCTGTTATTGGAGGAAACTCAAACGGAACGATAGATTCCAGCGGGCTTTATACTGCGCCGTCAGAAATGCCGGCAAACAGCAGCGTAATGGTCAGGGCAACGAGTGAAGAAGATAACAGTGTTTACGGAGAAGCAACTGTTACGCTGGAATCTCCGAGCTATACGATATCACTTGTTGCTCCTGATATACCTAATGGTTCAATCTATAATCTGCTTGCAATATCAACGACTACTGCTGTTTCAGAAGTTACGGCTGCCGTTGCAGCAGACACCTATGAAGCTGTTTTTATCCCACAGATATCAGAAGGGTGGGACCCGGTTACTGGAACAATATTAAATGTGAAAGGGAATATTTTAATCGCAGATATTCCTGACGGACTGCCTTTTGGTGAATGCAATGTAACTCTTAAAAACAAGTTGAACAGCGGAAGCTCCAACACTCTGAAGATAACAATATTGCCTCCTTTTGATCAAACGCTTGCTGTTACTGGAATCGGTGAAGATTCAGGTTATTATTCTTCTGGAATCTGCACAGATAAACTTTACGACAGCAACGGTGATTTTTATGTTTCATTAGGTGCTTATGGAGATGGCAGTACAACAATGGGAAAAATAATAAAAATAAACCCATCGGGAGAGCAGTCTCTTGTTACTGACAATGTCGGTTATGTTAGAGGGATTGACATGGACAGCAACGGAGATATTTTTGCAGGCGAAACATATTATGATTTAGATACAACTACATACTATGACAGACTCATACGTGTACCGTCAGGTTCAGATACGCCTCTCAGGGATTTTACTTCAACAGATTTCTTATATGATATGTATGGAGTTGCCGTAGGACCTGATGGTAATATTTATGCGACAAATGATGTGTCAAACGAATCTATTTACCAATATCCTCCTTCAGGCGGTGAGGGGACAATATATACCACGCCAGGAGACGAAACAATTGGACTCGCTTTTAACAGCGAAGGCTATCTGTTCATGGCTGAGGATGATGATTCCAGGATTTTCAGGGCACCTCCGGGCGGTGGAGAAAGCGAAACTTTCATAGACTCCAGTTTTTATGCAAGCAGTCTGGAAATAGATTATCAGGATAATATATTGATAGGAACCTATGGTAACTATGTTGTGATCTATGATAGGGCGGGTAATAATCTCGGCGATTGGTTTAAATTAAACTTAGATGAAATTATAGGTGTAAAGACAGACCTTAACAATAATCTTTATATCCTTGACATAAATAATAAAGCCTTCAGATTTACGGCTCCTCAGCTTCCGGATTTTAAGCCCACCATAGGAGGATTTGAAATTAAGGATGTGTACTATGACGGCAATGTTTATGCGACTATTGCAATAAATGCATACTATATACCCTGTGAATGCACATGGACTGCAAATATTGACGGGACAGAATACGAATTGTCACAAGTGGCTGACAATACACTTCAGGGCACAGTACCTTTAAGCATTCTTCTTAAATCAGGGAAGATATCTGTTTACATCTTTAGCGGTGACAACTCATCAAATACTATAAACTTCCCAATACCCAAAGAGATTTTCATACTGCCGGATAAAGTCTTTTTGAATCCCGGGGAAACTAATTCTTTTACCGCTTATTATACAGGCACAGACAGCGGGGCTGTAAACTGGAGTGTTGAGGGAGGTGCCGGCTTAGGTTCAATAGATTCAACCGGACTTTATACAGCACCATTAAGTATTCCTTCAGTTGGCAAGATAACTGTAACTGCAACATCTGTGTCAGAGCCGTCAATCTCAGGTACTGCTGAGGTTATTATGGCTAATATTTATGGCACTGTAACTGATAACCAGACGCAGGAACCGGTCGAAGGTGCAGGGGTTGTTATAAGCGGCACATTGTATAGCTTGGAGCCGTTTACATATACGACTAATACTGATATATCGGGGAATTATACAGCAGTAGTCCCTCCAGGTGAGTTTAGTGTTGAGATAAGCAAAATGGATTATCAGGATTATTTTGATTCGGCTTTTATAGGTTCCTCGACAGATTCTGTGCAGATTAATGTCGAGCTTTCATCTGATGCATCAACGGTTCCTGTCGGAAGCGTTTCAGGAAAAGTCTTAACATCTGTAGGCGAGCCAATCGATGGGGCAGTTGTGACAATAGACGGAGGAACTCAGACAAACGGTGTGTTTGCAGCCACCAGTTCAGGCTCTGATGGCTTCTATGAAATAAAGTCAATTCCAATAAATGGCACAGATGGAAATCCGATTGCAGGGTTTACTGTGTCAGCAATAAAGGATGGCTTTGACAAGTATTCATCTACAGGTATCCAGCTTATTACAAACACCAATACAGCCAATGTTGATTTATACCTTACGGTATCTTCAGGCGAAACTGTTTATTTCAGCGATGATTTTGAGACTGATAAAGGATGGAACGTCAGCAATGATGTAATTACAGATACAGTTCGGTGGCAAAGGATTCAAAACCCGGAGGTAATTACAAATACCGCCTATCCATTATATGTAACACTTCCGCCCGACGATATCTCAGGAGGGGCTTTGCCGTCACCGCACTCGAGTGAGTGGTGCCTGTGGTTTGGCGACCCGGCTTATGGCAATTTTATGGGAACACCTTCT
This sequence comes from Candidatus Schekmanbacteria bacterium, assembly GCA_016219965.1. Taxonomy (NCBI): domain Bacteria; phylum Candidatus Schekmaniibacteriota; species Candidatus Schekmanbacteria bacterium. The sequence continues at coordinate 360,374 of JACRJM010000015.1, forward strand.
TCTTTAAACACATCAAAGAACGGCGGGACTTCAGAGATAACTCATTTAGGTTCTATTACCTCTTCTTCAACATCACTTATAAATATTCCATCTAATGCGATATCTCCAAAGCTTAGATTCTGGGCATGGTGGGAGGTTGAAGGGGAAAATCCTAATGGATTTGATGTGATGGATATTTATATTCTTAGCAGCGAAGTTGAAACACAGATTCTCAGTCTTAACCCGCTTGTAGACCCGGTTGTTCAAGACAGAATTGACAAACCATATACTTCTGCAGGTTTTTTCAGGGTTCCAATTTGGGTGCCTTATGAGATAGATCTCTCTCCCTCCTATATAGGACAAAACATACAGATTATTTTCAGGTTCAACACAGCTGATGAATCATATAACGGCTTCAGGGGATGGCTGATTGATGATGTGAAGGTTGTTGATACAGGGATAGAATAAGCGTCTGACCATGCATGGCGTCAGCATAGGGCATTACAGCGATTTTAAAGGGATTACAGGATGCACGGTTTTTCTTTTTAAAGATGGTGCATCCTGCTCTGCAAGTATAACAGGCGGTGCCGCAGGCACAAAAGAGTTCTCGCCACTTTCACCTTCCCATATCGTAGAAAAGATAAATGCCATCTGCATTGCCGGCGGGAGCGCTTACGGGCTGGATGCCTCCTCAGGTGTTATGCGGTATCTCGAAGAGAAAAAAAAAGGATTTCCTGCCGGAAAGTCATTGGTTCCAATAGTTCCTTCAGCGATTCTTTTTGATCTCCATGTCGGAGACCAGTCTGCAAGGCCTGATGCAGAGGCAGGTTACATTGCTTGCCGGAATGCGAATGAAGGTGAAGCTCAAACTGGAAGTATCGGTGCTGGCACAGGGGCAACGGTTGGTAAGCTTTTCGGGATTTCCAGAGCAATGAAAGGTGGAGTTGGTTTTTCAAGAAAAAAAATATGCGGTGATGTTAATGTAGAGACATATGTTTTTGTAAATGCCTTTGGTGATGTTTTGGCTTCCGACCGCAGAGCAATCCTTGCCGGATGTCTTGATAAAAATAAAAAAGGTTTTGTGCGTACGTCGGATATAATGTTGAAAAAAGATATCGGGACCGGATTTACATCAAACACAACTATTGCAGTAATACTGACTGATGCGCATCTTAACAAGGTTGAATGCAGGATTGTATCGAGCCTTGCTCATAACGGGATGGCAAGGGCTATTGATCCGGTTGGAACGGTGTATGATGGTGACGTGATTTTCACTGCCTCTGTCGGAGAAAAAAAGGTTGACGTCAATGTCGCCGGCATTGCAGCGGCTGAAGTTTTAGAGGATGCCATAAGGGATGCTGTCATTAAATCTAAGAGTCTTGGAGGAGTTTCGGCGGCATGTGACATTGAGTGGAATAAGACAAATCTTAATCTTTAAAATCAAATATCTTTTTCAGTAATTCTTTCATCTCGCGCAGGGCTTTTCCGCGGTGGCTTATGCGGTTTTTAACATCCTTGTCAATCTCTGCAAAAGTTTTATCCAGTTCAGGGATGTAAAAAACAGGGTCATAGCCAAAGCCGTTATCTCCTCTGATTTCTTGAGCTATCACTCCTTCGCATGTTGCTTCAATTGTCATTGTTTTCTTACCTGGGATGGAAAGAGCAATCATGCATCTGAACTTTGCTGTGCGTTTTGCCTGCGGTATACCTTGAAGTTGCCGGAGAAGAAGTTTATTCCTGTCAGTATCTGAGATTTCTTCTCCGCCGAATCTGGCAGACAGAGGCCCGGGGCATCCGTCTAAAAAGTCCACCTCAAGGCCTGAGTCATCTGCAATGGCAGGCAGGTTAAATGCAGATGATACCGCTTCCGCTTTATGACAGGCGTTTTTAAAGTAATCATTTCCTTCTTCAGGAAGAGCAAAATCTGGCATATCCTTGAGAGATAAAACTTCAATAGAAAGGTCTTTAAGAAGGGCCTTTATCTCCCTTAACTTTCCTTCATTTTTTGTGGCTATCAGAAGTTTGTTGATTTTTTCCATAACGCCTGTAAGTTATCACATTTCACAAAGAAAGAATATTTTTCGTTTTCATTTTACTCATTTTCGCAGCTGAGCTATAATCACTCTACATTCAAATGGAGGCATGGAAATGAAAGATGATAAGGGCGGAGGACAAAAGCAGATTCAGCTTAATATCAGATGTGATGAGGAAACATCCAAGGGGCTCTATTCTAACCTTGCAAAGATATCTCACACTTTCGATGAATTCTCTCTGGATTTTATTTATGTGAATCCTGATCCTCCTTTTGGCAGACTTCAGTCAAGGATAATCCTTTCACCGTCTCATGCAAAAAGAGTTCTCGAGGCTTTGACCCAGCAGGTCGAGAAATATGAAAGGAGCTTCGGGGAGATTAAACTGCCTCCCGCCACACCGGATAATTTTGGTTATGTCCAGTGACACTGCATTATTATTTTAAATGATATGTATAATTACTCTGAAGAAGAACTTGAAAGGTACAGCCGGCAGATAATCCTTCCTGAAATAGGTGGCAAGGGACAGGAGAAACTTCTGTCATCAAAGGTGCTTATCGTCGGCACGGGGGGACTCGGTTCATCCTGCGCGCTATATCTTGCAGCGAGCGGCATAGGAACCATTGGGATAGTTGACTGCGACAAGGTTGACCTCAGTAACCTGCAAAGGCAGATAATCCACAGCATGGATACACTGGGTAAGGAGAAGGTCTATTCTGCCTCTGGAAGACTTTCTGCAATAAATCCCGGTATAAAAATAGAGACATACAATACAAGGGTAACTTCAATAAATATTCTGGAAATAATGGATGGGTATGATGTTGTCGTTGACGGCAGTGATAATTTCCCTACAAAATTTTTAATCAATGATGCCTGTGTGATGAAGGGAAAACCACTCAGCATGGCTGGTATTCTTCGTTTCATGGGACAGGTATTCACAATAATACCGGGAAAGACGCCATGTTACCGGTGCATATTTGAGCATCCGCCTGAACCTGGTATGGTGCCTACATGCCGTGAAGCGGGAGTCATTGGCGCAATAGCCGGGCTTGTAGGTATAATACAGGGGACAGAGGTTATAAAACTTCTCCTGGGTCTTGGTTCTACAATCAATGGCATAATGATAATTGATACTTTGTCCATGACTCTCAGGAATATAGAAATCGGGAGAAAGAAAGATTGTCTGGTCTGCGGTGATTCGCCGGTCATAAAAGAACTTATAGATTACCCTCTTACGTGTGAAGCGAAAAAAGAGAGTTGATACTTTTTGAAAATGTAACAAAAAAATATGGCGACACCTACGCGATTAAAGGGCTTTCTTTTGAGGTGGAAAAAGGAGAGGTCTTTGGATTTATAGGACCTAACGGAGCCGGGAAAACAACTACGATAAAGATAATGGCAGGCATAGCAAGGCCTACCTTTGGCAAAGTATTGGTCAGCGGGAATGACATTTCAGTTGATCCGGTAGCTGTAAAAAAGAACATTGGGCTTATCCCAGAGCATCCGTACATATATGAGAAACTTACAGGCAGGGAAGTCCTCTGGTTTGTTGGAAAGATGTTTGGCATGGATAACAGGGAAATAAAACTACGTTGCGATGAGATTCTATCCTATTTCAATCTATCCACTAAAGCTGATGATGTTGTTGGGAACTATTCCCATGGGATGAAGCAGAAACTTGTTATTGCCTCCTCTCTTATTCATTCTCCTGAACTTTTAATCATTGATGAACCAATGGTGGGACTTGATCCAAAGAGCGCAAGGCAGATAAAGAATATCATCAGAACAATGGCTGATGGAGGTGGTACAGTTTTTATGTCAACGCACACACTTGAACTTGCTGAATCAATATGTGACAGGATAGCTGTGATAAACCGGGGCGAAATAATTGCTACAGGAACCATGAATGAACTTCAGGAGCTTTCAGGGAGCACCGGAGAAAGGCTTGAGGAAATATATCTTACTCTTACAGAAGAGTCTTCAGATGACAAAATAGAAAGCTGATATGAGCTTTATTCGAAACCTTTATTATATCTTTCATCTTAAGGCTTCTGCCTTCAGGAACGGGATAGTGAATCTGGGAGTCAAGGATATCCCGCATATCATTGTTTTCTCTTTAATCACTTTGCTTTTTATCCTTTTTGACTACCTCTTTTTTCTGAAAGTTGTGAACTATATTTTTAACCTTAACGAGGGGATCGGCAATGTCATTATTGTAGAATTATTCAGAATAATATTTGTCTCTTTTTTTACAATGGTGCTCTTTTCATCTCTTATCCTTTCAGTCTCAAACCTCTATATTTCATCAGACCTTCCATATCTTGTGTCGCTGCCTGTTAAGGGGATAAGCATTGCCTCTGTTAAGACATTTCAATCAATCTTCCAGGCCGCATGGATGCCTGTTATATTTACCATTCCGGTATTTGTCGCTATGGGGAGGGTCTATGGCCTTGAACCAATGTTTTATGTTTTTTCCATGATATTTCTTGTATCACTTCTTGCTATTGCCGGAGGACTGGGCTGTGCGCTGACGCAGCTGCTTGTCAGGCTTTTAAAACCGGAAAGGGTATATCAGGCGGCATGTATCGCAGGTGCGATCATTATAGTCTTAATGCTGTTTTTTTTGAGAGCTATTGAACCTGAAAGGCTTGTAGGTAACGTACCGGATGAAATGGCAGCATCATTCCTTGAAAAGATTAAAGTCCCTGATTATTCTTTTCTGCCTACAACATGGGGGGCGCTGATAATAAAAGAGATGATGAATGGAAGTTATTCCCCGGCAATGAATTTTATATTTCTCTCATTAGCGGCGGGAATTGTTTCAATCGCTTTTTCGTTAATCCTGTCACTTTTTTTCTATGAGGATTCTCTTTATTTGTCTTTGGATGGTTTAAGAAGAATGAAGAAAAAATCAGGAAGTTCATCGGAAAGATATATTTACAAGGGGGAGCGTTTAAAGAATTTCATTGTTATGTGGGAGAAAGATACAAAGATTTTCCTTCGCGACCCATCTCAATGGACACAGATGCTTCTGCTTGGCGCACTTATGGTCATATATCTTTTCAATATCTATAAACTTCCGCTTGATAATTATTATCTGAAAAACCTTGTAGCATTCATCAACATGGGAATGGCGGGTTTTGTACTTTCCGCGCTTTGTACAAGGTTTGTTTATCCGTCCATCAGCATGGAAGGGTACAGTCTTTGGATGATCCGCTCTATGCCTGTTGCATCAGGAAAATATATATTATCCAAATACATTTTCTATCTTTTGCCGCTCCTTTTATTTACAGAAGCATTAACTTTTGCTTCTAACAGGCTGTTAAGCGTGAGCAGTTTCATGATGGTTTTGTCGCTTGTAACTATAGCAGTCATAACTGCGACTATGGTTGCCTTATCTGTCGGGTTCGGTGCTGTTTATCCGGTTTTTAAGTTTGAAAATATTGCCCAGGTCTCAGCCTCTTATGGCGGCATAATCTTTATGATTGTCTCTTTAAGCTATGTAGGTATTGTTATAACCATTGAGGCATTCCCGGTTTATGCTTACTTCCAGAGAGAGATGTTTCTTAGGGAAGTGGGAGGTGTTGGAATATACGTTGCATACGGTTCAGCATTTCTTCTTAGTCTGATCATTGCAGTGTTATCTCTTTTAAAAGCCGTAAGAGCCTTTTCTGCCCAGGAAGTATGAAGAAGGTCGAAAAGATGTACAATGAGAATCATGATAAGTCTGAAGCAGTGAGACGCTTTGTTTATCTTTTATCCAGTCAAATTACATCTGATAAAATAAAAAAAGAGGAGGCATATCTTCTGGATTGCTTACCTGAAGAAGATACATTAGCAGATTGCCTGATAAAGCATAAGATGGCTCCGCTAGTTTTAAAAAACATAAAAGATAGTCGGCTCGAGGGTAAAGTAAACGGGAAGGTTTATGACCTAATAAAGGATCTGGCATACAGGTTAGCCGCAAAAAACATTATGTCTATCGAGAGATTCCGGAGTATTGCCTCTTCCTTAAAAAATACTGGCATTGATTTTATCCCCCTTAAAGGACTTTCTCTTTGTTCACGGGTTTACAAGGATGACGGGCTTCGTCCAATGGACGATATAGACATACTGATAAAAGAAGAGGATTTGCAAAAAACCAAGGATATACTATTCACATGCGGACTTGAACCTGAAAGAACAGAGTACCAGTCAGTGATCCATGCTGCTCTTGAGGCGTATTCATCCAAGGAATGGATTGAAAGTGCAGGCGAGAGAACTGATGAGGTTCATTTCAGGGATTTCAATAATGGTTTCATGATTGACCTCCACTGGAACCTGATGGTCATTGGAAGCTCAAGGCAGTTTGACATGAAAAAGATATGGAGCAGGGGAGTAGAAGGAAATGTAAGCGGTATACCGTGCCGCTTCCTTTCGCCGGAAGATGAATTACTGCATCTCATTTTCCATCTTATTGAGAAGCATCTGGTGAAAGGGAATGCCGGGGTAAGGCTTATCTGGTTTGTTGACATCGTTCATTTCCTGACAGTTTTTCAAGATAAGCTTGACTGGAGCTATATAGAAAGGGAGATAGAACTTTTTAAGCCAGATAAGGAATTTTATAGAGTCATCAATTTCCTCTACAGGAATTATCATGTTTTCTTTCCTGATAAAATTATTTCTCATAAGGATTCGTCAATGACGGAGATTACCCCTGATGACATTATGGCTTCATTTATTGAGTCAATTATTGAGTCAATGACGAGCGGACAAAGCAAAAATGATAATACAGGAGGATCACATCTGTTTCCGCAGATTAATGAATTAAAGGGGTTTCAAAATAAGATTAAATACATCTTTTATACTTTATTTCCGGTTCCTGCATATATGAGGGCAAGGTACGGGTCTAACAGAGGCTTTAGTCTTTTAAAAAGTTACATAAAAAGATTGAAATTAATTTAGCAAAATATCTTATTCAATCTTAGGTGTTCCTGAAAAAAAGAGATTTGAAAATCAATAATGAGTAAGGCTTCCGTCTCTCTTTGCTTTTTTTACGGCATACTTGAATATGACTATGCTCAGGGGGAGCATGAAAACAGAGAAAAGAAGAAGTGCAATGAGATTCGGTGCCAATTGGGATAGAGAATATCCCTGTATGAGAGCCATCCTCATTCCTTCAAGTGAATATGTTATCGGGAGAAGGTAAGAAAAATTTCTTAACCAGTCGGGAAGAACACTTATCGGGTAATAGACGCCTCCGAGGAACCATGAAACACTGCCGAATATCCATGTGAATGGATCCCCCTTTTTCAGTATCATAATGAAGCTTGCTGAGATAATCCCGATGCTTGAAAAAGCAACGATTGTAAGGATAAGGATTAACAACGCCCCGAAATAATTTGCATTCCCAATCTGCATACCAAAAAACAGTGAGCCCAGAAGTATGTAAAGAACCACTCTCACGGAAGTAATTATAAAACTGTAAAGAGATGAATAGATTATTATTGCAGGGACTTCTGTTTGCGTCACAAGCAGTGCTTCAAGAGTGCCGCTGACCTGAGCGCCGGAGATGATTGCTGAAAAGGAGCTTAGGGAGATACCGAGATAGTTTGAAAAGGCAATACCAATCAGAACAAAGGAAAAATAATTTCCGCCATATGGCGCGAGGTATGGCGTTGCTGCTGCACCGAGAAGTTTGGAAAGGAAATAGAATAATATTATTGTGAAAACAATGCCTATAAACTGTGTAATGAAAGCAAACTTGTAACTTGCAGACTCTATAAAATCTTTTTTAATAAATGCCAGCGGCTTATAAATTGATACTGGAATCATGATATTCTGTCAGCCTCGCAAAAATTTCTTCAAGACTCGGTTCAAGACAATGGAAAGAATGGATTATTATGGCATTCTTTATGAGTTCGCTTAAGGCGAAGTCTGCTTTTTCATGGTCTGTAGTCAAAGTAATTGCCGTTCCATGAGATGATTTGTCATCTTCTGATATTACATTTGATGGTCCGACAATAATTCTTATTTTGTCAATTACGTTTTGAGAAACCGCAACTTTTGTCTTTATCAAGAACTGGAGCCTTGAGCTGTAAGAAGATTTGATTTCACGAATGTTCCCGATTGTCTTTATATTTCCGCCTCCGATAATCGCTAAGCGATCGCAAATATCTTCCGCTTCATTGAGATTGTGTGTGCAGAAAATAACAGTTTTCCGGGCATTCAAAACTATTTCATTTCTGATGAAGTTTCTTAGATGTCTGGCTGCATTCGGGTCAAGGCTTTTGGTGGGCTCATCAAGGAATATTATGTCAGGCCCTGCAAGAAGCCCCCGCGCGATGGCAAGTTTCTGTCTCATCCCTGTCGAATATTCTTTGCATGCTCTGTCAGCTGCGTCTGTTAGTTCAAGCATGTCAAGGAGCTTCTCTATCTGCCGGCGTGCAACATCTTTTGGCATATTGTTCATGACTGCAAAAAACTCGAGATTCTGTCTCCCAGTAAGTCTCCAGAAACAGGAACGCTCTTCACCTATTACATAACCAATGGACCGTCTTACTTTATCTCCGTCCTGTTCCGCATCAAAACCATTTATTATGGCTTTCCCTGAATCCGGAAGTACCAGGGTGCTTAATATTTTTATTATTGTAGTTTTCCCAGCGCCATTTGGTCCAAGAAGCCCGAAAATCTCTCCTCTGTTGACAGTGAATGATATGTCTTTAATCGCAGGGATAAGCTCTTTTTTTAAAGGATGGAGTAGAAGATCCCTATAATTTTTTGTCAGCGGATAACTTTTGGTAAGTCTTATAACTTCTACTGCTGGTGGCAAATTTTGGTAACACTCCTGTTTTTTCTTTTTCATAACATAACGCCTGTTTACTTTGCAATATCCAAAAAATATTTATGAATTTTGCTTGACAGGTAAGGATAATTGATAAAAATACAACCATAACTTTTAAGGTTCAATAATAGGGAGAATTGTATGAAAAGAATTTCTGTTTTAATGTCTTTGATGTTGTTGGTTGCTGTGATTTTTGTTGGATGCAGTTCGACATCCATGTCGCCCTCTCAAAAATATCTAAATGAACTGAATTCAGCCTATATGAGTCAGGACAAAGCAAAAATCGAACAGGCAACCAATAGCCTGTCAGGCTTGATTGTCGCAGGTAAGAGCAGTGAACTTGATTATTATAATGCAGCGCTGGCACAGTATAAGCTGGCAGATTATCTTGACCTGCAAGCAGCAGGCGGAGTTGACAAAAGCGGACCGGCAGAGAAGGCTGATGATATGGCCAGAGATTATCTTAAAAAAGCAATAGAATTAAGGCCTGACTTTTATGATGCATACAGCCTGAAGTACAAAGTTCTCCTGAAAAAATTCGGGTATGTAGGTTTCCCGCGTTTAATGCAGTATGTTGGAGAGATAAGCCAGGATCTTGAAAAAATAAAAGAGCTTAAACCAAATGATGCTAATACAAAATTGATTGAAGGCATAGCATCGGCAAACAATTTTCCTCAGCCTGAGCCGGAGGAAACAATTGCTATATTTAACGAAGCATTGAAGCTTGACCCGAAAATGGCAGATGCTTATTACCAGATAGCAGTGGTACAGCTTAAAAATAATAAAAAAGATGAAGCAGTAACAAGTCTTAAAAAGGCTTTGGAATTAAACCCTAATTGTTTCTGGGCAAAGAAAAAGTTAGCAGAACTTGAAGGCAAATAACATTTAATTAGCAGTTTCAGGGGGGAAGAATAAATATCTTCCCCCTTTTTTATTTTGCTATGCATATGGATATATTGGAAATACTGAAAACTCACGCTGAAACAAAGGGGAATAGAGTATTCCTGAAGCATGAGGGAGTGGAATATAGTTTTAAAAGGACTTTTGAGAACGTTCTTAAAGTTGCAGTCTATCTTAAACAGGAAGGAATATGCGCAGAAGATAGAGTTGCAATCATATTACCTAATTCTCCTGAATTTGTTTTTTTCTACTATGGTTGTGCCATTGCAGGGGTTGTTTCTATACCTATAGATACCCGGTACAGGAAGAAAGAGATAGAAATAATCCTGAATAGTTGCAAACCTAAAATTATCGTTGCTTTAAAAAGTTATCATGGTACGGATTACACCCATCTGCTTGGTAAGATAATAGCAGGTATCGGCTCAGGGATAAGAACCATATTTCTCGATGAACTCGATATCATCGATAAAAATGTCAGTAGTAAATCATTCCAGTCTTTTATTTCTTTAAGCAAAGACAATATTCCAATGACTATAATGTATACCTCTGGAAGTACCGGAGAGCCTAAAGGCGCTGTACTGACACAGATGAACCTAATAACTAATGCCGCAGCTGTGAATGAACGTCTTTCTATCTCAGAAAAGGATGTGTTCCTGCTTATGGTTCCTTTTTCTCATGCCTTTGGATCGAGCGTATTGCTTAATGAAGCTCTCGTTGCCGGAGCATCGGTTGTCATAACGGACTTATTCGATCCGGAGCATGTTCTTTCAATTATAGCTACAGAGAAAATTACTTTGCTATATGCAGTTCCTACACAAGTTATTCAGCTTATTGAGGCTAAGAAGCGTTTGAATATTGAAGTTTCATCGCTGAGAACCGGATATATCTCAGGAGCTGCTTGTACGCCTGAGTTAATGAAACAGATAAAATCTGAGTTTAACTGTGATGCCTGCATTGCTTATGGCATGACTGAGGCCTCATGCATATCAATTTCTGACTGGAAAGACAGCTGTGATATTAGAGAGAATTCAGCCGGAAGGCCGGTGAGGGGAATGGAATTAAAAATCGTAGATGACAGGGGATGCGATGTTCATCCCGGGCAACCGGGAGAAATTCTTATCAGAGGGACAAGTCTTATGAATGAATATTTTTCCGGTAATGCATTGGGGGATAGATGGTTTGATACGGGAGATATAGGAACTAAGGATACGAATGGATCTCTGATGATCCTTGGCAGAAAAAAAGAAACTATAATAAGAGGTGGTTTCAATATTTATCCTGCAGAAATAGAGCGTCATCTTCTTTTACATGAAAAGATAAAGTTTGCAGCAGTGGTTGGTGTTCCTGACACATTTTATGGTGAAAAAACTGCTGCATGCATCATTCCATGCGATGGCGAAATAATATTAGACGATGATATCCGGGCATTTTGCAAAAAGCATCTGGCATCATACAAGGTGCCTGACTACATAATAACCTATGAATCAATGCCATTTACAGTTAGCCGGAAGATAAGAAAAGATATACTTAAAATAGATGTTGAAAAAAAAATCAAATGATGGTCAACAAAGGAATTGACATTGAACAGAAATGAGAGAAAATGTAGAAAACTTCAAGGAGGCTTTGTGATGATAAGAGGAAAGAGAAGGGCATTATTCTATAATTCATTATGTCTATTTATTGTTGCAGTGATATGTGTGGGAGTTACAGGAGGATGCTCTAAAAATGAAGGTCCCAAGCAAGGTTCGTTAATGATAGCTACCAAGAAAAGCGATGGGCAACCAGTAGATTGTAGAATTGTGGCTTATGCTCAGGACAACCACTTAAAGGCAGTTAATGAAGGAGTATCCGGACTTGAAATGTATCTCCCGGAAGGCAAATATGATATCAAAATAGATTGGCGCGGAAACCTGAAATGGCTCGAGGGTATCGACATATCTGAAGCTAAGAAATTTACGGATACCGTTATTTTCCCAGCGGGAAAAATAAAAGTGAAGTCAGTTAACAATGACGGTTCAGTGGCAGATGCATCTATTCTTATAGTGCCAGCGCGCGACAGACAAAATGGTATTGAAGCAGTTGCAGATAACGATGGAAAAATAACAGAGTTTTACATAAATGGACAGAAGATTGCCCTTGGTAATACCCTCGAAGAAATTGACAAGGTTTTAAAGCCTGAGATGCTTAGAACAGATGTGGTATCGGAGAAAGAGGGTTCAAAAACATATGAAACAAGATACTATAAAGTTTTTGGAGCGAACTTAGACCTTTCGTTTTTGAAGGATGGGGAAGGTCCATTAGCTCTTCAAAAAATAAACTACACCGAAAAAGTTGCTGCAGGTATTGCTGGAGAAGCGATTGAAGTTTCTCCCGGGTTGTATGATATGAAGGTTGAACATCAGGGAGTAGCAAAATGGAGTAACAAAATTAAGATAGCTGACAAGGAAACCAGAGAAGAGGAAGTAGTTTTTGATCAAGGTTGGATTGTTGTCAATGCAACGAACTACTCATCTGATAAAGGAACAGTACCTGTACAGATTTATTTTAAAGGTGACAGTTCCAATGCAATCAAGAATGGAAAGCTTGGAGAGAAAATTCCCCTTGTTCCCGGTACTTATGATGTAATGGTAGAATATAAGAGCAAATATATTTGGATACGTGAGATAAACTTAAAGGTTAAAGAAACTGTCCAGAAGACAATAAAACTGCCTGAAGGCTGATTAATAATGGAAAATTATGAGAAGGTTTTTAAAGACTTCTTAAAGATAAGAAAGTTAAAGTATACAAGAGAGAGAGAAACAATAATAAAAGCTATTTTCAGCACACATGACCATTTTGATGCTGAAGATCTTGAATGGCGATTGAGAAAAAATAAGCAAAAGATTTCAAAGGCAACAATATATAGAACACTTGATATACTTATAAAAAGCAAGCTCATAACTGAACATGAGATAGGCACAGATAGAAGGATTTTTGAACATATTCATGGACACCGGCATCATGACCATTTAGTTTGTCTCTCGTGTGGAATATTTATTGAATTTGATGATGAAAGAATAGAGAAAATGCAGGATGAAGTATGCAAAAAATTGCATTTTTATCCTGATAGACATAGCTTAAAAATATTCGGTTTGTGCAGAAAATGTAAAACAAAAATAAATGATTCAGATAAGAATTAGACAGTTATGATCCTTTAAGGATGTGATTATTTGTTTTCCCTCAAGCAAATATGTGTTTCGGATACTCTGACTATCTTCTCCGTGATTTTATCCTTAGTTTCTCAATGTATGATTATTAGTGAAATCTAAAAAAGATATATGGATAATGTATTATTGACTTATGGGAAAAATATTTTTATGAGTTCAATATAACAACCGATAGTTCAACATAAATATTAATGGAAAAATCGGAGCACTGTAATGATAGGAAATAATAAGGTATTGCCAGAATCTGAAGAGGAAGATGGCCTGTCAAGTATTATAAAATATAAAATACTTGTTATTGATGATGAAGAGATAATGCGAAGTATGCTAAATGATGTCCTTTGTGATGAAGGATATGATGTAGATGTGGCTTCAAACGGATTTGAAGGGATAAACAAGATAAAGTCTAAATACTATGATTTGATAATTACAGATATAATAATGCCTGAACTTGACGGTATGGAAGTACTTAAAAAGGCAAAAGAAATATCACCTCAGTCAGATGTTCTTGTTATGACAGGATATGCTTCTGTTGAGACAGCTGTAAAATCAATGCGATTAGGTGCAGCCGACTACATTGTTAAACCCTTTAACATCGATCAGATACAGATAGTTATTTCAAGAACAATTGAAAAAAGAAATCTTCAGAAAAAAGCTAATGAAGGAGAATTTTATAAAGAGCTCTCGCAAATAGATGGTTTAACAGAGGTATACAATCACCGTTTTTTCCACCAGTTGCTTGAGGCTGAAATTAACAGATCAAAAAGATACAACCGTCCGGTTTCAGTTTCTATGCTCGATATAGATAATTTCAAGGAATATAATGATGTTAATGGGCATCCTGCTGGTGATATTTTATTGAAACAGCTTGCGTGGGTATTAACACGTTCATGCAGAGATTGTGATTATGTTTCACGCTATGGTGGAGATGAATTTGCGATAATATTTCCTGAAACTGATGAAAGAGAAGCTGCTGTAATAATAAAAAGGCTTAAACAAATAGTTGAGGAAAGCCACTTCGATAAACAGGAAGAGTTAAGTGCAAAAAAACTTACAGTCAGCATAGGGTTAGCTTCTTTCCCGGGTAGTGCAAGCAATAAAAATGAACTTGTAGAATGCGCGGATAAAGCGCTTTATACAGCTAAGCGCAATGGCAGAAACCTTCTTGTTCTGGCGTCAGATAATATCAAGGATTAATCATTGGTAACCTCAATAAAAATACTTGTTGTAGACGATTCAGAGATAATGCGTAATTTTCTCAAGGATTCGTTATCTGATTCCAATTATGAAGTTGATACAGCTGAAGATGGATTAGAAGCTCTGGATAAGCTGAAATCTCAGATATATGATATTCTTCTCACTGATCTTAAAATGCCAAGGATGGATGGAATCTCTCTTATACAAGAACTGGGGAAAACAGAAAATTGCCAAATGTCAGTGGTAGTTATGACATCACATGGAACTCTCGATTCGGCAAGGCAAGCACTTCAGGAAGGTGTTTCTAATTATATTCTTAAGCCTTTTGATTATAAGGATCTGCTAAAAATAATAAACAACACTATAGAAAGAAAACGGATTAAAGAGGAAAAAATAAAAATTAATCTTTTTTCAGAGTTATTTTCAATCAATGAAAAGATAAATTTAAATACTGAAGAAAAAAATATTCTCACTATGGTATTTCAAGCGGCCGTAACTTCCACTCCAGTAGATCGTTGTTTTGCCATAATTCAGGATGTATATAAGGAAAACGAATTTAGTGCTGTCTCAAGTGACGACAAAACAGAAGATACAGTAAATTTAAATCTAGTCAAATTTCTGAGGGATTTCAGGTCTAATAGTACAAAGTTGAGACCGGTTGTTTTAAAAAAAGAATATAAGCTTACTGAGGACTCAACAAACAATTATTATGTTTCTTCTACTAAGTCATATATTGGACATGATGAAGGAATTAATGTTGTAATATTTGCACCTCTAAAAGCTGCAGGTCGCTATAGAGGAGAGATAGTTTTCATAAAGAACTCTCAGAGCTTACCTTTAATGAGTGAAGCTGACATCCAGTTTTTAAGCTTTCTATCCATACAGGCATCAATGTCGATAGAAAATTCACGCCTTTTTGCTGATTTAAATGAGGCATATTTGAGCGCAATAAATTCGCTTATTTTAGGCATGGAGGCAAAAGATACATATACTTCAGGCCATAGCGACAGGGTAACAAGGATAAGCATTTTCCTTGGCAAAAAACTTGGTCTTTCTGAAAAAGAGCTTAATATTATAGCTAACGGAGCAAAGCTTCATGATATAGGGAAAATAGGGATTCCTGAAGCAATCCTGAATAAGCCGGGACCACTCAGTAGTGAGGAGTTTGAAATAATAAGAAAACATGTGGTTATTGGTTTCGACATGATAAAGCCTATAAAAGCTCTCAAAGATATAAGGGGTATTGTAAGAAGTCACCATGAAAGAGAAGATGGAAAAGGCTATCCTGATGGTTTGCTCGGCAAAAATATTCCAATGGTCGTTAAAGTTGTAATAGCTGCCGATGCATATGATGCAATGCATTCCAAGAGAGTTTACCGGGATGAATTACCTGTTCAGAAAATAGTGAGTGAATTTATTTCTCAGCGCGGACGGCAGTTCGATCCTTTAATCAGTGATATTATGGTTAAGTTGATTAACAGTCATGCCATGGAAGAAATACTTAAAGATAGCTCAACTACTCTTATTCGATTACCAGCAGCATAGAATTATTGTCGACTGTATCTCCTTCTCTAACACCAACTGCTGTGACTTTCCCAGATTTCGGAGCACATATCTCATTTTCCATTTTCATTGCTTCAATTATTATTATCCCCTGATTTTCCTTAACTTCATCATTAAGAGCAACAAGTACTTTTTTTACCTTACCGCACATTGAGGCTTTGATTTCCTGTTTGCCGGCAACTATGTGGTTTTTTGTCTCACGAAGTTTTGCTTTTTTCTTCTCATTTACCACTTCTATTACATAATACTCCCCGTTTATGTATATTGAACAACTCCCGTTCTTTGCCTCAAGGTCAATTTCATAAGTTCGTTCGTTTAGAAGCATCGAATAAAGGGAATGCTCTGTATTGACCATGTCCACTACATACTCTTTATCATCTAATTTTATGATAAACTTTGAATCATCAAGCTGTCTGACGTCAACAGAATGTTCAATATCTTTATAGACCGCTATATAGCCCATCTGTTTTCACCTATCTTCCTTTCCACGGATTAAATGAGCTTTCATGTTTTACATCTACATTGTTCTTGGATTTCTTATTATCTTCCATGTATGCCCAGAGCGCTGCTGATAAAATAGCTTGCGTAGAATATTCATTATTCCTATCTGCGGAGTTCTCTCTTTCAAATTTAGTATCTATGAAGCTGGTGTCAAAGTCTCCTGCAATGAAATGTTTGTTTTTCATTACCTGCTCATGAAATGGAATCGTTGTTTTGATTCCCTTTATATAATATTCTTTTAATGCCCTTCTCATCTTCTCTATAGCTTCAGTTCTGTCGCGTCCCCAGCTTACGAGTTTAGATATCATAGGGTCATAATAGATAGGAACATCGTATCCCTCAAAAACTCCGGAATCATCCCTTATCCCTGGTCCTCCCGGCGTTCTTATATTTAAAATTTTTCCTGGTGATGGCATGAACCTATTGTCAGGATCCTCCGCATAAATTCTGCATTCAATGGCATGTCCGTTCACCTTTATATCGTTTTGCGTGATGCTGAGTTTTTCTCCTGCGGCTATTTTTATCATTTCTTTTACGATATCAATGCCGGTTACCATCTCAGTTACCGGATGTTCGACCTGAAGCCTTGTGTTCATCTCCAGAAAATAGAATTCTTTGTTTTTATCGACGAGAAACTCTACTGTTCCTGCACTGTAATATCCTGCTGCCTTTGCAGCCTTTATTGCGGCTTTACCCATTTTTACTCTCATTTCAGGAGAAACTATAGGTGAAGGACTTTCTTCAATTACTTTTTGATGTCTTCTTTGTATTGAGCATTCTCTTTCATTAAGGTGAATCGTGTTGCCATACTTGTCTGCAAGAATCTGTACTTCGATATGGCGAGGATTCTCGACGAATTTTTCAATATATATGGCACTATCTCCAAAAGCTGTGGCAGCTTCTGAACGCGTAGCTCTTATGGAAGATTTCATATCCTCCGGATTTTTTACAAGCCGCATTCCTTTTCCGCCACCACCTGCGCTTGCCTTCAGCATAACAGGGTATCCTATCTCAAGAGCGATCTTTTCCAGTTCATTGTCATCCGAAATGTCCTCTTTGGCTCCAGGTGTTATGGGAACTCCTGCCTTGGACATAAGATTCCGTGCCAGAGTTTTTATTCCCATGTTTTTTATGGCTTCACATGACGGGCCAATAAACACGATTCCATTTTCTTCACAGGTTTTGGCAAATTGTGAGTTTTCTGCTAAAAAGCCGTATCCGGGATGAATTGCATCTGCGCCGCTTCTTTTTGCAACATCGATGATTT
The DNA here is from genome assembly GCA_016219965.1 of Candidatus Schekmanbacteria bacterium. NCBI lineage: Bacteria > Candidatus Schekmaniibacteriota > Candidatus Schekmanbacteria bacterium. The sequence continues at coordinate 377,837 of JACRJM010000015.1, forward strand.
TATCAATATTGAGGTAGCTCTCACGCGGGGAAGGTTGGCCTATATTGAAAGCTTCAGATGCATAGCGCACATGTAGCGCATTTCTGTCAGCATCTGAGAAAACTGCGACAGTATCTATTTCCATTTCCCTGCAAGCCCTTATTATCCTGACTGCGATTTCACCTCTGTTGGCTATAAGGATTTTCTTAAACATTTTCTGAATTACTCCAATTGTTAAAACGGTAAGTTGCTGTGTTTTTTGGGCGGCATTTCATCTACCTTGTTTTCAAGCATGAGGAGGGCATTTATCAGTTTACTTCTGGTTTGTTTAGGTTCGATGATTTCATCAATATAACCGAGTTCTGCTGCAACATAAGGGTTTGCAAATCTTTTCTTATATTCATCAACAAGTTCTGTTTTTCTTTTTTCAGGGTCTTTAGCTTTTTCGATTTCCTTCCTAAAGATGATATTTACCGCACCGTCCGGTCCCATAACTGCAATCTCCGCGGTAGGATAGGCAAAGCTTATATCTCCATGAATGTGTTTACTTGACATAACATCATAGGCACCACCATAAGCTTTTCTCGTTATTACTGTAAGTTTTGGTACGGTCGCTTCGCAGTAAGCGTAAAGAAGTTTGGCGCCATGTTTTATTATACCTCCGTGCTCCTGGGAAATACCCGGCAAAAATCCTGGGACATCCTCAAAAGTTATTAATGGAATGTTAAAACAGTCGCAAAACCTTACGAATCTTCCAGCTTTTAATGAAGCATTGATGTCAAGTGTACCTGCAAGAACAGCAGGTTGGTTTGCAATTATTCCTACAGACCGTCCTCCGAGCCTTGCAAAACCTATTAGTATATTTTTTGCCCAGTGTTCCTGAACTTCAAAAAAGTGATTGTTGTCTACGACCGCTTTTATTAAATGTTTCATGTCGTAAGGCTTGGAAGAATTATCAGGTACTAATGTCTGGAGGCTTTCGTCTTCCCTGTTGGGATCATCTTCGCATGGGATTACAGCAGGGTCCTCTTTATAGTTCTGAGGTATATAGGATAAAAGTTCGCGGGCTGCAAGGAGTGCATCTTCATCATTTTCGCATGCAAAATGAGCTACTCCGCTTTTAGAATTATGCGCCATTGCTCCGCCTAAGTCGTCTTTTGTAACGTCTTCATGTGTTACAGTTTTTATTACATCGGGCCCGGTAATGAACATGTAGCTCGTATTTTTTGCCATTATGATAAAGTCTGTCAGGGCAGGGCTGTAGACCGCACCACCGGCACACGGTCCGAGGATGAGCGATATCTGAGGAATAACACCTGAGCATGTTACATTCCTCATGAAAATTTCTGCATAACCGCCAAGGCTCAGTACGCCTTCCTGGATCCTTGCACCTCCCGAATCATTGATTCCGATTACGGGACATCCAGTTTTTGCTGCCATGTCCTGAATCTTGGAAATCTTCCTCGCATAAGTTTCGCTGAGTGAGCCGCCAAATACTGTGAAATCCTGAGAAAATAGAAAAACCTGTCTTCCATCAATTTTCCCGTATCCGGTTATTACTCCGTCTCCATATATCTTTTGTTTATCCATTCCAAAGTCATGGCAGCGGTGCGTAACAAATTTGTCAAGTTCAACAAATGTTCCTTCATCCAGAAGAATATTTATACGTTCTCTTGCCGTCAATTTTCCGGCTTGGTGTTGTTTCTCTATCTTGTCTTTTCCGCCTCCGAGTTCGGCAAGGGCATTCTTATCTCTAAGCTCCTGAAGCAAAGTTTCTATTGACATTTAACCCCCCTCTGGACTTGTTAGATTAAGCTCCAAACATATTAATTTTATTATGTATTCCGCTGGTCCATGCTTATTAAGAAAGCTATGGACTGATATTATAAGAACCATATGTTGTCAAGTGCCATTTCTATGCCGTTGATGCAGGAATGTTAATGGAAAAATAGTGTTTGACTATTGGCAGAATCATACTTAATATTTTAAATTCTAATTCTTTGATAGGGATATGATAAGTTAGATTTAGTTTATAAAATAACAGTAGAAAAGGATATTTGATAAAGTGAAGAAAAATGGTGCATCAATAATAATAGAATCTCTCATCCAGAATGGAGTTAACACTGTTTTTGGTTATCCCGGTGGTGCAAATATTCCCATTTATGATGCACTTTACGGACATCAGGGGATAAGGCATATACTTACAAGGCATGAGCAGGGAGCAATCCACGCTGCAGACGGATTTGCGAGAGCCACAGGGAAATTAGGAGTAGTCTTTGCAACATCCGGTCCTGGTGCAACGAATCTGGTTACAGGTCTTGCCAATGCATATATGGATTCCGTGCCTTTGGTTGCCATAACAGGGCAGGTTCCTACTCATATGATAGGTAATGACAGTTTTCAGGAGGCTGATATATACGGTATTACTGTTCCAATAACAAAATATAATTATCTTGTTAAAGATGTATCAAAGATGGGACAGATCATGGCTGAAGCAATTCATATTGCTACTACCGGAAGACCCGGACCAGTACTCATTGACGTGCCTAAAGACATACAGGACATGTCAGCGGTTTATGGGAAATATGATGTGAGACTTCCAAGCTATAAGCCCAATGTTAAGGGTAATACGATGCAGATAAACGAAGCAATAAAGGCAATAGATACCGCTCGTCGGCCTGTAATATATGCCGGAGGCGGGATTATTACTTCATCTGCTGTTAAGGAACTTGTTTCCCTTTCAAGGAAAGGAAATATCCCTGTTGTCCTTACGCTTATGGCTCTTGGCTCCATGCCATCTGAGGAAGATCTTAATTTGGGAATGGTAGGTATGCATGGAACAAAATATGCAAACCTTGCTGTCAGGGAATGTGACCTTCTTATCGCTGTTGGAGCAAGGTTTGACGACCGTGTAACAGGGAATCCTGACAATTTTGCACAAGATGCAAAAATAATTCATATCGATATAGATCCTGCAGAAATAGGTAAGATTAAGCAGGTTGAAATTCCAATTGTAGGTGACGCGAAAACTGTCCTTGGCATAATTGCTGAAAAAGTCAAGTCACAACCTCGCAAAGAATGGGTTGAAAAAATTAAAAAATACAAGAAAGATTACCCGCTTAAGTATAAACATTCTGATAAGAAGGTCATAAAACCCCAGCAGGTAATTGAAGCTGTAAATGATGTTATTGACGGTGATGCCATATTTGTAACTGATGTCGGACAGCACCAGATGTGGGCAGCACAGTATCTAAAACTTAAGGAATCGCGTACATTCATTTCATCCGGAGGACTTGGCACAATGGGATTTGGATTTCCCGCTTCAATCGGAGCTGTCATAGGAAGACCGGACAAGACAGTTATAAACATTACCGGAGATGGCAGCTTTCAGATGACAATACAGGAAATGGCTACGGCTGCGCACTACAAACTTCCCATAAAGGTTGTTCTGATAAATAACGGGTTTTTAGGTATGGTCAGGCAGTGGCAGCAGCTTTTCTTGGGAAAGAGATATTCCTACACCGATTTAGGTGAAAGTCCGGATTTCGTAAAAATCGCTGAAGGGTATGGTGTGAAAGGGATAAAGATTGAAAAACCGGATGAGGTTAAACCAGCTATTGAAAAAGCGTTGAAACATGACGGGATGGTGCTGCTTGATTTCAGGGTTGAACGTGAGGAGAATGTAATGCCCATGATTCCGGCAGGCGGATCTATAGAAACAATTATGGAGTGATACTAATGGAAAGACGTACTTTATCGATTCTTGTCAGGAATCACCCGGGTGTTCTTTCTCATATTGCAGGTCTTTTTGCACGTCGTGCTTACAACATTGAAAGTATTGCTGCAGGTATTACTGAAAAACCTGATGTTACAAGAATAACCATAGTTGTCAAAGGGGACGAAAGGGTAATTGAACAGGTCGTAAAACAAGTTCGTAAACTTATAGACGTAATTAAAGTGGTGGAACTTGATTATGCTGATTCAGTTACACGCGAACTGGCTATAATAACTGTGAACTGCAGCAAAGAAACCCGCGGAGAGATAATAGAAATAAGCGATGTTTTCAATGGAACTATAGTGGATATGTCTGAGAAAACACTGACTGTACAGGTTGTCGGAAACGAGCGACAGATAAAGGGTATTATTAAACTTCTTTCATTTTTTGGAATAGAGGAGATGGCGAGGACAGGCCTTATCGCTCTTCCTTACAGAAGCACTAGGGATTGATTTAATGATTTGACAAAGATATACCCCTCTTATAGTATTTTATTAATGATGGAATAGTTTTGAAAGTGATAAGGAAATTTTAAAATTGGTACAGAAGAAAAGGAGAGATGAATGAAGGAACTAACTGAATTGATTGTTCAGAAACTCGTTGACAAGCCTGAAGCAGTGAGCGTTACAGAAACGAAAAGTGAAACTACGGTAATTCTTGAAATTGCTGTGGCAAAGGAAGAGATTGGTCTTGTAATAGGCAAGAAGGGTAAAATTATAAATTCTATCAGGAATATAATTAACGCTGTCGGTAGAAAAAACGGAAAGAAAGTTATTGTCGGTATTAAAGAATAATTAAGCTTTATTTTTAAAAAAATCAGATTGAGTGAGGTTTAGTTTTAATTAATGATGGAAGGAATGAGGGGACAAGGGATAATAACTTTTGTACGTCAGCTTCCGAGAAATCTTGTCCCGCTTCATTTGGAGATAATCCTTTTCGACTTATCTGAATAACTCCTACTGCCTTATCTTCGTGGATGAGAGGAACGGTAAGCATTTTTTGTATTGGTTTTGGTTTCTCTTCTGAAGTTTTTACCTGCTCATAAATGCTCAGATGTTTTATATTTATAACATCATTTTTTATGTCGCTTTTTTTAGTAAGCATAACCTTAGTAGAAAGGCTTTCCCTTTTTGAGAGCGGGAATGTGGCACCGCCTTTATAGAGTTTTTTTGGTGCAATGAATCGAAGAAACTTTTCATTGTTTGTAAGTATGATAATGGCGACCTCTGTTTGGTCAACCTCAAATAAATCAGCAAGGTATTCACAGGTTTTATCTACTATATTTTCAAATATGTCTTTTTGATGTTCATCCGTACATTGGGCTTCGAGTGAGATTATCAGCGATTTAAAATCTTCCATATTTGGGCTCCGGGGTTATTTAATTCTCAGGAAAGCTTTTCTTTAAGTTCTTCTATGTCTTTCGCAAGTTTTTTGTTTTGTTTCATTTCTTCTTCAATTTTTCTTATTGAATGAATAACTGTAGTATGGTCTTTCCCGCCAAACTTTCTGCCGATTTGTGGAAGTGAATCCTGTGTCAGTTTCTTGGAGAGATACATTGCAATCTGCCTTGGCGTAACCAGTTCTCTTCTTCTTATCTTTGATTTCAAGTCGATTACTTTTAGGCCATACTTATTTGCGACCTCCAACTGTATCTCTTCAGTAGAGAAAAATCTGACCTTTGATTTGATGTAATTCTTGAGTATCTCTTCAACAAGGTCAATAGTGATGCTGTTTTTAGAAATATGTGCAAACATATTTACTCTTTTTAAAGCGCCTTCTATTTCTCTTACGTTTGAACCCAGGTTTGCTGCCATATACATGGTGACTTCATCAGAAATCTTAATATCCCATAAATCTGCTTTTTTCTTTATTATGGCTGCTTTTGTCTCAATATCTGGTTCCTGTATATCAGCAATTAAGCCCCATTCAAATCTTGATTTAAGTCTTTCCTCAAGACTTGAAATATCCTTTGGAGACCTGTCACTGGTTACGACTATCTGTTTGTTTGAGTCATAAAGATCATTAAAGGTAAAGAAGAACTCTTCCATTGTTCTTACTTTACCTCCAATGAACTGGATATCATCAATGAGGAGAAGGTCAGCTTTCCTGTATCTTGATCTGAAGCTTTCCATTCTGCCGAAACGTATGGAATTAACGAGGTCATTTACAAAATTCTCAGATGACATATATATTATAATTGTGTTTCCGCTGTGTCTTAGCACATAGTTTCCTATTGCATGCAGGAGATGTGTTTTACCCAGACCGACTCCGCCATATATAAATAATGGATTATATCTCTTCCCGGGTTCTTCTGCTACAGCATGTGATGCTGCATTAGCTAACTGATTTGAACCTCCAACAACAAAGTTTTCAAATGTGTAATATGAATTGATTGGAATTTGTTTAGATTCATTATTTACAGGGGAAGGTTTCCGCACTTCAGCGGGAGTTCCATCGCCTCTGTTTTTTGTTATTATAAATTTTATACTTATGTCTGAGCCATTAGTTATTTCGCAGAGTGTATCCTTAATAAGCTCTAAATGGTTTTTCCGAAGCCACGTCTCGAAATAGGGATTTGGGATTTCTAGCTGTATTTCATTATCGTCCAAAGAATAATCAAAGAGCGAGGTAGGCTTAAACCATGTTTCAAATGACTTCTGGTTAACCTTTGCCGATATTAAATCAAGAGCCTGAGACCATATATCTGTCATAAAAAAATACCCGGATAAAAAATATTGGTATGTATTAAGATGCTACAGAGAAATCAAACGTAATAATAGAAAGTAAATATTTTTTTGCAACTGTTTTCTGAAAGAATTTATTCAGGTCAAATAATGCAGGAGTGCAAAACTAAGAATATTCAGGCCGATGAGAAAACCAAAATAGAGTATCAGGAAAAGAGGTTCCTCTATAAGCAGCGTCACTACCGTCTTTGCGCATTCTCTGAACCCCTTTACATTGGCATTAATTATTACGAGCCGTACATACTTAACAAAAAAGTATGTACATGCGCTGAAGATTGTAAGAAATATTAATGCTTCCATTAATGGATTAATTCCTTTATTTTATTTTTTAATTCTGTCAGGTCTGATGATTTGACAATGTATCCATCCGATGCCCATACTCCAAAATCCTGCTTATATTCATCGTAAGCTGTGCACATAATGACAGGCAACTGCCTGTTTATTTCTTTTATTTTTCGCAGTAACTCTACACCATTCATGTCCGGAAGCTTTATATCTACTGTAATGAGGTCAGGCGTCTGTTTTGAAAGGATTACCAATGCTTCTTCAGCTGTTTCCGCAGTTAACACGGTATATCCCTCGTCGGTGAGTTCTACTCTGAATAATGTTCTGATATTTTCTTCATCATCTACTACTAAAATTGTTTTCATAGCCTGTTACCTCCATTAAGTTCCTGGTTTTGGGTGAGAGTAACCTGCTTGCCATTTTGATTTAAAGGAAGATTAATCTCAAATATTATCCCCTCTCCAACCTTGTTTGTAATATCTATGTTTCCTCTGTGGTTTTCTACTATTTTCTTTGTAATTGCCAACCCTAATCCTATGCCGTAGTTTTTTGTTGTGAAAAAGGGACTGAAGATGTTGTCAAGCACCTGTGGCGGAATACCACCTCCTGTATCTGATATTTCAATTACGACAATATCTTCTTCAGGGGTAAAATGGGTTTTTATAGTGATTGCCCCATTTCTGTTTATTGCCTGAGCCGAGTTGGATAATACATTTATTATAGCTTGTTTCATTTGCAGAATATCAAACCTGAATGGCGGTATATCCTGGTCAAATTCAGTTATAATATCAATATGCTTTTCCTTAAACTCGGAACTGAACATTATTATTATGTCCTGCAGAAGGTCATTTATGTTGTTCTCCGTCATTTCAAGGGAAGATTCCCTGGAAAAGTTAAGTATGTCCTTCAGGATTTTTTCCAGCCTCTGAACTTCTTTTATGATTATATCAAGGTACGCAGATTCATCACCGGCACCGCTCATTATTGACTTAAGTCTCCTTGCAAAACCGCCAATCGAGACGAGAGGGTTCCGAATCTCATGAGCTACGGTTGCCGCCATTTCACCCAATGCAGCGAGTTTCTCAGATTCTATCAGTCGTTGCTGCATTTTTTTTAGTTCTTCATTTGTTTCTTCAAGGTAAGAATATAACCTTGTAGTTTCTATAGCGAGTCCTGCCTGATTTGCGAAGACACTCAGAAATCTTATTTCATCTTCAGTAATGGGTTTTCTATTGAATATGTTGTCGACAAGCAGGATTCCTATAACTTTATCCCTGGCAAGCAGCGGGACAGAGGCAAAGTTATCTGTCTGCATTTTTTCGAGAATTTCCTTATTCACAGTGCTGTCTCCAACTAATTCTGCAATATTAAAAGGTCTCTTCTCTTTCACTGTGCGTGCAAGAATACAGTTCGACTTTGATATATCGATCCTGATAGACCTTGCAATCCTGTTTACCTGTGATTGGGTGAGATTTGCCAGGTAATCTGCAGATGTCAGGGCTTCCTGCAGGGTAAAGTGTCTGGCAACCATTGAATTCCAAATCCTTCCTGCATCCTGCGCGCTGTCAGGTCCTACGCCCAGCATTCCCTGAAGGACATTTGTTCTTTCATTTAACATAAGAATGAAAGCCCTGTTGAATCCAAGTCCGTCCTGTATGGTTACTGCTGTCAGGACCATATAAAGCCGTCTTGTCAGGTTTGTTGTAAGGCGCATTGCATTCGATATTTCATGGAGTATTGTAAGTTCCCTCAGTTTCTTCTGATTGTCTTCAGCAAGCTTTTGCATATTGTGATAGGTATTCGTTTTTTCTACAGCAACAGCAGCCTGGCTTGCAAGGGTTGAAAGGAGTCTCATATCATTTTCAGTGAAATTTGAAAACTTTCCTTTAAAGACAGGGTATTTGTCAACGAGTCCAAGAGTCCCTATAACCTTGTCTTCAGCTTTAAGAGGAACACATAATACCGAAGTTATTGGTATGTCGCGCAACGGAGTTGGTATGTTGGCATTCCTGATATCGTTTATAAGTAGAGGAGTACCGCTTTCCACAACTCTGCCGGTTATGAATTCACCTGTTTTGACAGATGGGAAGCGCTTAACTACTTCATCTGCACCATAGTTTGCTTTTACTTCAAGAATATTATTCTGTGTATTAAGGATACGAAGCACGGAACCCTTAGACGGGATTAATTCAACGGATGTTTTCACGACTAAATCAAGCAGGTTTTGCAGGGATGTTTCTGAGTTGAGAACAGTCCCTATTTCATTAAGACTCTGAAGTTTAAGGAGGTTGTGTTTAGCGTTACGGATAATATCAGCTGTAGTTATTTTGTTTGCAATATAGGTTGAAGCAGTATCCAGATCTTTTAGAAAGGAATCATCCTTTTCTAAGGCAGTATTGCATCCCATGAGAATCATAACACTGCGTTTCTCTTCTATTTTTTGAGTCTTAAGTATCAGTGTTTTGATTCTTTTTAGTTCGTCTGGTATGTAAGTGAAAAAGTTTTCAAGTTCTTCCGGGTTGTTTATAATTGAAAAAGTCCCAGCTAAAGCTAATGGTTTATCTTCTGATATTCTGCAGGATAGATAAACTTCATTGTCTTCCTTTATTTCAGCACAATCACTGGCTTTCAGAATAAGACGTTCACCTAAATCATCAGCAAGAAAAACCGTATTGATAGGGAGTTGAAAGTATTTTTTCAGAGTAATGATTGACCTATGCAGAGTTGTGTCAAAATCAGGCACTGCATTGGTTATATCAAGTATATCTTTATAAAACTCTATCCAGTCGATCATTGTATGTCAATTAAATCAGCCTGTTCATATCTTGGTGTTTCCAGAATGCATTCTCTTAGAAAAGTTGCTGCTACTTCAGGAAGCACAGGGTTGATGTAGAATCCTGTGCCCCATTCGAATCCGGCGACTTTTGTGAGCTTGGGCATAATTTCTATGTGCCAGTGAAAAGATTCGCTTTCGCTGTCACCGAACGGCGAAGTATGCATTACAAAATTGTAAGAAGGATTTTTAAGAGTGATATCAAGTCTCATAAGTGCATGTTTCAATATTTCGGCCAGATCTGAAAGCTCTGTGTCGGTAATGCTCTCAAACGCAGCCATATGCCTTTTAGGAACAATGCATAATTCAAAAGGGAATCTTGGTGCAAATGGGACCATTGTCAGGAATGAGTCATTTTCCTCTATCATCCTGATACCTCTTTCCATTTCCTGCCTCGCGATATCGCAGAAAATACACCTTTCCTTGTAATCAAAATATTTCTGTGCTCCAAATTGTTCCTCGCGTACCAGCTTTGGAATAATGGGGAGAGCGATAAGCTGTGTGTGCGGATGTTCAAGTGATGCACCTGCAGATTCTCCATGGTTTTTAAAGATCATTGCATATTTAAATCTTTTGTCTTTTTTGAGATGCAGGACTCTTTCCCTGTAACATGAAACTAAGAGCCTTACTTTGTTGATAGGCAGGGTCGCAATACTAAGCTCATGATTTGGAGTCTCAATTATAACTTCGTGCGTTCCTATTCCGGCAATTTTGTCATATATGCCGTCTCCGGTTCTTATCAGCTTTCCCTCATCTAACAAAGCAGGAAACTTATTGTTTACTACCCTTGTGTGCCAGCCGGCAGTATTAGGCTTTGTTCCTTTTTCCCTGTATGCCATTATTTCAGGCGGTGTTTTATCCTCGTTACCGGAACAAAAAGGACAAAATCCTCCTTTTTTTGTATCCGCCGCCAAAGCAAAATCTGTAGGTCTTTTGCTTCGTTCCGTTGCTATTATTACCCATCTTCCAATGATTGGATCTTTTCTTAATTCAGGCATTGCTTTCTCCCTTTGAGAATCCTGCTCCCAGTTTCAATCCTCTGAGGTCGTCGGTTAAATGTGTTGTATCGTTAATTTTCATTACTCGTGCACTGTTTCCATTAAAAAATATTTCACATAAAGAACTATTCTCAGTTTTAAACCTCCAAAGACTGTTCATGTCCTGTCCAAGTACATAACAGAGAATAGTGTTTATAACTCCAGCATGCGTTACTAATGCGACTGTATTGTCACTCATTTGAAGTATTTTATCAAGCCATTCTATTATTCTGTTACGGAAATTTATTATTTTTTCTCCTCCCGGTATTTTAACGTTTGCAGGACATTGGACAAACATCTTGAAAAGCTCAGGATCCTGAGACATAAAAGTCTGAAACGATATTCCCTCCCATTCACCCATATTTATTTCCATAATATTATTATCTGTCACTATTTCCTTTCCGGAAGCTGTTGAGACTATCTCAGCCGTTTCTATAGTCCGTTTCAGAGGACTTGAATATAGTTTGTCGATTTTTAAATCCATAATCTTAGACGACAAACGTCTTACCTGTTCCCTGCCGCGTTCAGTAAGGTTTGAATCGAGCTGACCCTGAATCCGTCTCTCAAGATTTAAAACTGATTCACCATGTCTTATGAGAAATAATGTTTTCAATATATGCGAACCTTCCTTGCAAGTATTTTTTAATTACAAAAAGAATAATATCATTTATCGTCAAAAATGTAAAAACATGCGGCGTAAGATTGATATATTCCAATCTCTGTGTTAGGAGAGCCGCAACAAAGGGGTGCCCTAAAATGCTCAAGGAAATAATTGAAGACCTCAGGCAATTCGACGGAATCAGGCGGAAAAAGGACATTAAGATTGTCAGTGAGGTATTAAAAGGTGCGTTCTGGCCTGATGATGTTGTAATTGGATTAGGCGATGATGCAGGGGTGATAAAATCGAAGTCAGACGATGAATATCTTCTCCTTGCATGCGACGGGATTCATCCTTACCTTGTTAAAAATGAGCCCTATGCAGCGGGTAAAGCTTCGGTAATGGTGAACGTGAGCGACATATACGCAATGGGCGGAACCCCGATTGCCGCTGTGAACGTAATCTCATACAGGTCAGAAGATGTTTTGAGAAAAATAATTGAGGGAATGAAGAATGCGTCCCTTAAGTTTAGGGTTCCTATGATAGGAGGACATATTCATCCAGGGGCTGATGAGGATGCGGTATCAGTTGCCATACTGGGACGTGCGACAAAGTTTATAACAAGCTTTGGCGCAAATCCCGGTGATGATATTATCCTTGCAGTTGACCTTAATGGAAAACAGGGATGCAAGTCCGTTAGCAGCTGGGATTCTAATTCCGGCAAGGAGTCAGCGGTTGTGCTAAGTCAACTGGGTGTTATGAACCAGCTTGCTGAAAAAGGGATAGTTACCGCGGCTAAGGACGTGAGTATGGGCGGAATTGCAGGAACTATAGCAATGCTTTTAGAATCTTCTAAAAAAGGGGGGATTATATACCTTGATAGAATACCTGCTCCCCAGGATATGGAGTTCAATAAGTGGATAAAAAGTTTTTTAAGCTACGGTTTCATAATTTCCTGTTTACCATCTAACAGCGATAGAGTTATATCGATGTTCAATACAGTTGGAATTACAGCAACGACAATTGGAAACATAGATGACTCAAAACAGTTTGTTCTTAACTGGCATGGAGAAAAAGAACTACTTTTTGATTTTAATAAGGATTATATTGCCTGCCCATGACAGATAAATTAATTGCCTTTCTTCTTTCCAATGAGAATGTGCTTGGCTACAGCGTACTTTTAGCGAGCTCGGTAATAGAGTATGTTTTTCCTCCATTTCCAGGTGACACTGTAACACTTTTTGGGGCCTTTCTTATTGCAACAAGGGGATGGAACTTTACTGCAGTCCTTGCAAGCGTTACACTTGGAAGCATAACCGGTTCATGTATAGATTATTATCTTGGCAGGAAGATTGGCGGCGCTTTTGTTAAGGATAACGGCAAGACAATAGCAGCCGGTAGCTACGGGGTTTTGACAGTCGAGCGCTATAATTATGTGAAAGAAAAGTTCGACAAATACGGCGCTCTTATCATTGTGATGAACAGGTTCATGCCCGGTGTCAGGGCCTTTTTCTTCATTGTCGCAGGCATTACGGGAATGAGCATCTGGAGCGTCCAGGCATATAACCTAATAAGCGTAATCCTCTGGAATGTTCTTATAATATGGGCAGGGATGCTGATTGGTAATAATTGGGAAAGACTTTTAAGTCTATCTCAAGCCTATTCTACCATTCTTGGTATTTTGGTAGTCATTTTCATTGTTGTTTTTGTAGTGAAATACTTCCGTAAAAAAAATTGAATAACTGATAATCCCTTACACCTAATTTGTTTAGCCTGTTTATTTAATAAAATAGTTTTTAAAAAAGTTAGATTTTAACAGAGATTTTACATAATTGAGATTTCTCTTGATAATAGGTGAATTCTGATATAAAAATTTGCCTTTACCTCAAAAAAAATGGCGTAAAAATGAACAAAGAAAATATAAAAGATGATGTATCTAAATATCTCATGAATACATACAAGAGATATCCTTTATGTTTTACTCACGGCGATGGGGTATATCTTTATGATTTATCCGGGAAAAAATATCTTGATTGTATAAGCGGCATAGGGGTTAATGCTCTGGGTTACGGGAATAGACAGATTACAGAAAGGATGAAAACCTGGGGGAATAAACCTCTCCACACTTCGAACCTTTTCTGTATAGAAAGCCAGGTTGAATTGGCAAGAATACTGATTGAAGAAAGTTTCCCGGGGAAGGTGTTTTTTGCAAACAGCGGAGCTGAGGCAAATGAAGCTGCAATAAAACTTGCACGAAAGTATTCTCTCCAAAAATATGGGAGTGAAAACAGGTATGAGATAATAACAATGAAAAATTCTTTCCACGGAAGGACATTTGCCACCATGTCAGCAACAGGACAGGATAAAATAAAGGCAGGTTATTCTCCGCTTCTTCCGGGTTTCAGGCATGTAGACTTCAATGACGGAGAGGGTCTTCTATCTGCAATTGATAAAAACACCTGCGCCGTTATGGTTGAGCCTGTTCAGGGCGAGGGCGGGGTGGTAGTTGCAAACAATGATTACCTCAAAGAACTAAGGCAGATATGCAATGAATGGGGTATCCTTCTTATTTATGATGAAGTCCAGACAGGTATAGGCCGGACCGGAAAAATGTTTGCCTATTCGCATTTCGATATTGAGCCTGATATTATTGCACTCGCAAAGGGGCTTGGCGGAGGGTTGCCTCTTGGTGCCATTGTTGCAAAGGATGATGTGGCTGCCGCGTTTTCACCGGGTGATCATGCAAGCACTTTCGGTGGAAACCCGCTTTCATGTGCTCTGGGTGTTGAAGTTTTAAATCAGTTGAGAGGTGGCATCCTTGAAAACTGCAAGACAATGGGTGTCTATTTCAAGGAAAAACTCAATGGGCTTATGAGCAAGCACAAAGGGATAAAACAAGTAAGAGGTCTTGGCCTTATGCTTGGTGTTGAATTTCAGGATGAGGCGACGGAGATAGTAAATAAATGTTTAAATGACGGACTTCTGGTAAACTGCACCAAGGGGAATGTAATAAGATTTCTGCCTCCTCTTATTATTAAAGAAGAAGAAATAGAAGAAGCCATGATTATATTTGAGAATCATATATTCTCTTAATGGATATTAATCTTGTGGATGATTGTGTGAATGAAAATGGGAAAACGTGATTTACTTACCATAGCTAATCTTACAGCGGATGAGGTAAGACACCTGCTTGACAGGGCAAAGCTTCTTAAGCAATGGAGGCTGCAGGGGATAGCCCACAAGCCGCTTGATGGTAAAACATTAGGGATGATATTCCATAAGCCATCAACGAGGACAAGAGTGACTTTTGAAGTAGGCATGTATCAGCTTGGAGGTCTTGCACTTTTTTTAAGCGAAAAAGAAATACAGCTCGGCCGCGGTGAAACTGTTGCAGACACATCGCAGGTTTTATCCCGTTACCTTGACAGTGTTGTCATAAGGACTTACAAACAGTCCGACCTTGAGGAGTTTGCATCTAAGGCGACAATCCCGGTAATTAACGGACTTTCGGATTCCTTCCATCCATGCCAGGTCCTCTCAGACATGATGACCATCGAAGAATATTTTAGCGGTCTCGACGGGATAAAAATGACTTACGTCGGTGATTTCAACAATGTTACTAATTCGCTTATTCTCGGAGCGCTCATGATGGGGATATCACTTACGGTAGCGTGTCCGGAAGGATATGTCGTGTCTGACGAGCTAAAAGAGAAACTGGCTTTGGTTGAAAAGAATGCCAAAGGGACATACAAGGTAATGACAGACCCATTCGAAGCTGTTAAGGGAGCGGATATAATATATACCGATGTCTGGGTAAGCATGGGGCAGGAGGATCAACATGATGAGAAACTGAAATATTTTGCTCCATACCAGGTTAACAGCAAGCTTGTTGCGAGTGCCCCTGAAGGAGTAAAGATAATGCATTGTTTGCCAGCTCACAGGGATGAAGAGATAACTTCTGATGTCCTTGACAGCGCAAATTCCATAATATTTGACCAGGCTGAGAATCGTCTGCATCTGCAAAAAGCAGTGCTTGAATTCCTGATGGCAGAGACATTTTAATAATCAGATTTAAGGAGATATCAAGATGGGAAAGAAGATAGTCCTTGCTTATTCCGGTGGTCTCGACACATCCGTAATTTTAAGGTGGCTTAAAGAAAATTACATGTGCGATGTTATAGCGTTCATAGCCGATCTAGGACAAGGGGAGGAGCTTGAAGAAGCAAGGGAGAAGGCAATAAAAACCGGTGCAAGCAAAGTTTATGTTGAAGATCTAAAAGAAGAGTTCGTAAAGGATTTCGTTTTCCCCATGCTTAGAGGGAATGCAATATACGAGGGGAGCTATCTACTTGGTACATCAATTGCCCGTCCTCTTATTGCAAAGAAGCAAATAGAAATAGCTAAAAAAGAAAAAGCAGAATATGTTTCACATGGGGCTACAGGCAAAGGCAATGATCAGGTAAGATTTGAGCTTAGTTATTATGCCCTAAATCCGTCTATAAATGTTATCGCGCCGTGGCGTGAATGGGAGCTTGATTCGCGGGAAGCGCTGATAACATATGCAAAAAAATGGAATATCCCTGTTCCTGTTACAGCGGCTAAACCTTATTCTTCAGACCGGAATATCCTTCACATAAGCTTTGAGGGAGGAATATTAGAAGACCCCTGGAATGAGCCTCCTTCAAACATGTTTGCTCTTTCTGTTTCGCCTGAAAAAGCGCCTGATAAACCCAAATATATTGAGATAACATTCGAAAAAGGAAATCCGGTAGCCATTGATGGTAAAAAAATGAAATCTCATGAGCTTTTAAAGGAGTTAAACAAGATAGGCGGTGAGAACGGCATAGGAAGGGTTGACCTTGTTGAAAACAGGTGTGTAGGCATGAAATCCAGAGGTGTATATGAAACACCAGGAGGAACAATAATTTACGTTGCTCATCGAGCACTTGAATCAATAACGCTTGACCGTGAGGTAATGCATCTCAGAGATTCGCTGATACCGGATTATGCCAGGATGATATATTACGGATACTGGTTCAGTCCTGAACGCAGATTGATGCAGCAGATGATAGATGAGTCGCAGCAGCATGTCTCTGGTGTTGTGAGGCTTAAGCTGTACAAGGGAAACTGTATTGTATGCGGCAGAAAATCCCCCAACTCCCTCTACAGAGAAGAGATTGTTACCTTTGAAAAGGGGAAGGGTTACAGACAAGCGGATGCAACGGGATTTATAAACCTTAATTCGCTCAGGCTTAAAATCAACTCAAAAGTGCAGGGAAAGAAAAAAGGCTGAAGATGAAAAAACTTTGGGGCGGGAGGTTCGAGGCTGCTACTGACAGGATTGTCGATGAATTCACTGCATCGATAGACTTTGATAAGCGCCTTTACAGGCATGATATAGAAGGGAACATCGCCCACTGCAAAATGCTTCAAAAAGTTGGAATAATTTCAGCTTCCGAATGCAGAAAGATTACCTCCACGCTCAAAGAGATAGAAAACGAGATAGCATCAGGCAAGGCGAAGTTTACTCCTGAAGTTGAAGATATCCATATGTACATTGAAGGAAAACTTATCGAAAAAGCAGGAGAAACAGGGAAGAAACTCCATACAGGAAGAAGCCGCAACGACCAGGTTGCCCTTGATACAAGAATGTATCTTAAGGATGAGATAAAGGAGATATTTACTCTCCTTAAGCAATTCATCAGCGAGATTGCAGCAGCAGCTGAAAAACAGATCGATGTTGTAATGCCGGGCTATACGCATATGCAGCATGCGCAGTCTGTTCTACTTTCACATCACCTTCATGCTTATACGGAGATGCTGCTGCGCGATATCGGAAGGCTTAAACAATGTTATAAGAGCGCAGACGTAATGCCCCTTGGCGCTGGAGCGCTTGCAGGTTCAAGTTTTCCGCTTGACCGGGAATATGTTGCGAAGCTTTTGGGTTTTTCATCTGTTACGGCAAACAGCATGGATACAGTGAGTGATAGGGACTATCAACTGGAATTTATTTTCTTTTCTTCCCTGCTCTTTATGCATTTAAGCAGAATGTGTGAGGAATTAATACTCTGGAACGGGACAGAATTTTCCTTTGTTGAGCTTCCCGATGAATTTACCACAGGAAGCAGCATGATGCCGCAGAAGAAGAATCCGGATGTACTCGAACTTGTCCGCGGCAAGACCGGAAGAGTTTACGGAAGTCTTATATCTGTTCTTACGCTTCTTAAGGCACAACCTCTTACCTATAACAGAGATATGCAGGAGGACAAGGAAGCTCTCTTTGATACAGCAGATACAGTAAAGAAGTCTCTTTTAGTGCTTGGGAAATTCTTTGGTAAGATTAAGTTCAACCGTGCCAGACTCGAGTACGAGGCAGGAGAGGGGTTCATGGAAGCAACAGATTTGGCTGACTACCTTGTTATGAAGTTAGTTCCTTTCAGGCAGGCACATGAAGTTTCCGGAAAGATTGTCATCTATTGTTTGAATAAGAAAAAGAAACTGAGAGATCTTTCCATGAATGAACTTATGAGTTTTCATAAGGGATTTTGCGAAGACGTATTGGGAATACTTGATCCAAAAAGCTCTGTAAAAAGAAAAAAAACTTCCGGGAGTACATCTCCTGCGGAAGTTAAAAAGAACATTAAGCGTCTATATGGTATCCTCGGGAAACTCAAACTTTCCTGATTTGTGAAAAGTTTTTTAATTAATATATCCGGTTTGCTAATGAAAAAGATTTTGTTCCCCATATTGCTTGTTGCTGTGCTCACAATTCTGTCATGCGGCAAAAAAGCACCTCCTAAACTTTTCGATACAGGAAAGATTTCAAAAATGACTGTTAATAAAGCGGAGGTATCTGAAGGTAAAATAAGCTTTTCATGGGAGCCTGTTGTGGATGTCGTAGAGCCGGCTTATTATGACATTTACCGAAGTGCCGGGGATGAAAAATTCACTAAAATATCTACGCTTGATTCAGGCAAGAAGGATAGCGAGGGTTCCTATGTATTTAGTGAGACTTCGGGTATGAAAGAAGGAGAATGGTACCACTATATCGTGGCATCAATGGATAAGGATGGTAATATCATAAGGATAAGCGATACGATTGATATTTATTATTCCGTTGAACCGTCGCCACCTTCAGACGTTAAGGCTGTCCTGGTAAATAATTATGTACGTCTTATGTGGTTGTCGCCTACGACCAAGGTTGATGGTACACCTATTAAAGAAGTTACTGGTTATAATGTTTACAGGAAAAAAGAAGATCAAAAATATTTCAGACCTATTAATGCAACTCTTATAACCAAGAACAGCTTCATTGATATGTCCGTTCAAAAGGATAATACTTATTATTATATTGTCAGGGCGGTTGATAATTATATTCCTCCATGGCATGAAAGCCGCACGTCAGATGTAGCAGAGGCGGATTTTCCTGATCTCATACCTCCGGAACCGCCAGCCTTGAAGGTTATTGGAGCTGCCGGAAGAATAAGCCTGAGCTGGCAGAAGAGCAGTTCTGACGATGTGCTTGGATATAAAATATACAGAAGCACTTCAGCGGAGGGAGAGTACGAAAATCTCAATCAGGATATAGCCTCCAATGAATATTATGATGATATGAATGTTGAAATCGGGAAGGAATATTTCTATAAAATAAAGGCAGTTGACAATTCAAAGAGGAAAAATGAAAGTGCTTTTTCAAATATCGTATCGGATAAGGCTTTTTAGGGGAGATTTTGATAATGAATGAATTCAAGTACCGCAAAGGCAAACTTTATTGTGAAGATGTTCCTGTTGAGGAAATAGCAGAAAAGGTCGGAACACCATTTTATCTCTACAGCAAAGAAACAATCCTCAGACATTATAAGGCAATTGATGGGGCATTTAAAAAAATAAAGCATATTACCTGCTTTGCCATGAAAGCCAATTCGAATCTCTCCATTCTTTCGCTGCTTGCAGGGTGCGGGGCCGGAGCTGATATCGTGTCGGGCGGTGAACTTTACAGGGCAAGAAAGGCAGGAGTACCGGCAAATAAAATACTTTTTTCAGGGGTAGGAAAGTCAACTGGAGAAATTGAATATGCGCTTCGCTCAGGGATTCTGATGTTCAATATCGAGTCATCTGAAGAGGCTGAGGTCATAAATGATATAGCAGGAAGACTCAGGAAGAAAGCTCCGGTGTCTTTCAGGATAAATCCTGATGTTGATCCAAAAACTCATCCATATATTTCAACGGGTCTTAAGAAAAACAAGTTTGGGATAAACATCAATGATGCTGTTGCTGAATACAGGAAAGCGAAGATAATGAAGTGGCTTGATGTTGTAGGCATTCATTACCATATAGGATCACAGCTTACTTCGGTTTCACCATTTGTTGATTCATTGAAAAGGACAAAAGTCCTCCTTCAAAACCTGAGAAAAGAAGGAATAGATATAAGGTATTTTGACATGGGTGGAGGTCTTGGAATAACATATAAGGATGAAGAGCCGCCGCATCCGAAAAATTATGCTGCAGCATTGATGCCGTATCTTGCTGATCTTGGCTGCACCGTTCTTCTGGAGCCAGGAAGGGTGATAGTCGGTAATGCCGGTATACTGGTTACAAAGGTTATGTTTACAAAGACAAATGGTATAAAGAATTTTGTAATAGTAGATGCAGGAATGAATGACCTTGTAAGGCCAAGTCTTTACGGCGCGTATCAGGAAATAGTTCCTGTGAAAAAGGTTAAATCTGAAAAGATTGAGGCTGATGTTGTAGGTCCGATATGCGAGTCAGGAGATTTTCTTGCAAAGGACAGGATGATAGCTCCGGCCAAAAGAGGAGATCTGCTGGCTGTAATGAGTGCAGGTGCTTATGGTTTCACCATGAGTTCAAATTATAATTCAAGGCCGCGTGTCGCTGAGGTTTTGGTAGATAAGAAGAAGGTTTCAGTGGTTAGAAAGAGAGAGAACTATGGTGACCTTGTAAGGGGAGAGAAGGTTTCAGATTAACAACCTAGTGATATAGCAGGTTAGAAATTATGACAGACAGAATAAAATTTACAAAGATGACAGGAAGCGGGAATGATTTCATATTGATAGATATTATGAGCCAGAAACTTCCTGCGAACGATCTTTCAGCTTTTACGAGAAAGATCTGCCACAGATCTCTTTCTCTTGGAGCAGATGGCGCAATTTTCTTAGAACACTCAGACAAGGCTGATTTTAAGTGGCGCTTTTATAATTCTGACGGAAGTGAAGCTGAAATGTGCGGTAACGGCAGCAGGTGTGCGGCAAGGTTTGCGTTTATTAATAAGATTGCAGGCTCCCGTGTGACCTTTGAAACAAAAGCAGGCATAATAAAGGCTGAAGTAAATGGCTCTGAAGTAAAGACAGAGCTTACAAAGCCAAAAAATTTGAAGAAGGATATACATGTCAATGTTTTTGGAAATGATATGTCTGTCCAGTTTATTAATACTGGTGTTCCACATGCTGTGATATTCATTGATGATATTGAGAAATGTGAGGTTGAAAAAATAGGACGCGAAATCAGATTCCACCAGGAATTTAAACCGGCGGGGACAAACGTAAATTTTGTAAAACCTATTGATGGAAATATGATAAGAGTGAGGACTTATGAAAGAGGAGTTGAAGGGGAAACACTGGCTTGCGGAACCGGCTCTGTTGCTTCTTCGATATTTCACAGTATAAATACAGGTGCAAGTTCGCCAATTTCAGTTAAAACACAGGGTGGCGAGATACTTAAAGTTTTTGTTGTAAGAAATGGTGATAGCATAAGCAATGTTTCCCTTCAGGGGATGACTCGCATAATTTGTGATGGAGAACTTGACAGGGAATCTTGGGAGTATTTATGAAAGGAGAGAGGAAAATGTTTACAGGTAGTCTTGTCGCAATAGTTACTCCTTTTAAAGATGACGGGTTTGACAGGAAAGCTTATGCGGGTCTGATAGAATTCCATGCAAAGAATGGTACGAACGGCATTGTTCCATGCGGGACTACCGGGGAATCTGCCACTCTTACCCCTGAGGAGCACAAAGAGGTAATAGAGTTTACTATAGATAAGGTTTCAGGAAGGATGCCTGTGGTAGCCGGCACAGGTTCCAACTCGACTAAAGAGGCGATACACCTTACAAAACATGCTGAAAAAAACGGTGCGGATGCTGCACTTCTTATAGCTCCATATTATAATAGACCAACTCAGGATGGTTTATATGCCCACTTCAAGGCTATAGCTGATGAGGTTTCAATCCCACTCATTTTATATAATATCCCGTCACGTACCGGGGTGAATATGGAACCATCAACAATAGCAAGACTTGCAGAACATAAGAATATTGTCGGGATAAAAGAAGCATCAGGTTCGCTGGGACAGATGCAGGATATAATTGCGTTATGTCCTGATGATTTTATTCTGCTTTCTGGTGACGACGGATTGTTGTTGCCTGTACTTTCCATTGGAGGGAAGGGTGTTATCTCTGTCGTTGCCAATATAGTTCCTGCAATGGTTATTGATCTCATAAAGACATATGAAAAAGGTGACATGAAGAGAGCACTGAAATTAAACTATGGACTTCTCTCTCTTACGAAATCCATGTTCCTTGAAACAAATCCTGTACCGGTAAAAACAGCACTTTCCATGATGGGGATGATGAAGAATGAAATAAGGCTTCCGCTCGCTCCTATGAGAAAAGAAAATATTACTAAATTAGCGGCATGTCTCAGGCAAGCTAAATTAATTAAGAAATAAAGGTGGTAAATAAAATGATAAGAGTAGTAGTTGCAGGTGCACTTGGCAGGATGGGTCAGAGGATCATAGAGGCAATAAGGGATACTGGTGGTGTGACCCTTGTTGGCGGGACTGAATTACCTGAGCACAGAAAATGTGGTGTGGAAATAGAATTTGAAAAAGACGGAGTGAAGAGCGCAGTAAAAATAACAGGGAAGATAGAAGATGTACTGGATAAATCTGATGTTGTAATAGATTTCACGCGGCCGCTTGCAACCATGCAGACCCTTAAAATCGCCCAGGAGCTGGGGAAAGCAGTTGTCATAGGTACAACGGGTTTTGATGAAAGGCAAAAAAAGACAATTGAAGAGGCAGGTAAAAATATTCCAATTGTAATCTCTCCGAATATGAGCATTGGTGTTAATCTTCTTTTTGAGCTTACAGCAAAAGCAGCACGAATATTGCGGGATGAGTATGATGTTGAAATATATGAGGCTCACCACCGTAATAAGGTTGATGCCCCGAGCGGTACAGCCATGCGTTTGGCAGAGATACTAGCAGATGAGCTTGGGCGTGATCTCAGGGAGTCAGGAATTTACGGCAGAAAAGGAATCGTAGGCGAAAGGACACGGGAAGAAATAGGTATCCACAGCATAAGAGGTGGGGATATCGTAGGGGATCATACAGTTCTCTTTGCAGGAATGGGTGAAAGGGTAGAGCTTATTCATCGAGCACATACCAGAGATACATTTGCAAGAGGTGCTGTTCGCGCCGCAATCTTTGTTGCTGGGAAAGAACCTGGAGTCTACTCCATGAGAGATGTACTGGGGTTCTGACGGATAGTTTGTCAAATCATTCTATATTTAAATATTGCCTCTTTTCTGATATCTATTGTCCGGGTCTTCTCAATGTGTTATATCTTTATTGCTTTTTATATACAGTAATAAATTATTCTCGGGGATAACGGGGGTGAACGGGGAAACTATTCTATTCATAATATTCATTGTGTTCATGTCAGTGCAAAGATTGATTGAAACTTTTTCTAAAAGAGAAAAGACTGAAGGTTCAATCTATTATTCATGGACATTCAGAGCGCTTCAGATAACACACATGATGATAGTTGCAGGATGTATTGTAGAATTTTTTGTTCTCAGGAGAGAGATTAATATAGTAATAACTGTGGTAGGTTTCTCTCTTTATCTGGTCGGAATCGCCGGAAGAAATATTTCTATATCCCAATTGGGCAGGTATCATAGTGTACATATAGAGTTGAGAGAACCCCATCCGCTTATTAAGAAAGGCCTATACCGATTTACAAGGCATCCATATTATTTCTCAGTTATATGCGAGATGCTCGGATTCCCACTTGTTGGCAATACGTATTTTACTCTCATCGCTGTAATAGTAATTTATTTACCTCTTATGATAATGCGAATTGTTCTTGAAGAAAAAGTTATGCATGAAAAATTTGGAGTTGATTATATTGTGTGGTAAAATAGAAATGATTGATTTAGGCAATAAAATGCAATTAAATAAGAATCCATCATGGAGGAGAGTTGTTGAAGAAAAGGGCAGTTATTACGGGTTTAGGAATTGTTTCGGCCATTGGTATAGGGAAGGATGATTTCTGGAAGTCGTTAAAGAACGGGGTTTCCGGAATTGATGTAATAAAAAGTTTTGATGCCTCGACATTTCCCTGCAAATTAGCAGCGGAAGCTAATGACTTTAATCCTGAAGATTATATGTCTAGTCAGGATTCAAGGAGAATTGACCGCTTTGCGCAGTTTGGTATTGCCGCTGCTAAAATGGCTGTAGCAGATGCCGGAATTAATCTTGAACATGAAGACAAGAACCGGATAGGTGTGATTGTCGGTACTTCTGTTGGAGCACTTGCTATAGGTGAGAGACAGCATGCCATATTTATGGAAAAGGGATACAAGCGTATCAATCCTTTTTTTGCGACATCCATAATACCAAGCTCATGTACCAGCCAGATCATGATAAACCTCGGACTTACAGGACCATGTTATACAATAACTACAGCCTGTGCCTCATCAACTTCAGCTGTTGGAGAAGCATTGGAATTAATACGTTCAGGAAGGACTGATATAGTTATTGCCGGGGGTTCAGAAACACCAATAACCCCATTTGCTTTAGGAACTTTTGCCAATGTTAATCTACTAAGCACAGGAACTGGAGATCCAAAAAAAGTTTACAAACCTTTTGATGCTAAAAGAGATGGCATTATCTTTGGTGAAGGATCAGGATTATTTGTGATAGAAGAATATGAAAGGGCTAAAAAAAGGGGGGCAAGGATTTATTCTGAACTGACTGGATATGGATATTCTTCAGATGCATATCATGTAATGACACCTCTGCCTGATTCAGCACAGGCTGAAAGAGCGCTCGGAATGGCTCTGAATGATGCAGGAATTACAGCAGAGAAAATAGATTACATTAACCCGCATGCAAGCGGGACAATCTTTAATGACAGAGCCGAATCATTGGCCATTAAAAAAATATTTGGGGAACTTTCGAACAAAATTATTGTTAGTGCCACAAAACCATATGTTGGTCATGCAATGGGAGGATGCGGTGGGATCGAAATTGCTGCGTGTCTTCTTATGATGCAAAATGATTTTATACACCCGACTCTTAACCTTACAGAACCTGATTGCGAATGCGATCTTTGTTTTGCTTCTCCGTTAGGAGAAAATAAGAAGTTAAACTATATTTTGAAAATCTCTTTTGGTTTTGGTGGGTATAATGCTGCCTGTATTTTTAAAAAGATATAAACTCAGGCAATGAACATCTATTCTTTAGGCTTCCTCTTCGGGACAGCTTTTACTCTTTCCTCTGGATTTTTTGTCTATAGAAAAAATAGACGCAGTATAACCAACATTACCTGGCTTTTACTCTGCATCAGCGTATCTATCTGGCAATTCGGCAGATTTTATATGTCTATTGCTGAAACGGCAGAAGGTGCTTTGCAATGGTGCAGAATCCTTTATGTAGGCGCCATATTTATACCTATTTTCAGCATACATTTTATATTGGCTTTCATAAATAAACTTGAAAAGAGAAAGGCTATACTTGTTGGAGCATATGTTACCGGATTTATAGAGCTGATTTTAAGTTTTACTCCTTATTTTATAACGGGTGTTGAGGTACGAACAGATTTAGGTTTTTACGAAATTCCTGGAAAGATTTATATAGCCCATTTTGTTGCTTTTATGGCTGCTGCATTGCTCATAATTTATGATCTTTTTTCGGAATTTCTTTCAACGCAGATGGCAATAAGAAAAAACCAGATAAAGTTTCTTTTTATTGCCTCTTTCTTTGGTTATTTAAGCGGACTGACATCTTTTTTCCCGCTGGTATGGAAAAATATTCCGCTCATTGCATCTCCTTTTACAGCCATATATGTTTTCATTGTAAGCTATGCCATAATAAAGTACAGCCTCCTTGATATAACCGTAGTTATAAAAAGAAGTATTATTTACTCGATAATTATTCTGATTCTCGTTGTTCCATGTTATATAATTGTGATCTGGACTCAGAAGATTGTATTTGGGGAAGTAAGTCTACCGTTCAGCTTTATAGTGCTTGCACTTTTTATGTTAGTTGGTTTGATTTTTCCGCGTGCGAAAGTTGGTACTGAAAAAACACTAGAACAGATTCTCTTTAAGCGTGAGAAATCTATTGAGGAGACTATACATAATCTCAGTAATGCCATGGCTAATATGCTTGATATGGCACCGTTGATTAATATTATGGTTGAAACAATAGTAAAAAAACTTGATATTGAGCGCGCACTTGTACTTCTTCTTGATGAGGAAAGAAAAGAATTTAGGATTACAGCATCATGTGGGACTGGTGAGGAACCCGCTGAAAAGAACTACGAAGCAAGTGATTTCTTTTTTCAATGGCTTGCACGCAGAGGTTCTACCGTAATAAAAGAAGAAATTATGGAGAACAGAAATGAACCAAGATCTGATACAATAATTCAAAGGATGAACAGCATTCTTGCTGAAGTATTAGTGCCAATTATTTCCAGATCAAAAATGATAGGAGTGCTCTGTCTAGGTAAGAAGGCAAGCTCAGAGATTTACAATGAAAACGAATTAAAGCTTTTCCAGACACTTACAAATCAATTTGCGGTTTATGTTGAGAATGCCAAGCTTTACGAGAATTTGAAAGAGTCTAAGAACCTAATGCGCAGATCTGACCGTTTAGCTTCCTTGGGCCAACTTGCTGCAGGTCTTGCGCATGAAATACGCAACCCACTTGTTTCAATTAAAACTTTTTTACAGCTTCTTCCGGAAAGGATTGACGACGAGGAATTCAGAACATCTTTTCTTGGTCTTACAGTAGATGAGGTCGATCGGATTGGAAGGCTTTTAAGCGAATTATTGGATTTTTCAAAACCATCAAAACCTAATTTTACTGAAGAAAATCTTAATGAGATAGTAGACAAAATAATAATGCTTGTAGTAAATGAAGCGAAAAAGAAACATATTGAGATCGAAAGAAACTATCATGACTCATTAAAAAGGGTATTTATAGATAAAGAGCAAATAAAGCAAGTATTCCTAAACATTGCGTTAAATGCTATACAGTCAACTCCGGAAAATGGTAAAATAAGAATTGAAACAAGAAATATTTCTCCAAATGGAAAAACATATGTTCAGGTTGAAGTGTCAGATACTGGAGAAGGTATACCTCCAGATGATTTGGAGAATATTTTCAATCCCTTTTTTACAAAAAAGCATGGAGGATCTGGGTTGGGTTTATCTATTAGCCACCAGATAATACAAGAACATATGGGGGTTATAAAAGTAGAAAGTGAAGTTGGAGTGGGCAGCTCATTTTATGTGAATTTGCCAGTAGATCCATTGTCACTTAATCGAAGGAAGTATGAAAACAGACAATATGAAGAAGAAAATACTGATAATTGATGATTCTCCTGCATTTAGAGAATCTTTAAAGATTATCCTTAAGAATACATATGATGTAACAACATATGATGCTTTTGATAGAATTGATGAAATCCTTACTGATAGTGATGCTGATCTCTTTATTCTGGGTTCAAACTTCCAGTATCCTTCAAAAAATTTAGATTTAAAAAAAATTCATTTTCATGTTCAAGGTAGACCTGTTATTCTTATGTTCGGGGACGAACCGAGTGTTATCTCTCAAATACCTTCATTCAGAAATAATGAAGTCATTCCAAGAGATGCCAAGTCTATTCTCAATATTTTAGATTTAGTTGAAAAGATGTTGCTGAGAAATGTTCAGCAGATAAATTACCACTCTGATGATAATGGCAAGGCTCTAGATAATGAATTTAATTTACTTTCCTTGATTGATAACGGGTTGACAGATACGCTTATGCAGTTAGCGGGGAATACAGTTCCTGTTTTCATAGGTGGTGAAACTGGTACACCAAAGGAGATAATAGCGAGGGTTATACATGACAACTCACCTCTACGAAGTAAAACTTTTTTAAAAATATCCGGAAGAGATTTATCAGAGAATGGTCTCTATGAGCGTCTTGTTGGTTCTCTTCGTCAAGGCAATATATTGGCAGGAACTATCTACATTGAAGAGCTTTCCTACCTCCAGTATGCTGTTCAAGGGAAACTTGTAAGCCTTATTGATGGTATAATTGAAGATGAATTGAAAAGTTACGGGATAGACTCAATAAAAATTATGGTAATTGGTTCATCTCAAAATGAGTTAAGAACTATTTTAAAGGAAGGAAAACTTTCTGACGAGTTTTACTACAAAATTTCATCCATCCCATTTTTTATTCCTCCGTTGAGAGAAAGAACATCTGAAATTAAAAAGATTGCTGAAGAAATCGCTTTGCAAACAACTTACATCTACTCATTGCGGTTAAAAAGTTTTACAACTGATGCCATTAAGCTGATGGAAACTTATCTTTGGCCTGGGAATTTAGATGAATTTAAAAGTGTAATTGTAAGGAGTATTGCCTTTTCAAAAAAGAATATTATTGATGTTGATGATGTTAAATTCTTTTTTGGGAGTCGTGAGTTAAATTTTGTTTCTTCAATATTTGAAAATAATAATTCTTTAGTAAAAGAAGAAGTAAAATCATCAGAAGAATCTGATTTAAAGTCTGTTGAAAATGATATTAAACATAATGATATTATTATGAACCTTGCCCATGAAATAAAAAACCCACTTGTTGGAATAAAGACTTTTGCTAGCCTGCTTCCGCATAAATATAGTGATGAAGAATTCAGAAATGATTTTTACAAAATAGTTACTGCTGATGTTAATAGGATAGATAGCCTTGTTGAGAGGATAATCGAATTTAAAAATGCCAGTCTTGGGTTTGAAGAAAGATGTAATATCAATGAACTTATAAAAGAAGTTGCAGAGGAATCTGTAGAAATAATAGCTGAGAAAAATTTAAGCATTGAGGTGAAACTAGGGGATGATGTCCCTACTGTTGTTGGGTTGAGGAATGCCTTTAAATATGCACTTGATAATCTTATAAGAGTTGTAGCTGAAGATTGCAAAAGAGGAGGAAAGCTAAGGTTTACAGCTAGACGTTACAATGCTAATGGAGAAGGACCTATGGTTGAAGTCCAACTGTTAGGTGAAATGGAACAAGATAAGCCAATTGAAAACTCTCTAAAAATGGATGGCACTGCATTTCTTTTGGCAAAGAGAGCTATAGAGAGATATGATACAGCAGTTATAAGACACAATGAAGAAAAAGAAGGGTATTCAGGTTTTATACTTAAACTAAAACAGATTACTGATCCTCTTCTTGGAGAGTAAAGTAGATGAAAAAAATTCTTATAGTAGATGATGAGCTTAGCGTTAGAGAGTCTCTCAGGATTATATTCAAAAATGATTATAAAATTATTTTAGCAAATAACGGCGAAGAAGCAGTGAAAATCGTTGAAGGCGAATCTCCTGATGTTATGCTCCTCGATATTATCATGCCAGGGATAGATGGGATAGAAGTATTAAAAAGAATTAAGACAATAAATCCAAGTATAAATGTCATAATGTTGACAGCTACAAAAACATTAAAAACAGCTGTTTCTGCTATGAAGATAGGTGCTCATGACTATATCACAAAACCATTTGATATTGATGAGATAAAAGCTATTGTCAGCAAAGCCTGTATTATTAAGCGACATTCATTATATAGTGAATCTTCTGAGGATAGTATAGATCCTTTTAAAAACATAATAGGTGATTCCTTGAAGATGAAGCAGATTTCTGAAACTGTTGGAAAAATTGCTTCAACGGAATCAACTGTTCTAATAACAGGTGAAAGTGGAACAGGAAAAGAATTGATAGCAAAGGTTATTCATAGATTAAGTTCGAGAGAAAAAGGTCCATTTGTTGCGATAAACTGTGCTGCCATACCTGAAATGCTAATAGAAAGTGAATTGTTTGGTGCAGAAAAAGGTGCCTATACCAGCTCAGTTTCCATGAGAATAGGTAAATTTGAGCAGGCAAATGGCGGTACGCTTTTTCTCGATGAAATTGCCGATATTCCTCTCTCGATGCAGGCGAAAATTCTCAGGGCAATACAGGAGAGAGAATTTAACCGTATTGGGGGAGTGAGGACAATAAGTGTGGATATTAGGCTGATAGCAGCTACAAACAAAGACCTTGAAGAGGAAGTTGCAAAAAAGAATTTTCGTTCAGATCTTTTTTATAGAATTAATGTTGTGCCAATTAACATGCCTTCACTTGCAGAAAGAAAAGAAGACATTCCCCTGATTATTGACTATTTTATAAAAAAGAAGTCGGCAGAGCTTGGAATAGAGTGTAAAACCATAAGTGATGAGGCTGTGCAGGTTCTTAAGGAATATACATGGCCAGGAAACGTAAGGGAACTTGAAAATACCATTGAACGACTTATGGTTCTTGTACAAAACAAAGAAATCTTAAGGAGTGATTTGCCTGAACATCTTTCTAAACAAAATTTGCTTATGGAACTAAAAAGAAATGTAATTACAAAAAATATGCTTTTTTACGATGCTGAAAAGGAATTGGAAAAGGAGCTAATCGTTGACGCACTTAAAAAAGCTAATAATATTCAAACGAGAGCTGCTGATATACTTGGTATAAGCAGACGGATGCTTAAATATAAAATGGAAAAGCATGGAATAGAAGTTTAAGATTGTACATTTATGTAAATTTTTTAACAGCTAATTATATCAAATCTATCAATGTCTTATTGATTTTCTGCTGATATCTGTTCAATTTTGTACATCTGAAAAATTTTTTCAGAAATAAGTAACCTCAAGTAAAGCATTAATTGATGTATTGTTTCTCTATGAAATAATTAGCAATAATATTTACTGAAATATTTCTTTGTTTAGAGAAAAAACTGGCATATGTCTTGCTTGTTCAATATTGGTTCACTTCTGTTTCATAAATTATTGGAAAAAAGGAGACACATTTGTTTACAAATATTTTGATAGTAGACGACGAGATTGGACCGCGTGAGTCTTTAAGAATGATATTAAAACCGCTTTATAACGTATTCATAGCTGAGAACGGGACAAAAGCAATGGATATTATTAGAAAAGAACAAATAGATGTTGTTACATTGGATATGCGAATGCCGGGTATACAAGGAACAGAAGTACTTAAGTCTATAAAAAAATATCGCTCAGATATAGAAGTAATTATAGTTACTGGATATGGAACACTAAAAACAGCAATTGAAGGCATAAGGTGGGGAGTTTTTGATTATATTACGAAACCATTTAATGTCTCAGAGATTATTGCAGTTATAAAAAAAGCTGCAGACAGGAGAATATTAAATCTGCAATTTAAGTCGCTTCTGCAGGGTGTCAAGGACATGGAAATGAAGGTGGACTTTAATAGTGCTAAAAACACCCTTATTGAAAACCAGATGTTAATTGAAAGACTTAGAAAATTGTTTATTGAAAACACGGAGGATTCTAAAAAGGTAGAATTAGATTTTCTGGAGTTTATAAAGGTCTTATCAAGTACGCTCGAAAGCAAGGACGCATACACACATGGACATTCAGGAAGGGTTTCATATTACGCAAATGCTATTGCACAACATTGCGGTTTTGATGAATTAGAAAGAAAAGAGTTGCAGATTGCTACGATGCTTCACGACATAGGAAAAGTTGGAATAGATAATCAATGTCTTTTAAAGGAATCAGATTTAACTGAGGAAGAATGGCAGCTAATTAAACAGCATCCAGAGAGAGGAATAGAGCTTATTGAACCGCTTAAACTTTCTGATTTTATTGTGGATGTGGTTTTGCATCATCACGAACGTTTAGACGGTCTTGGTTATCCTGATGGTTTATCTGGTGAAAGTATAAGTCTTCCCGCTAGAATTGCTGCTCTTGCCGATTCATTTGACGTTATGACAAGTGACAGACCCTACAGAAAAGCTTTATCAAAGGAAGAAGTAATAAAAGAAATGCGGATTGGCTCTGGAACTCAATTTGATTCTCAGTTAATAGAATTAATGTTGAGCCTTCTTCAGGATAATAAATCAAATATATTCTTTTAATTATATTTATTTAGGAGTAATTATATGAAGAATAACTTGGTTGTTTGTTTTAACTGTAAAGAAGTACAGAGAATAACAGAGTACGATACTTGTCCTGAGTATGTTGTAAATGGTGAAACCTTAGAATATGAGATTATTGATAAAAATGATAGGGAAGAATTTTTTGAGCGTCATTTGAACCACAAAACAGGTTATGTTACAGAGCTTGAAGGTGAGATAATATCTAGGGGATATTTTTCTGACCCTTCATGTGAATCTTATTTGAAGGCAACTGATGGTACTCGTACGTATGTAGTTCGTGCATGGAGAGAAAATGCAGCAGATAAAATGAAATATGAACTTGTTGAGGAAAATATCCTGGTAAGACTTGAGCACATTGGCTTTGACTCAAAAGAGTTTCTTGATTCAATAGGGTGTCTCTTAAAAAAAGAACGTCTCGAAAGAAATTTGACCGAAAAAATCTTAGATATAATTGATAAAAACATGGGATCTGTACAGCAACACCTTCAACAATTAGAGGAATACGATCTCTCACAAGATAGGCAAATTGCAACTGTAACAAGAAACTGGAAAGAGAAAGTCTTATCTGAAATAAATGGTGTAGTAAAAAATATTTCAAGTGGTCAGGAAAATCCAGATGAGAAGATAAGCGAGATTATAAGAAAAAAGCTTGATGATATAAAATACGAGATTGTAAAATATATAGACCTTACTAATAACTTTTGAGTTGTCGCTTAGTATTTTCCTTCTTTTAACATTAGTTAAACGTTTAATCTCCCCTTATTTAGTCGCGGTTACTATACTAAAAGCATGTATTGGTTGGATAAAAGCCCCAAAATTTCCCACAAAACTTTTAATATTTTAATAATTATATCTCCGCTGCTAAAGATTAATACAAACTTTTCCTGAGATTAAGATAAAATAAACTTGATTTTTTCTTATGCCATCATTTATCTGTAACAAATTATTTATTAAAATAAACGTGTCATAATTATGAGAAACGATGAGGAAATAAGAAAGGACGTTCAGCAAATAAAGCTCCTTATTGAGCGTCTTCGTAGTATGCGTGAACGTGAAATAGTAATGACAAGGATGGGACGTATGCCCAATCATGGAGAAATCAGAGAAATGAACGATCTTAGTGCTTCTATTGAGGCATCAATAAAAAGAAATACTACTATTATTAATTTTAGCACTAGAAAGATTTTTGAAGCACTTAAAAACAGTTATGAAATGAATATGAAAAGCTGGGAAAACAGAAAAAAATTTGCACTTCAGGCTTTTGAAAGAGATATGAAAAAAAAGGTGGAATCTTGAAAATAAAAATAAAGGACATAAGCGGCGGAATAAACTCTGTTCCAGGTTATAAAGCTCTTGGAGTTAGAGCTGGATTAAAAAAGGCTAATAAACCTGATCTGGCAATGATAATCTGTGAAAAACCGGTTGTCACAGCTGGGATTTTTACAAGAAACAGGGTTTGTGCCGCGCCAGTCAAAGTTGCTAAGACAAAAATAAATAGGGGGTTTAAAAGATTAGTACTTATTAATAGTGGCAATGCTAATGCATGTACTGGAGATAATGGTATTATAGCTGTAAAACGCATTGAAAAATACACATCAAAAAAATTTAATATAAAAGAAGGTGAGATTATTTCCTGCTCAACAGGAATAATAGGGCAACAGCTACCGGTGGAAAAAATATTTGCAGGAGTTGATAAACTCGCAGAAAAACTAGCTAAGGGCGATTACTCTGATGCAGCTAAGGCAATTATGACTACTGATACATTTGAAAAAGAAGTAGCATTGGAAGTGAGGGTCGGAAGTCTCACTTCATTCAGAGTTGCAGGTTTTGCAAAAGGGGCTGGTATGATTGCTCCTAACATGGCAACAATGCTTGCGTTTATAGTAACTGATTGCTCTCTAAAAAGGGCAACGCTGAGAAATATCATGAGAGAATGTGCAGAGAGGACTTTCAATAGGATAACTGTTGACGGAGACATGAGTACCAATGATACAGTGCTTTGTCTTGCTAGTACAACTGATAAAGAGTCAATAGGAAATGAAAATAAAATTATTTTTGCGTTTAAAAGTGCCATTTCAGTGTGCATGGAGCGGCTTGCGAGAATGATTGTTGCTGATGGTGAAGGTGCGACTAAATTAATTGAGGTGGAAGTTGTAAATGCTAAAACCGAAAATGACGCTAAGAAAATTGCATCAAAGATAGCAAATTCAAATCTTTTTAAAACTGCTGTTTATGGAGAAAGTCCTAACTGGGGAAGGATAATTGCTGCTGCTGGAGCAGCTGGAGTTAAAATTGATGATGATAAAATTGATATAGCATTTGGAAATATAAAGACTGTCAGAAAAGGCATTGCTGTTCAAGGAACAACTCAAAAATTAAGAAGTTATCTCAAGGAAAAAATAATAAAGATAACCGTAAACATTAATAAAGGATCTTATTCATGCAAGTTTCTTACATGTGATATGACACCTGAATATGTTAAAATAAATGCTGAATACAGTTGAAAAAATATATTTCATCTTGACAGATATTTAGTGTATGTTACAGAACATATCAAATTATATTACTTATCAATAAGTTTGGAGTTATAGGAGGAATCAAATGACAAGGGAAGATCTTAAAGATAGAATTCGCGAAGAACTTGGATTGAGTAAACAAGAATCGTCCGAGATGGTTGAGCAGATATTAAATACAATAAGAGAAACCCTTTCCAAGGGTGAAGATATAATATTGAGTGGTTTTGGAAAATTTGAGATAAGAACAAAGCGTGAAAGAACAGGACGTAACCCCAAAACGGGTGTTCCATATACGATTTCAGCGAGAAAAGTGGTAAATTTCAAGCCTTCAAAACTTTTTAAAGATTTGTTGAACGGTTAAAAAAATATCACTTCTTCTGCTTCCTGGTGCCGGTAGATGGCACTGCAAGTCCGAGCTCAGATAAAACACATTTCAGATCGTCCCATGCATTTTTCTTTTCATTTGGATTTCTAAGCAGATATGCTGGATGGTAAGTGGGCATTAACTTTATGTCCCGGTAGTAATCAAATCTTCCTCGCAAATTTGATATTTTATTTTCAGTCTTAAGCAAGGTTTGTGCTGAGAAAGTTCCAAGCGCTACTATAACTTCAGGCTGTATTATGTTTATCTGCTCGACCAGGAAAGGTTCGCATTGTTCTATTTCATCCTGCATTGGATTTCGATTCTGGGGTGGCCGGCATTTTATAATATTGGCAATAAACACCTGTTCTCTGGAAAGCCCCATAGCGTTAATCATATCGGTTAAAAGCTTTCCAGCTCTTCCAACGAAAGGTTTCCCCTGTATATCTTCGTCACGTCCGGGTGCTTCACCGACAAACATCAGTCTTGCATTATAATCGCCTGCACCAAAAACAATTGTTTTTCTCTCTTCACAAAGTCTGCACCTCTTACAGTCGCCAATATATTCCTTAAGATGTGTAATACGCTCATTCTTTGAGAGCTCCGTCCCTGTATTTTTTTTCATTTCTGTATTGCGCGTGGTAGATAATAAATTTTTAACTCCAAGAGATTTTTGATATTCCAAAAAACTTATAAGATCATCAGTTGCATTCTTGATTTTGTCACTCATTGCTATTCCCTGTTTTTATAAAGCTCACTTCTTTTTTATATACAGCGAATTGCCACGGTCAAGCTTTATTCTTGATTTGAATGATGTTGTTGAAATAAAATAATTTAAATGAATAAAACTTTAAAAAATATTATTGGTCTTATGTTTCTACTCCCTGCCTGCGCAGTGTGTTCAGTCTGCTCTTATGCGTCAGTGAAAACGCTTGTTTATAACAGTAATCTTAATTTAATATTTGGAGCAGGTATAGCAACATATATAGTTGTGAGGCAGTTAATCTACTGGGCAGGATATGATTTCGTTGAGGTTGCGGAAATCCTGGTCCATGAACTAATGCATGGTTTATTTGCTCTTCTTTTCCTTGGAGATATAAAGGCGCTTTCAGTTTCAATTGGAAGAGGTGGCGAAGTGAGTGTTTCAAAGTCTAACTTCCTTGTTGAGCTTTCGCCATATTGTTTTCCAGCGTTGACTATTTTTATCTGCGTCTTAAGGCCTTTTTTCATAAAACAGGCAGACCCATATATAGTTTTCTTTGCTGCCTTCTTTCTTGGATTACACATCTGTTCTCTTATAAGGGATTTCCATTTTGGACAAAGAGATCTAA
Organism: Candidatus Schekmanbacteria bacterium; assembly: GCA_016219965.1. Classification (NCBI taxonomy): domain Bacteria; phylum Candidatus Schekmaniibacteriota; species Candidatus Schekmanbacteria bacterium. The sequence goes on from JACRJM010000015.1 coordinate 413,592, forward strand.
TCAATAATGGAATAATTTTTTCTTTTTCTGTTGTCCTTTTCTTTAATGTGTTGTTTATAGGGATTGTTGCTGTATGCATAAATTCCGGAATATCAGGAGTTCCGCGATTTATGATGCAATTATATGAAACAGGTAAGAATGCCTCTTATTATGTGGCAAGTGCTGATTACACAGAATATATCAGTTCGTTGCAATCAATATTTGAAAGACTACGGACAATTAAACTGGGGTTTTAAAATATGAAAATGATAAATGGGAAAATAGCATTTTTCTTCATCATTCTTCCAATTATGTTTTCATCATGCATACCGGCCGGAGATATTGAACAAAGATTAAATGAGATTGAAGGCAGGGTTAAAAAGCTTGAAGATTATAAGAGTAAAGAGGGTAAACAGATTGAGGATAATGTGAAGAAGATGTCAGGAGAGCTTTCTGAAGCTAAGAGAAATATTGATGAACTGATGAGGAGAACTTCACTTGTTGGTGAATCAATTCAGGAAGAGAAACTGGAAGATAACCGCTAACTTATAACTTATTCTATAAGCAAATATGTATTATCCGGATTTCAAAGAATTTAAAAAAATGACAAAGATGGGGAATCTAATACCCGTCTATACGGAGATCTATGCTGATATGGAAACTCCGGTTTCCGCATTTATCAAGATAGATGACGGGAAATATTCATTCCTCTATGAGAGTATTGAAGGAGGGGAAAAGTGGGCGAGATATTCCTTCCTTGGCACTTCACCATCCCTGGTCTTTAAGTGTAAGGGGAATGATGTAGATATTACAATAAACGGAAAGACTGTAAGAACCGGATTTGTTAGCGATCCTCTGGAAATATTAAGAGGAATAATGGACAACTATTCTCCTGTCAAAGTTAAGGGATTGCCAAGATTTACCGGCGGAGCAATAGGTTTTCTTGGATATGATTTTGTGCGGTTCTTTGAAAAACTTCCGGATACGGCTCAGGACACACTGGATCTGCGTGACGCTGTTTTCATGCTCATGGATTCGATTGTTATCTTTGATAACCTTTCTCACAAGATGAAAATAGTGGCAAACGCGCATATTCCAGAAGGGAAGACCCCGGAAAGTGCCTATAGGGATGCCAGGAAAAGGATAGAAGGAATAATAGATAAACTTAAAAAAAGTAAGAGCCGCAGAGAAACAAAAAAGAGATCTTTTAAAGCTGGAAAGCTGCAGCCAATTTCTAATTTTACAAGAGAGAAGTTTGTCAAAGCTGTTGAAAAGGCAAAAGCATATATAAGAGCAGGCGATGTGATACAGGTGGTTCTTTCACAGCGTTTTTCGGCAGCTTTTGACGGCTCTCCCTTTGCAGTTTACAGAGCGCTTAGAATAATTAATCCCTCCCCATACATGTTTTTTCTGAAGCTTGGTGATATCTGCATGGCTGGCTCATCACCGGAAATACTTGTGAGGGTCGAAGATGGCATAATAGAACTCCGTCCAATAGCAGGTACAAGACCGAGAGGAAAGAGTGAAGATGAGGATAAGAAATTAGAAAAAGACTTGCTTGCGGATCCAAAAGAAAGAGCAGAGCATATAATGCTTGTTGACCTTGGACGAAACGATGTCGGTCGGGTTGCAAAGACAGCAACGGTTGAAGTTAATGAGCTCATGGCAGTTGAAAGGTATTCTCATGTAATGCATATTGTTTCCAATGTGAGGGGCAGGCTTGCAGATAACAATAATGTATTTGATGTCATAAGGGCGTGTTTTCCGGCTGGAACGGTTTCAGGAGCTCCGAAGATAAGAGCTATGGAAATAATTGAGGAACTTGAACCTTCAAGACGCGGAGCTTATGCCGGTGCGGTTGGATATTTCAGTTTCTCAGGGAATATGGATACCTGTATAAATATAAGGACACTGGTATTTCACAAAGGGAAAGTGTACATACAGGGAGGGGCAGGTATTGTTGCTGACTCAGTGCCTGAATCTGAATATACTGAAACCATGAACAAGATGAAAGCTATGCTTGAGGCTTTAAAACTTTCTGATGAACTTGGATATGACTAAAAAGAGCGACATATTAATAGATAATTACGATTCATTTACTTACATCCTCTTTCAATATTTTGGTGAGATGGGAGTAAAGTTCGATGTTTACAGGAATGACGAAATAACAGTAGATGAGATTGAACAGTTTTCACCGCGGAGAATCGTAATATCCCCAGGCCCATGCAGTCCTGAAAAAGCAGGAATATCAATTGAAACGGTAAAGCACTTTGCCGGCAAAGTGCCAATCCTCGGAGTATGTCTTGGCCATCAGTCAATTGGGGCTGCCTTCGGGGCAGATATAGTCCGGGCAAAAAAACTTATGCACGGCAAGACTTCGAAAATTTCTCACAACAACAAAAATGTTTTTAACAATATTCCCAATCCTTTTGAGGCTACAAGGTATCATTCTCTCGTCATAAACCGCAAATCCCTTCCATCGGAGCTTATTGTTACTGCGACAGCAGATGATGGTGAGATAATGGGCATTGTCCATAAGAAGTATAAAATATATGGGGTGCAGTTCCATCCCGAATCTATTCTTACAGATTATGGTAAAAAGCTCTTAAAGAACTTTCTTGATTTATCAAAGTAGGACGCCTGTGATTAAGAAAAGCATATCAACCCTGACTGAAGGCAGTAACCTTTCAGAGCACGATGCCTATCTTGCAATAAAAGAGATTTTGGAAGGGAAGGGAACACACGCCCAGATTGCATCATTTCTCACCGCTCTCAGGATGAAGGGAGAAACTCCTGATGAGATAACAGGGAGCGTGAAGGCTATGAGGGAGATGGCAATAACTTTAAAGCTCAATTCACAAGATGCCATAGACACTTGCGGGACAGGAGGCGACCGAGCAGGGACATTCAATGTATCAACAGCAGCAGCAATCGTTGCGGCAGGTGCAGGGGTTGTTGTCGCAAAACATGGAAACCGTGCAGTCTCGGGAAACTGTGGAAGTGCAGATGTTTTTGAAAAGCTCGGAGTTAAAATAACCCTTCACCCCGATGAGGTTGCAAACTGCATTAATACGGTCGGCATAGGTTTTATGTTTGCTCCAGAATTTCATTCAGCAATGAGACATGCCGCAGAGGTGAGAAGAGAGATAGGGATAAGGACTGTTTTCAATATTCTCGGTCCACTTTCAAATCCAGCTGAAGTGACAAGACAGGTGGTGGGAGTTTACTCATCCGATCTTGCCGGCCTTTTTGCATCGACACTGTTAAAGCTTGGAGTCAAAAAGGCTTACATAGTATACGGCGAGGATGGACTTGATGAGATAACCGTATGCGGAAAAACAGAAATTAAAGAGATTGACGGTGGGAAGGTACTCTCGTACACAATCAGCCCTGAAGATTTTGGAATGGTACGCCATAACAGAGATGAGATTTCAGGAGGAGATGCCGCTTTCAACAGGGACATAATCATAAGAATTCTTAAAGGCTCTGAGGGAGCAAGACGCGATATCGTTCTTCTCAATGCTGCTGCTGCAATAGCGGTTTCCGGCAAAGCTCCAAATATTAAAGAAGGATTGGTTCTCGCAAGGGAATCAATCGACAGCAACTCCGCTTACAAAAAACTTCAGGAACTGATAGAGTTTACGCAGAAGCAGTAAGTATTTCAAAAACCATATATTTTTGTTTACCTGATAAGGACTTACTATTGCACTGTTGATGTCTCGTGTTTTTCACCATCAAAGGTCATGATGACTTTGATATCGTTTATCCGCGTATGAATATTCACGGGCTTCTGCCAGATCTTATAAATATTTTCCAGTGTTGACTTTGCATATAGTGCATTTAGTTCAGCCCCGCTGAAATTGTGGGTAAGAAGAAGTTCTCCGCGGTTCTTGTAGTTGCTGCTATCAACGAGTATTACAGGTTTTCCGAAGTTTGTAAGAGACAAAAGAAGCTGACTCTTAATATTGCGGAACTCCCTGTCGGAGATTTCGTATACATTTTTTTCATTGTTGTAACTGTAAACGAAAAGCTTGTGTTCCAGGCAGAATTCCGGGGTGAGGAAGTCATCTATAAAGGTTATATCATTATGGGTTTTCCGCACTTCAAATATCTTTTCCATCCCGAGCCCGGTTTTCTTGTCCCATTTCCTCTTCTCCTCATAATCTTCGCATTCCATATATTCCGTTCCAAACTTTCCCTTATTCCATCTCTCCTCAATAGCCCTGAATAGTTCAAGCCCCAGTTTATATGGATTTATTGAACCGGGTCTTACCCCCAGAGTCCCCGAGTGATGGTCTGCATAGTCTATTATCTCTGCGTCATTTAAAGCCTTGCTGGTCATTATCTTTGAATGCCAGTAGCTTGCCCATCCTTCATTCATTATCTTGGTCTGTCCCTGGGGAGCAAAGTAATAGCTTTCTTCCCTTATGACCGAAAGAATGTCCTGCTCCCATTTCTGAAGTCTGGCGTTTTCAATAAGGAACTGAAGAATATCCTTCTGCGGTGTGAAGCGCATTTCTTTTTTCTTTGCAAGTTCATCTTCCTTTTTCTTCCTCATTCCTGCAATAAACTCAGGCGGGTTTATAAAACTTTCCATGTAGTCTTTGCTGCGAAGCCGGTCAACTTTTATCCTTGCATCAGCATCAGATTCAGATACCTGAGTTCTGCCGCTGAAATGTACAGAATGAACATCTATGAGATTCTCTATCGAAAGGCATATATCTATAAACTTCTCCACCTTTTCATAGCCGTATTTTTCAATGAATTTCCAGATACGTGAGGCGTGGTTTGCCATTTCATCCATCATTTTGCGGTTTGTTTTCTGGAACCAGAAATTGTTTTTAAAAAAGTCACAGTGTGCGTAAACATGTGCTATCACTATCTTCTGGTCAACAATGTTGTTTCCTTCAAGAAGATAAGCATAGCAAGGGTCATTGTTGATTACCATCTCATAGATTTTATGAAGTCCGTAGGCGTAGCTTTTGGAAAGCCTTTCGTATTCCATTCCGAACCTCCAGTGAGGATAACGGGTCGGAAAACCACCTCGGCTTGCAATCGCATTCATTTCGTCAAATTCAACGACTTCAAATACCACCGGGAAAAAATCAAGTCCCATTTTTTCTGCATGTTTCTCAAGCTCATATTTGATCTTTTTGAGCTCAGTAGGGAATCTCATAGTAAATCATACCTCCTTAAGATTTATTTTCCCTTCCCAAAGAATTCCTTAAGCGAGTCAAGCACTGCTTCTTTGCTGTTTATGCGGGAGAGGAGAAGATTGTCACGGCTAATGATTTCCTCCTTGAGTTCATCAATGAACCTTCCTCCGCTCTGGCTGGATTCTACCTGCCCGTATCCTACGAGGTTTGATATAGGAAGCAGATTATCAGAAAGAATCCTTATACACTTTGATGTGTCCTCTCTTGACCAGTTGTCGCCGTCAGAGAAATGAAAGACATATATGTTCCAGTCAGCGGGATAGTGTTCACGCATTATAATATCGTAGCAAAGCTCATAAGCGGTCGAAATGAGAGTGCCGCCGCTTGTACTTAGGCTGAAAAATGTTTCCCTGCTTACTTCTTTTGCTATCGCTTCATGGACTATGTAGCGTGTCTTTATTCCCTTGTAGTTCGCTCTTAGCCATGTGTCTATCCAGAAGGTTTCAAGCCTTACTATCTCTTTTTCGTTTTCTCCAATGGAGCCTGATATATCCATCATGAGAAATATCACTGCCTGACTGAAAGGGTTGAGCTTAAGCTTGAATGTACGGTATCTCTTGTCTTCCGGGATTGGCACAATTAATGGATTGTCAGGATCATAGCTGCCTGTAAGGATGTGGCGTCTTAGCGCCTGTTTGTAAGTCCTTTTGAAGTGCTTTAAAGATTCAGGACCAGTTTTGTTTATTCCGGTGTACTTTGCTCTTTCAGCGGTAAGGCCTTTTTCTGATTTTGGGACGATCCGCGGAAGTTCAAGCTCTTCAGAGAGGATTGAGGCAAGCTCTTCAAGTGTTATTTCAACCTCAAGGATATGCTCCCCCGGACGGTCTCCTGCCTTGCCATTTCCGCCCTCCTCAGGTTCTCCCACTCCGATAGGTTCTCCGATATCTCCTTCTCCCTGACCAACACCTTTCTGTTTGTTCCTGTCATACCTGAAGTCAGGTATATCTATCTCATTTACCGGAATTCTTACGAGCTGTTTCCCTTTCTTCCCGATAAGCTCGCTGTGGCTTATATACCGGTTGAGGTCTTTTCGTATTTTGTTCTTTACGATTTTTTTAAATCTGCTTAAATCCTGCTCTATACTTAAAACCATTTTACATCCTCCTGGCCATCAAATCTCAGGCATTAACTGTTAATGTTCAGAAACAGTAGCTCAGGCAGAGGATCAAATGCGTTTTGTTTACTTGATATCACCTCTTGCAAAGATGCTTGATACATAATTCAACGTATCTGTGGCGCATGTATCGCAATAACCATACTTTGATATCAGCCTCTCTTTCACGACGTCTATCTTCTTCTGCGTTTCCTTGTCCACAACCTGCGATACAAGAGATGAAAGCTTTATAAAATCTTTCTGGTCCTCAAAAAGCTTAAGTTCCAATGCTCTGTGAAGCCTCTCGTTCTTTTTGTAATCAAAAGCCTTTCCTTCTATTGCAAGGGCTCCTATGTAGTTCATGATTTCACGCCTGAAATCATCCTTCCTGCTGTCCGGTATATCGATCTTCTCTTCAATAGAGCGCATGAGCCTTTCATTGGGTTCTTCATCCTGTCCCGTATATTTGTTTTTCACCTTCTCCTTTTGCGTGTATGCTTTCACATTATCAATGTAATTGGCGCAAAGCCTTGAAATAGCCGCCTCGTCGGCAGAGATTGCGCGCTGGACTTCATTCTTGATTATGTTCTCATATTCTTCTTTAACTACTGAAAGAAGCTCTCTGTATCTTTTTTTCTGGTCTTCGCTTGTTATCAGCGAATGATGTGTCAATCCTTCTTCAAGTTCATTCATTATCATAAACGGGTTAACGCATCCTTCCCCCATATCAGATACAAGAGAGTTGGAAATCTTATCCTGAATATACCTTGGTGAAATCCCTTCCATCCCCTCCCTTAAGGATTCCTTCATCAGTTCTTTTATGTTGTCTTCGGTGAAACCGGGAAGTGATTTGCCGTTGTAAAGTTTCAGTTTCTGGATGAGTGTGAGGCTTGCCTTCTTCGGTTCCTCAAGCCTTGTAAGCACAGCCCACATGGATGCCACTTCTACCGTATGAGGAGCGATGTGCTTTCCCCTTATTTTTTCTTTGTTATAGTCTTTCTCGTAGATTTTCTTTTCATCGTCGAGCTTGACTATATATGGCACGTCTATTTTTACCGTCCTGTCCCGCAATGCCTCCATGTATTCATTGTTCTGGAGTTTGCGGTATTCAGGCTCGTTGGTATGCCCTATTATGACTTCATCTATGTCGGTCTGGGCAAATTTCTTGGGTTTTATCTGGTGTTCCTGGCTTGCACCGAGAAGGTCGTATAGAAAAGCCACATCGAGCTTAAGCACTTCTATGAATTCAATGAGCCCGCGGTTTGCAATATTGAATTCCCCGTCAAAATTGAATGCACGCGGGTCTGAGTCAGAGCCGTATTCAGCTATTTTCCTGTAATTGATGTCTCCCGTAAGCTCTGTTGAATCCTGATTCTTCTCATCTTTAGGCTGGAATGTTCCTATTCCTATACGGTCTTTTTCAGAGAGTACCAGTCTTTTTACAATAATATGTTCGAGAACTTTAACCCAGTCTCCTTCCCATTTTTTTAAAAGTTCCCTGAACTGGAACCTGCATGCAGGGCATAAATCACCCTCTATATGTATCTGTTGGGAACTCTCTTTTCCCTTGTTGAATTCCTCAAGGAACTTTCCCCTGAGATTTACAGGGATGAGGCGAAGAGGCTCTTCATGCATGGGGCAGTCCATATAATCTGACGATCTTTTTAGCTGTTCTGACTTTAGCCCCTTCCAGCTGAAGGTATAAAGTGCTCCCTCCCATCGCTTGGAATAGTCTTCAAATCCTTTTTTAAGAAGCCTTACGATAGTGCTTTTTGAGCCGCCTACCGGGCCATGCAGGAGAAGCACTCTCTTCTCAGTGCCGTACTTCATGGCGGCAGACTTCAAAAAATTAACAAGCTTCATTAATGACCTGTCTATCCCGTAAACAGCGTCTCTTCCTCCAGAGAATGGATCGTCAAAGAAGTGATACCTTACGATTGGCTCTTTATGCTCCCTGTACTCGGTGAAGCCGTGGGAAAGTATCATGTCATATATTCGTTCAAAGGCATTTCTGGTAATTTTTGGGTTTGCTTTTACTAACTCAAGATATTCATCAAACGCTCCTTCCCAGTTCAGCTCTTTGAAGCGTTCAATGTCATCGGTATTTCTGATTGCTAAAAGGTAATCTTCAGATTTGTTCATAATTATGCCTCCCACTTTAAATTGTTGGGATTAATAATTACTTTATTCAGTATATTATTTTATGTCCCTTTCTTTAATATAATATAGGAAAAAAAAACCCAATCTTCAAGAAATCGAAGGATATTAAGCATGATAAATCCTCATTATTTTGACAAAGAGCGGACAACGTGATAAAAAAATCAAATATATAAATATGGGCCTGATTACGACAGATGGAGTTGTTTTAAAGGCGCTCAATTCCGGTGAAAGCGATAAGATATTGTGTTTAATAACGCCGAGAATGGGAAAACTATCTGTTATGGCAAAAGGATCGAGGAAAATAAGAAACCGCTTTTCAGGGGCTCTTGAAGAAGGAAACAGGGTAAGGGCAACAATATACAGAAAAAAAGATGAATCACTTGGTTTCCTTAGCCAGTGCGACATCCTTGATACATGGAAAGAAATCAGGGAGGATTTAGATCACACGGCGGGGTTGTTTTATATTCTTTCTCTTGTAAATGAGCTTGTCCCTGAGGGCGAACCCGGAAGAGAGTGTTACGACCTTCTGGTTGATGTTTTGAAAGTGAGTATTAAAAGCAAAGATATATTTAAGATAATCACTTTTTTTGAGATGAATTTGCTGAGGCTCATGGGAATAGGGCCTGTTGTTACAAAATGTGTAATTTGCGGTTTGAAGACTGAGGAGAACAGGGTCGCTTTTTCGAACATAAAGGGAGGAATAATGTGCCCCAAATGTTCGGATGTAAATTTAAAGACAGGTTCAATATCGCTTGGAGCCTTGAAGACTCTCAATCTTATTGGTAAGCAGGGTTTAAGGATGGAGAATAATATAAGGATTTCCAAAGATTGCAGAAATGATATATCGAATTTTATTTATCCTTATATGGTCTATCATACGGGGAAGGAAATTAAAGCAAGAAAAGTATTAAAGCAGATGGATCTAATATAAGGGGGTAATGTAGATGGACAAAACCCAGAAAAATATGGCAGAATTCCTTGCCAGAGTGGTTGTTACGGAGCTCGTTAAAAAGAAGAAGATAAATCTCGCAACAGATGACCAGGCAGTTATAAAAATTGTTGCTGATATTATTTATGAGGATTTTCATGTTGAGGAAGAATTAAATGAGAAGGTGAGACAGCTATTAAAGGAACATAACAAGGAACTCCAAAGTTCCAATGCTGATTATAACAAGCTTTTTAACATGATAAAGAAGAAGCTCATAGAGGAAGAGGAATTGGACATATAAACTCTGGGCTTAGGGGGTACTATGCGATACAGCCAGGCACGTATTAATAAAGTTTCAAAGAAAATTACAGACACGCTGTTTGAGAAGAAACTAATATCAAACGGCCCGGAAGAGGCTGAAGATATTCGTTACAACATATCAAAAGTGCTGAGCGATGAGTTCAGGATAGAGGAAATTGTGGATGAAGAGGTAAGGCGGATCATAAGAAGTTATTCGCGTCCCATAGACGAGGGAAGCCGCGAATGGGATATCCTCTACAAAAAGCATTACGAAGAGCAGATGGGGAAGAGAAGAAGGTTTTAAGGCTCGAATTTTAAAAGCTCGAAGTTTTTTCCGTCAAACTTCAGATATGAAAAACTCGTGATCCAGTCCCCAAGGAATATCAGATGAACTTCCCTTCCGTTTAAATTTATTTTTTCAAGTCCCTGTTCATGGGTATGTCCGATTACCACTACATCAGTGCCGCTCATAAATTTCTCATTTGCAAATTCCCTGCATGCTTTTTTCAGGCGGGCTGTATTGTCCCTGATATTGTCCCTGCTCAACGCTGACATATAGGTTGCCGCGCGCCACCAGAATCCCGGATGTGTCATGTTCACAGCCCAATAGGAAAGTCTGTTCTTGAGGAAAAAATTCAATATTTTGTGTCCGCTGTCCTTGGAGTTTATATTATCTCCGTGGATGAGGTGAAATTTTACTCCCTCAATTTCCCTATCCATGTAGATGTCCTTTACATCTGCCCCAACAATATCTTTGAAAAAAAGGTCGAACCTGAATTCATGGTTCCCCTCAATAAGAGATAGTGCAGTTCCTGAGTCATGGAGTTCCATAAGTTTTGCAAGCACAGGCACGAACTGCGTGTAAACTACCGATTTATATCCGTACCAGAAGTCAAAGAGATCTCCCAGTACGTAAAGCCCAGTTGCCTTTCCTTTTATGCTGTCCAGGAATTTGATAAGACACTTCTGGTTCTTGTCATTTATATTTCTAAGATGCGCATCTGAAAGAAAATAATACTCTTTTGCCAAAACTGCCTCCTTAATTATCGTGTATTTCTTTTTATCATTATGCGGCGTTTACGGTCAAGTGGAGTGAAAGATGGATCAAGAACTAAAAGACCGTCCTCCGTCCCGGTGATGTCTTAAATCTTGTGTCAGAGTTAAGAGGGGTGCATCCTTAAGATGTTTTTCGGAAACAATTTAATTAAGGAGGTCACCCCATGCAGCAAAGAGCAGTTAAGTTTACGGTACAGGAAGCAATGAGAGAGGTCAAGAGTTTTGATGTTGAAGGGGATTATCGAGCAGCAGCGAGACAAGCGATAAAAGAGGTTTTAGAGAGCCGGATGGCAAATCGGGTAGATGAGTATTTATCAGAGCTTGATAGATTAGACATATCTGATCGTCGGAACGGCAGTTATGACAGGCATTTATTAACAGCTTGCGGCGATGTTTCCATATCAGTTAAACGGACTCGGCAGTTTAGCGGATTGGGTGTGATAAAGGCATTTGAGCGGAGAGATTCTTCAATAGATCAGTTGATTATGAATTGTTTTACACTTGGGTTGGCGACCCGTAAGGTTGGAGTGGCTTTGCTTCCGGTGCTGGGAGAGAAGATATCTCGATCGACTGTCAGCGAAGTATCCAAGCAGCTTGACGCTTTTGTTGATGCTTATCATAAGAGGTCATTGAATAATAAGTATCGTTTTTTGATGTTTGATGGAGTTGTTTTAAAGAATCGAACCGGTGCCGGATCAGTAAAGAAGGTCGTATTGGTGGCCTTGGGAGTTACTCATGATAATAAGAAGGAGGTAATTGATTTTAAGCTTGCCTGCGGAGAATCGCAATCTTCCTGGGAGTCATTTTTAAATGATTTATACCGTCGTGGAATAACAGGAGAAGGAGTAGATCTGATAGTGGTAGATGGAGGCACGGGTTTACTTGCTGCACTTGATATGGTTTATTCCGGAATCCCTGTCCAGAGGTGCTGGGCGCATAAGACCCACAATGTTATTAACTGTGTTAAAGAAAAAGATCAGAAAGCTGTAAAATATGATTTGCACAAGATAAGTCATGCATCCGGAGAAAGGGAAGCCCAGTCGATGTTTAAAGAATTTGCTTTAAAGTGGGGAAAGATATATCCAAAAGCTGTTCTCTGTCTGAGAAAAGATATAGACACATTGTTGAGCTTTTTTAAGATCAAAGACTTAAACCTGTGGAACACAATCAGAACAACCAATGCTATAGAAAGACGCTTCGTAGAGGTAAGACGAAGAACCAGACCTATGGGCGTATTTTCCAACAGAACAAGTATGGAAAGAATACTATTTGCAGTGTTTAGATATGAAAACATTAAAGAAGGTACTGCAACCCCTCTACTAATGACACAAAACTAAGGACGCAACCTCCGTCCCTTCCACCTTGACAGCTACAGGCTTATTTGTTAGCTTCCTGCCGGCTTTTAATGTAAAATCAAAGCGTTGAACAATAACAATCGAGGGTTGTAATGGCAGAAAAAGAGATTATGGAAAAGGCTTATTCTCCGGAGAGCATAGAAGAAAAATGGTATAAGTTCTGGCTGGAAAAGAATTACTTTCATGCGGAAGATTCTTCCGGGAAACCGCCATACGCAATCGTGATTCCCCCTCCAAATGTCACAGGTAGTCTCCACATGGGACATGCTTTAAACAACACAATGCAGGATGTGCTCATCCGCTATAAAAGGATGGATGGCTTCAATGTGCTCTGGATGCCGGGCACAGACCATGCAGGTATCGCAACACAGCATGTAGTGGAAAAGCAGTTGAAGGCAGAGGGGACGAGCCGTCACACGATGGGGAGGGAGAAGTTCGTTGAAAATGTCTGGGAATGGAAAAAGAAGTACGGCGGATTTATCATAAACCAGCTTAAGCGTCTTGGCTCTTCATGCGACTGGGAGCGTGAGCGCTTCACCATGGACGAAGGGCTTTCAAAAGCTGTGCGAGAGGTTTTTGTGCGGCTTTATAACGAGAATCTTATCTATAGGGGTAACTATATAATCAACTGGTGCCCTGTTTGCAGGACTGCCATTTCAGACCTTGAAGTGGAATTCGCGGAGAAAGACGGGAAGCTCTATTACATAACATATCCATACGCAAAAGGTTCAAAGGATGGCTTGATTGTGGCCACAACAAGACCTGAGACAATGCTCGGCGACACGGCGGTGGCTGTAAACCCTGATGATGAAAGATATACTGCACTTAAAGGAAAAAGCGTGATTCTTCCTTTGGTCGAGCGGGAACTGCCGGTTATCATGGATTCCTATGTTGACCCTGCCTTTGGTACGGGAGCGCTTAAGATAACGCCAGCACATGACCCAAATGACTTTGCCATAGGGCTGCGCTACAAGCTTGAGATGATAAACATCCTTGAAACAGATGGCACGTTGAATTCAAATGCCGGCGTCTATAAAGGAATCGACCGCTTTGATGCACGTGAAAAAGTTGTTGATGATTTACGAGCACAGGGGCTTCTTGTAAAAATTGAAGATTACAAACACTCTGTTGGGCATTGTTACAGATGCCGCTCTATAGTAGAACCCTACCTTTCGAAGCAGTGGTTTGTAAAGACTAAGCCATTAGCAGAAGAAGCCTTGAAAGTCGTAAGAGACGGAAGGGTAAAGATAATTCCTTCCATGTGGGAAAACTCCTATTTTGACTGGATGGAGAACATCAGGGACTGGTGTATTTCAAGGCAGATATGGTGGGGGCATAGGATACCGGTATGGTATTGCCTTGACTGTGATGGTGTGACAGTAGCGACCGAGACACCGTCAAAATGCTCAAAGTGCGGCTCATCAAAAATCGAGCAGGAAACCGATGTCCTTGATACATGGTTTAGCTCTGCCCTCTGGCCATTCTCAACGCTTGGCTGGCCTGAAAATACAGAGGCGCTTAAAACATTTTATCCTACATCATGTCTTATCACGGGCTTTGACATACTCTTCTTCTGGGTTGCCCGCATGATAATGATGGGGCTTAAATTCATGGGAGATGTGCCATTCCACGAGGTTTATATTCACGCTCTTGTACGTGATGAAGAAGGAAAGAAGATGAGCAAGTCCAAGGGGAATGTCATTGACCCTCTTCTTATGATAGATAAGTTCGGGACAGACTCTTTCAGGTTCACCCTGGTAGCCCTCGCTGCGCAGGGGCGCGACATCAAGATATCCGAGGCTCGCATAGAAGGCTACAGGCATTTTGTCAACAAACTCTGGAATGCGGCGCGCTTCGTGCTTATGAGTGTAGACGGAGACAGCGCCGGCTTTGATATGGAGAAGGCACGCAAAAATCTAGAATTGAAGGAAATAGACCACTGGATATATTCAAATCTTGACCAGCTTGTAAGCGATGTAAGGAGCGGACTTGACAGCTATAGGTTTAACGATGCGGCAGGAGCCATTTATCAGTTCCTCTGGCACCAGTATTGCGACTGGTTTATCGAGCTTGCAAAAACCGATCTATATTATGAAAATGATGATGAAAATGTAAGTGTAGCAAGGAAAGAAAGCATAAAGTTTGTGCTTGTCGATGTGCTTGAAAAAACTTTAAGGATGCTCCATCCATTCATGCCTTTTGTGACTGAGGAAATATGGCACAAACTCCCGTTGAACAGAGAAGGCCATGGAGAAAGCATAACGGTTGCCCCATTTCCTGTATGTGATGATGTCTCCTGTAATGAGTCACAGGCAGGGAAAATAGAACAGCTAAAAACAATTATTAATTCAATAAGGAACCTAAGAGGCGAGATGAACATCCAGCCGGCGAGCAGGATTGATGTCATAATTAATTTCAGTAATGGTGAAGATCCTGAGCAAATAAAAAAGCTTGAAAGATACATAGCGAGTATTTGCCGGACAAAATCAATCCAGATTGGAACCAATGTCGAAAAGCCTCCGCAATCTGCTGTTGCTGTGAGCCATTTCTTCGAAGCTTATGTGCCGTTGCGCGGTCTTATTGACATTGATGAAGAAAAGAAAAGACTTTCCAAGCAGATTATGAAACTCAGAAAAGATATGGAGCAGACTACACGAAAGCTTTCAAACAATGATTTTCTTGCTAATGCCCCGGAAGAGGTTATAAATAAGGAAAAACGGAAACTTGAAGAGGCGGAGACTGAGATCAAAAGCATAAGCCATCATCTGGCTATTCTTGGAGATTAGATGCCATGAAAATTGACTGGAAGAAAGTTGATCCTTTAATAGAGTGGTCAATTGAAGAGGACATTGGTACGGGTGACATAACTACAGAGGCAGTCCTTGTTGAACACATTCAGGCGAGAGGTGAGGTGCTTGCAAAGGATAATCTCGTCCTTGCAGGAATTGACATCATCCCCCACATACTGTCCAAAGTCACACATGATTTCGAGTTTGAGCCTTATTTCCATGACGGCGACCATGTGCCTGCCGGAAACGTGATTGCAGCAATAACAACAGAAGCGAGGGTGCTGCTTACGCATGAGAGAGTTATTCTTAATTATCTTCAGCGGCTCTCGGGAATAGCAACTAATGCTTCAAAGTTCGCGTCCCTTGTAGAGGGTACAAAGGCAAAGATTGCTGATACGAGAAAAACCACTCCGGGATGGAGGGTGCTTGAAAAATATGCGGTAAAAGTAGGCGGAGGAGAGAACCACAGATTCGGCTTGTTCGACGCTGTTCTTATAAAGGATAATCATATTA
Organism: Candidatus Schekmanbacteria bacterium; assembly: GCA_016219965.1. NCBI lineage: Bacteria > Candidatus Schekmaniibacteriota > Candidatus Schekmanbacteria bacterium. The sequence goes on from JACRJM010000015.1 coordinate 428,981, forward strand.
AATTGGTTGGCGGAATCGGAGAGGCGGTAAGGAGAATGAGAGGTTTTATACCCCATTACCTTAAACTCGAGGTTGAGGCTTCTACACCGGAGCAGGTAAGGGAGGCTCTTGAAGCAGGAGTCGAGATAATCATGCTCGATAACATGGATGACACTATCCTTGAGGAGATGGTAAAGCTGATAAACGGAAGAGCTGTAATTGAAGTTTCCGGAGGGGTTAACCTTGGCAATGTTAAGAGGATCGCTGAACTTGGAGTAGATCTGATTTCAATCGGAGCTATAACACATTCAGCTCCGGCAATGGACATCAGTATGAATATAAATGCATTGGGATAATTATCCGGAGATTACATGCAGATAAATATTTCAGGAAAGAAAATAAAAAAAGGTGACAGTTTTTTCCTGGTGGCAGGACCATGTGTAATTGAAAATGAGAAACTTTGTCTTGATATTGCAAAACAGGTAAATGCACTCTGCTCAAAGCTTGGCATCTTCTATGTTTTTAAATCTTCTTTTGATAAAGCTAACCGTTCATCTGTAACGTCATTCAGAGGGCCAGGGTTTGAAAAGGGGCTGGATATACTGAATAATGTAAAGGAAAAAGTAAGTGTCCCTGTCCTCTCAGATATCCATGAATCTTGGCAGGCAGAGCCGGCGGCTCATGTCCTCGATATTCTTCAGGTGCCTGCATTTTTATGCCGCCAGACTGACATTATCATTGAAGCAGGAAAAACAGGCAAGGCGATAAACGTCAAGAAGGGGCAGTTCATGGCTCCGGGAGATATCGGGAATATAGTGGAGAAAATACAAAGCACAGGAAACAGGAATGTAATGATAACAGACCGGGGCACGAGCTTCGGCTATCATAATCTGGTCGTTGATTTCAGAGGTCTTGAAATAATGAAGCGCGAGCCTGCCCTTGTGGGATTCGATGCAACTCACAGCGTACAGCTTCCGGGAGATAAGGGGAAAACTTCAGGGGGTGAAAAGGAATTTATAGAACCTCTCATAATGGCTGCATCTGCCGTAGGAATAAATTTCCTTTATGCGGAAGTACATCCAAATCCGCGCAAGGCTCTATGCGATGCCCCGAATACGATGAGTATTGATGAGCTTGAGAATGTGCTGAAAAGAGCAAAGCGCATAGAACGCGAAGCACGGGGATAGCTGATGGCTGTTGCCGGAATCGGGATCGACCATGTTGATATTGAAAAGTTTAAATCTGTCCTTGAGAAAAGAAAAGACAGGTTTCTTAACAGGGTATTTACCGAACGGGAACAGGAAGCGGCGAAAGAAAAAAATTTACTGTTAACTTTAGCCGGAAAATATGCGGCGAAAGAGGCTTTTTTCAAAGCTGTCGGTCCTTCCAAATTATCTGGTATCACATGGAAGGATATAGAGATTTTGAATGAAGAATCGGGGAAGCCAAAGATATTCCTTCATGGCAGAGCGTTAAAAATTGCCAACGCAAATAAGATAAAGAACATCTTCATTTCCATTTCCCACACAGACATTATTGCCATGTCACAGGTCCTACTTGAAACCGATGAGTGACGTTAAAGTTATAAAAGTATCTGCACCCGGAAGGATCTGTCTTTTCGGAGAACATCAGGATTACCTCGGGCTTTGCGTGATCTCGGCAGCAATTGACAGGAGGATTTCTGTTTCCGGTGTCAGGATTGATGAAAAAATCCTTGAAATAGAACTCCCTGATATTGGAGGAAAAGAAATAATCCATCTTGGGAAAGAGAACAGTCCAAAGAATAAACGCGATTATTTAAGAAGCAGTTTCAATGTCCTTCATAGAAGCGGGATTGAAATTTCTTCCGGATACAGGTGCAGGATAGAAAGCACCATACCAATCGGAAAAGGTGTTTCAAGCTCATCAGCGCTCACAGTGGCATGGATAAAGTTCCTGCATATTATCTCCGGCATAGAAAAACCATTATTAGGCTTTGAGCTAGCTGAATATGCCTTTAAGGCTGAGGTCCAAGAATTCAATGAGCCCGGAGGAATGCAGGACCATCTTTGTGCTGCTATGGGCGGGATGCTTTTTATGGATTTTTCAGAAGAGGTAAAAGTTTCAAAAATGTCGCATCTGCTTTCCGGTTTTGTTCTTTGCGACAGCGGCATAACAAAGGATACGATAGGAGTACTTGCGAGAATAAAATCTGAAGTAGCTGACGGTGTAAAGATAATAAAGAAACACATTGATGATTTCAGTTTAATATTTGCGCCGCTTGAAAATATACGGAGTTTAAAAATATATATGCCGGACAATATTTACAGGACAATATGCGCTGTCATAAATATACGGGACCTCACGATTGAAGCCAGGAGTGAGATTGAAAAGGATATACATGACAGTAAAATCATAGGTGAGCTTTTTACCCGACATCACGCACTTTTAAGAGATGGACTTTTGATTTCAACTCCTCAGATAGAAAGACTTATTGATGCTGCTATGAATGGGGGAGCTTTGGGATGCAAGATAAACGGCTCAGGCGGAGGCGGATGTTTTATCGCCTATTGTCCGGGACATGAAGAAGATGTGATAGAGCAGATAAAAAAGGCAGGAGGAGATGCTCATAAAGTAACAATCGATGAAGGAGTCAAAGCTGATGTTTCTTCTTGCCATTGAAAGCTCATGTGATGAAACAGCCGCAGCCGTAATTGAAGACGGCACACGTATTTTGTCCAGTATTGTCGCTTCCCAGACTGATGTTCATTCAAAGTACGGCGGCGTTGTTCCTGAACTTGCCTCTCGCGCTCATCTTGAATCAATTGTCCCTGTTGTTGACGAAGCACTCGAGCAGGCGAATATAGAGCTTGCTGATATTGAAGCTGTAGCTGTGACATATGGGCCCGGACTTGTAGGCTCGCTTCTTGTTGGAGTCTCGTTTGCCAAGGCAATCACATTTGTTAATAAAAAGCCGCTTGTTGCAGTAAATCACCTTGAAGGGCACCTGCTTTCAAGTATTATTGAATATGGAATACCTGAGTTTCCATATATTACTCTTGTTGTGTCAGGCGGTCACAGCAATATCTATCTTGTAAAAAACATAGGGGATTACCAGCTTCTTGGGTTTACAGTAGATGATGCCGCAGGAGAGGCTTTCGATAAAGTTGCCAAGATGCTTGGCCTTGGTTACCCGGGAGGACCATTGATTGACAAAGCCGCCACAAATGGCAGGGAAGGTGCGGTTCAATTCCCAAGACCTTATCTGCGCGAGAAAAAATATTGTTTCAGTTTCAGCGGGCTAAAGACTGCTGTGCTTACGTATCTGAAAAAAGAAGGACTTTACGATTCAAAAACCAAACTTCCTGTTGATGGAAAAATCACTGAGCAAATAAAATCTGATATCGCAAGAAATTTCCAGGACGCTGTTGTTGATGTCCTAGTTGACAAGACTATTTCTGCGGCCATTGAATATGGATGCGGTACTATTACAATTGCCGGAGGTGTTGCCTGCAACAGCAGATTAAGAGAAGAGATGAAACGCTTGTCCAGCGAGAAGAATATAAAAGTGCTTTACCCATCTCTCTCCTATTGTATAGACAATGCCGCAATGATTGGTATTGCCGGCTACTACCGCTATATAAAAGGCGAGCGCGCCGACATGACCTTAAATGCTGTTGCGCGGGTAAAGTTGTAAAGAACTTCTTACTGCTTACAACTCACAAATTATATAATAAGAAGAAAAACGATTGAGTAAAAAAATATTAGGAATTGATATTCCATCAGGGCTTTCAAAAAGAAATTTTTCTGCTCTTTTCATTTCAACGGGTTTAGTAATGATGGTCTATATGATTCCAACCATAATCCTCCCGAGGTTGCTAAAGGAATCTATAGGCATTCCTGAAGCAGATTTTGGGAGAATAAATTCCATCACTCAGAATATCGACACTGTAACTTCCATTCTCTTTCTCTCACTTGTGGGCTCCCTATCAGATAAACATGGGAGAAAGATCCTAATGCTCATAGGGCTTTTGGGCGTATCAGTCGCATTTACTCTCTATTCCTGTTCTCTTCCAGTAGGAGTTTTTTTTAAAGTTAATCCATTATGGTTTGTTTTCTTATTCCAGTTTGTCCTTTCCTTCTCTATGATTTTTGTTTTTTCTCAGCTTATGACGTTAGTTGCTGACTATACTGAAAGAAGAAGCAGAGGGAAAGCCATGGCAATTAGCAGCACTATGATAGGAATAGGGATTACCATCTCGTTTGTATTCTTCTCCCAGCTTCAGAAACAGATAGGTGTAACCAATCTCCTTCTGGTAGGAGCTTTACTCACATCATTAACTTTTCTGATCGTTAAGTTTTTTATTGTGGACAGGATGCCTCATAAAGAAAGAGAGATATCAGCCAAAAGAAATTCAACAATCAAAAACTGGAAAGAAGTATCTTCGGTGGTTGAAAAAAGTCCAGGACTTAAGGTCTGCTTTTTTACAAGCTTTGTAACCTCTTCAGCTAACATCATATTGGGAGCTTTCCTGACCATCTGGGCTGTAAAGGTAGCGGGAAATTTTAATCTAACCCCTGCCGAAGCCACAGCTTTTGGAGGGATGGTAATTGGATTATCAAGTCTGGTGGCTTTAGTTTCAACCTTCTTTTGGGGAATGCTCGTTGACAGGTTAGGCAGGATGCAGGTCATAGCGACAGGATTACTTTTAAATGGGATAGGCTTTTTCCTTATAGGCATGACATCAAACCCGTTCTCTTCGGAAGTAAAACTGTACGGAGTGCTGACAGGGCTTGGTTCAGCAGGAGTTTCTGTCGGGTTTACATCTCTGCTCGCAGATCTTGCTCCCAAAAAGATTCTCGGATCTATATTTGGTATTTCAACTGCTATAGGTTCTTTAGGGACTCTGTTCTTTTTCCAATTAGGAGGATTCCTCTTTGATTATGTCGGCTTCTCAAGCCCATTTTCTATTGTAGGTATAGCTGACCTGATTGCATTTACCTATGCCATCTCTAAGTGGAAGCAGGTATCGAGGATTTCAGAAACCGGCTAAAGATTGAATTACCAATCATAAATATGTGTTTTGAATCAATTGATAAAAATGAAAACTGTCGGGAAACTGAACATTTATTTGCATTTAAAAACAGTAAGTTAGCAAATCTAAAAAAAACTGTCGGATATCTGAACATTCCTGTTTTTGTTGACCAAATAACTCCTGAATAAATAAAGATAGAGATTTCAAAATGTTATGGTTTCTAATACGTTTTGGAACAATTATTGCAAATAAAAAATGCACATAGAAGGATAAAGCTTTTTTTGGGGGGGTGGGATGAAAAGAATATTTCTATTATTAGCGCTTGTCGCATTTTTGTTCACCGGAGTTTCTGCTAACGCAATAGTCATTGAACTTTATGCTGATTCAGCTCCAAATGCATATGGTTCACCGGATTGGCTTCCTTGGAAGACTGATACTTTTGCTGCTGTTGCAGGTGGGACTTTCACAAATATGAGCAATGGCACTTATGCCGGCACCAATACATGGGCGCCGACAGATGGTATAGTTTACAGCACAGGTGATTTGGGTCAAAGGCTCCAATGGATTTACTGGCTTCCCGGTGAAACTGTTGCTGGGCTTGATGGAAGATTCCAGGTTAAAGATGTGGCTGACTGGGATGGGGTTGCATATGCAGGAGGTGCAGTTGTCGATGGTCCGGAAGTTGGATGGTCACAGCCTTTAAGCTGGATGAATTATGACCCGGATGGAATTGCAGGGAGTGGAGATGAAGGTGTAATAGGAACATTTGGAAATGCATGGTGGGCATGGGACAATGTTGCTTTACCATATAGCACGGATGCCAATCCATACAACGAAACTAATATTGCTGATATAACAGGTTTAGCTGGACAGATGTCTGTTTACCAGACTTACTGGACAGGAATGTTCAGGTACAGAGATGAACCAGGCGGTGCGTGGACTCAGACTGGTGAACTTGCGCTATATTTAACTCCGGTGCCGGAACCTTCAACATTGCTTCTCATTGGCGGTGGTCTTGCAGGGCTTTTCTACATAAGAAGGAAAAAAGCCTAATAGACAAAAATCGTAACCTTAAAATCCCCTGTACTTTTATCAGTGCAGGGGATTTTCTTTTCAAATCCTACCTTTTCTTGACACAAGCTGCTTTGTAAAGAATAATACACAACATTATGAATATCCGGTTTGAGAAAAAAAAGCTTATTACCTTATCTGTTGCAAGTATCCTTCCTCTTATAATATGGACGACGGGGTGTAGTTTCTTTGGAGAAAAGAAAGTTGATATTTCCAAGCTTGCCAAAGTTACTATGATAAGAAACTTTTCAGGGAGCGGATATAGCAGGGTTGCAATTGATATGGACAAGGAAGCCCGGTATGAGATCCACAGGATAAACAATCCCAAAAGGATATTTATTGATGTATTTGATTCATATCTCACTTCTGACCTTAATAAGAAAAGCGTCAATGTATCGGATGGAGTTATAAAAACTGTCCGGGCTTCGTATTATAAACCAACTACTGTCCGCATAGTTATGGATGTTGAAAACTTCGACAACTACACAAGCTTCGTGCTCAAAGAGCCATACAGGGTGGTAATCGACCTGTTCGGACAAATCATGGCAAAGCCGGATGACAATGCGCCTCCGATAACTGCTGATAACCAGCCTGTAACTCCTCCCCCTTCCGAGCCTAAAACTTTGAGTCTCTCTAGACAGCTTGGTCTTGGTGTGCACACTGTCGCAATAGATGCAGGTCATGGAGGCAAGGACCCGGGTGCAATAGGAGTTAATGGTCTGCGTGAAAAGGATGTTGTCCTTGATATCGCCTTACGGCTGAAAAAGTATTTAACAGAGCAGTATGGAATGAAAGTTTTAATGACAAGGGCAGATGATGTCTTTATACCTCTTGAAGAAAGAACAGCAATGGCTAATGCGAACAATGCCGACCTCTTCATCTCAATCCATGCGAATGCAAGCAGGAATCTCAATGCTTCCGGTATAGAGACATACTATCTTAATCTTACATCTGATCCGGCAGCTATGGAAACAGCAGCAAGAGAGAACAGTGCATCCATGAAAAACATAAGTGACCTGCAGAAGATATTAAGCCAGCTTCTTGTGAGCACAAAAATTAAGGAGTCCACTTCTCTGGCATCCAGTATCCAGAAGGCTCTTCCTAAAAGTCTTGCAGTTAAATATAGCGATGTGAAGGACCTTGGTGTTAAAAAGGCTCCATTTTATGTCCTTATAGGAGCGAGAATGCCAAGCATACTTGTTGAAACATCTTTCATAACAAATCCGTCTGAAGGGATAAAACTTGCAAAGCCGGAGTACCGCGAAGCCCTTGCAAAGGGTATCCTTGAAGGGATAAGCAAATATATCGGAGACTTCCCTCAGCAGAAAAAAGCAGAGACAGTTAAGGAATCAAGTTCGCGTTAAAAGGAAAAGCACATAATGGAAACTCAACAAATTCTATCCCATTACAAGTCTGTGCTTAAGGCAGGGGAGGAGAAAGTGCGCGGGATGCACCGTGATGGGGCTTCAAGCGAAATAATAAGCGGATTGTTGACATCCCTTTGGGACAACATGCTGGTAAATATATACAGGGATGTATGCAGGATTTACAACCTGGGGAATCTGGATGACCTTATTTCTATTGTAGCTGTCGGAGGATACGGTAGAGAAACTTTGAGTCCTCACTCTGATATGGATATCATGTTGCTTTCATTCGACGGAGTGGACGGAGATGTGGCAGTCCTGAATGAGAAGATACTGCACCTGCTTTGGGACATCAAGGTTGATCTGGGATACAGCGTGCGTACCATAAAGGACTGTGAAGAGCTGTCAAAAACTGATTTTACATGTTTAACATCTATTCTTGAGTCACGCTATCTTCTTGGCAACCGCAGAAGTTTCGAAAATTTTCTTTCTGATTTCCGCAAGAGAGTGATCCACAAACGGATTGATGCGTTTTTAAGGGAAAAAATTCTCGAGCGTAATGAAAGATATGATGAAGTCGGCAGGATAATCCAGGTGCTGGAACCGAATGTAAAAGACGGCGCAGGAGGACTGCGGGATGTCCATACAATATACTGGATTGCAAAAGCTACTGACCAGATTGAAAGAATCACTGAAATAAACAGGATTTCATTCCTTTCAGATGATGAAAGAGGGAGACTCCTCAATGCCTTCAGTTTTATCTGGAAAGTCAGGAACGACCTTCATTATGTGTCGGGAAGGAAAAACGATGTCCTGAGTCTCCAGTTCCAAGCTCAGGTTGCCCATAATCTCGGTTACAGCGATTCAGGAAATAAACCCGCAGTAGAGCATTTTTTAAAGGATTACTATTCCTGTGCGAAGTCAATTGCCCAGGTCTGCACACTTTTCATAAGGAGGATGGTCAGCAGCAGGATGCCTCACGAAAATATGGAGATCGTTTTAAGACAACGACGGATGGAAAACGGTCTCATAGTGATTGGGAACACGCTATATCTGCCGCGTGCGGGTAAAATGCCTGATATCTCATCCCTCCCTGAACTTTTCAGGATTTTCAAATTTGTCCATGATCACGACATAATAATAAGCGAAAAACTTATGTTCTATATTGCAGAGCGCATAAGAAGTATGAAAATAAAAAAGAAGGATATAAGGGAATCTGTCCAGCTTTTCATGGAAATACTGGGATCAAAAAAGAACATTTCCGGTCTTATAAGACTTATGAACGAGATAGGGTTGATAGGTGCGGTTATCCCTGAATTTAAAGATTTGGAGAGTCTGGTACAGTTTGACATCTATCATCATTACACGGTAGATGAGCACGTATTGCTAGCCCTCGAAAAATTGGACGAGCTAATATCCAAAAGCACAAGGCATGATGATCTCCTGATAGGAATTGCAGCAGAACTGGAAAGACGTGACATCATGCGTCTTTCAATTTTACTTCATGACATAGGGAAATCAGGGGGAAAAGGACATGTGGAGCGGGGGACCGCAATGTCAAAGAAAATATTGAAACGGATGGGAATCCCCCGTGAAGAAGCTGACAAGGTCATCATGCTTGTATCTAATCATCTAAGCATGATGCATACGGCTGAGAAAAGAGACTTTTCTGAAAATCGGGTGCTTTACAATTTTGTAATCAGTGCCGGGACGATTGAAGGACTCAGGATGCTTTTTCTGCTTACCTATTGTGATGTGAATGCAGTTTCCCCCCACGCATGGAGCGATTGGAGAAGTGAGCTTGTGAGAAAACTTTATTTCAAGGCATACAATTATTTGTCTATGAGGCTTCATGAAAAGATTGATGAAAAAGGTGAAATCGTGCGTAAGATTGAAACAGTCATCAGAAAGGTAATCGAAAAATCAGACAATATCCTGACCGTTGAAGATGTCAGCAATTTTTTCGACAAACTCCCGCAGCAATATATTATCTCAACTCTCGCAAGCAGGATATTTACTCATCATCGTCTGCTTAAAACAATCCGTCAGGAGAAAAAATTTGTAACATGGGATGTAATACAGAACAAGAGGGCAGGGGTGACAGATTTCCTTGTCTGTTTTGAGGGAAAGATGGGGTCTTTTTCGAAAATATGCGGGGTGCTCACAGCAAAGGGGATATTTATATTAGGTGCTCAGATATACACGACTAATGACGGGTTTGCAGTTGATACACTTCAGTGCAGGCTCTATGACGGAAACCTTGTTTCTGATCCTGAGATATGGCTTGATGTGGAAAAGGAACTTGAAGGGGTACTTTCATCAAGAGTGAGCATGGAAACGGTAATGAGCAGAAAAAAAAGATTCATGTTTGAGGGGAAATTTGATATAGTAAAAATCAATACAGAGATAAGTATAAACAATACAGATTCAGAGTCCTATACTATTATTGAAATCCAGGCTAATGACAAGCTTGGCCTCCTGTATGAAGTAACAAACGCTATCGCTGCCATGAGCCTTGATATAAGCAGGGCAACGACGGTAACGGAAGGGAACAGGGCTGTGCTTGTTTTTTATGTGACCGATGACAGGGGAGAGAAGATAACTGCCAGGAGCAAAGTTGGAGAAATAACAAGTAATCTTAAAGCATTATTAGGAAGCAGAGAGGAGGAGAATAAAAATGTCAGGCCACTCTAAATGGTCTACCATTAAGCACAAGAAGGGTAAGGAAGACGCCAAGAGAGGAAAGCTTTTTACGAAGATTCAGAAGGAAATATCGGTTGCTGCAAGGCTTGGCGGCGGCGATGTTGAAGCTAATCCACGGCTTCGTTCTGCAGTTTTAGCGGCAAGAGGTGCCAATATGCCGGGTGAGAATATCCAGCGTGCGATTCAAAGAGGAACAGGAGAACTTCCGGGAGTTCATTATGAGCAGGCGGAATATGAAGGTTACGGACCGGGAGGTATTGCAGTTCTTGTTGAATGTCTTTCTGACAACAAAAACCGCACAGTTGCTGAGATAAGAAGCATATTTTCGAAGCACGGCGGGAATATGGGGGAAGCAGGGTGCGTTAACTGGATGTTTGAGAAAAAGGGCTTGATACATATTGATAAGAAGGTCGTACCTGAAGATGTGCTCATGGAAAAAGCAATAGAAGCCGGTGCTGATGACATGACTGTCGAAGAGGACGTATATGAGATAGTCACTCCTGTAGAGAATTTTGAGGAAGTTAAAGCCACCATTGAGAAAGCAAAAATACCGATTCAGAATGCCGAGGTTAACATGGTTCCAAAGACCACTGTGCGCGTTGAAGCGGATAAAGCTGAAAAAGTGCTTAGACTAATGGATTCGCTTGAAGACCATGAAGATGTGCAGAAGGTCTATTCAAATTTCGATATTCCGGATGAGATATTGCAGAACATGCAATAACATGGGAGATCATGAGAGTACTCGGCATAGATCCCGGAACAATAGTAACAGGCCTCGGCGTCATAGAAGAGGTTGACTCGACTCTCCGTTGTGTCTATGCAGGGAAAATAAGGACATCTCCGGATGCTAAGCTTTCTCTGCGTCTGAACAGGATTTATGACGGGATACAGGAAGTTCTTACTGCCTATCGCCCTGATGAAGTTGCGATAGAGGATCTTTTCTTTGCGAAGGATGCAAAAGCAGCTTTAAAGCTTGGACATGCTCGCGGTGTTGCCCTGCTTGCAACAGAAAGGAATTCTATCCCTATTGCTGAATATACCCCGACACAGGTGAAAAAGGCTGTTCTGGGTTATGGGCTAGGTACCAAGGACCAAGTGCAGCACATGGTTAAACTTTTGCTCGGGATGCATAACGAGAAGTTCACTGTAGATATAAGTGATGCACTTGCCGTCGCAATATGCCATATTCACAGCCGAAGTCTGCTTTCGAAATTATGCGAGGTCTGAATATAAGTGATAGGCAGGATAAAAGGGATACTCGAAAGAAGGAAACCGCAGGAAATACTCGTTGATGTCCATGGCATTGGGTATAGCATTCACATCCCGCTTTCCACTTTTTACAAGCTTCCGGTCGAAGGCACTGAGGTAGGGCTTGAGATATATACCCATGTCAGAGAGGATACGCTTGACCTCTTCGGTTTTTTATCGCTGTCTGAAAAACATCTGTTCCAATCTCTTATAAGCGTTTCAAAGATAGGGCCTAAACTTGCAATAAATATAATGTCCGGCGCAGAACCCGGCAGGATTGCAAATGCGATAAAGCATGAAGACGTGATTTTTCTTACCAGTATTCCGGGTATCGGTAAAAAAACCGCAGAAAGGCTTGTCTATGAGCTTCGAGGCAAGGAGATTACAGAAGCACTGGAAAAGGGGGATGAAGGAGCACCAATTTCCGGTACCGGAAAAGGAGGAGTGATTGCTGATGTGATATCCGCACTGGTTAACCTTGGCTACCCGGGTGCAGTTGCAGAAGGCGCTGTCTTAAAAGCAAAGAAACATGTGAGAGAAGAAAACTCCGTTGAGGAGATTCTAAAGGAATCACTGAAGTATCTTATAAAACACAGAGACTGACTGATTTTAAATTATGGAAAATATAGTTAAAGACAAAGAACTCCAGCCTGAGGAAAAAGAACTCGAACTTACCCTGAGGCCTTCTGCCTTTGATGAATACATTGGGCAGGACAGTGTAAAAGAAAACCTGAAAATATTCATTGAAGCTGCAAAAATGCGCGGAGAGGCGCTTGACCACTGTATCTTCTGGGGACCGCCTGGGCTTGGCAAAACAACACTTGCATACATAATAGGCCGCGAAATGGGAGTAAATATAAGAGCTACTTCAGGGCCGGTCATTGAAAGGCAGGGGGATCTTGTTGCAATACTTACAAATCTTAAAGAGAAAGATGTGCTTTTCATTGATGAGATACACAGACTCAACAGGACAGTTGAGGAGGTTCTTTATCCGGCAATGGAAGATTTTGAAGTCGATATAGTCATAGGCCAGGGTCCGGCAGCAAGGTCAATGAAACTCAAGCTTCCGCGGTTTACACTTATAGGAGCCACTACTAGAGCAGGGCTTTTAACTGCTCCGTTAAGAGGTAGATTCGGCATAAAACACAGGCTTGACTATTACAGCGATAAAGAGCTTTCAGAAATAATAAAAAGGTCGGCAAGGATAATGAACATCTCTGTTACAGATGAAGGGGCTGTATTGATTGCATCACGCTCAAGAGGTACGCCGCGGACAGGCAACAGGCTGCTGCGCAGGATAAGAGATTATGCACAAATCATGGGTGAGGGATTTATTAATGGCGAAATCGCTGAAAAATCCCTTAAGATGCTTGAGATTGATGAGCATGGACTTGACAGCCTTGACAGGAAGCTCCTTGTTACAATAATTGAAAAATTCAACGGCGGCCCCGTAGGTGTGGGAACGATATCAGCCGTGATAAGCGAAGAGAAAGACACGATTGAAGATGTTTACGAGCCTTTTTTGATACAGAAGGGTTTTCTTGAAAGAACACCAAGAGGACGTGTTGCCACAAGACTTGCCTATAAGCACCTTGGTTTTCCTACTCCTACACAGAATGAGAATCCATTGTTCTGAAAAGCTTAATAGAGTGTTCCCGCGATGCTATTTCTCTGCGTCTTTATCAAGGTCTTCTTCGACTACAACTTCTGACATTGTTTTGCCTTTATAAGCATCGTAAGCATCAATCATCTTTACTATCGGTGCAAAGGGGAAGATAAGGCAGAACTTCTCGCTCGTCCTTATTTTTCTTCCTTCATTGAACTCATAGGCGGCTCTCGGGCCGTAGATAAAAGAATAAAGGCAGGGTGTAAACCCTCCCGGTTTTTGAACATCTGGCCCCTGTTCATCACTATCCGGCATATTGTCGTCTGCAGCAAAGGCAGGAAGTGTCGGGACAAGAAGCAGAAACATCAGAATGACCAACATTACTTTTTTCATATTAAAAGATTTCTCCTTCATTTTTTTTGCGGATTATAATCAAATTACAGGAACTATGTCAAAGAAGTATGTCTGTCTCCATAATCATTGCTTTCACCCTTGCCGCAATCTGATTTATTTACTATTTAATTTAGTAACTGAAGTAAGGAGAGAATTGTGAATAAAAAAATTAAAAAAAACCCTTTTTATAGGGGAGGGTTTACTTATGGAAACAAAAATTAACTGGCGGACAGATTTTAAAAGAGCAAAGGAGGAGGCTAAACAAAGCGGGAAATTCCTTTTCCTTTTTTTCCATCACCCGGAATGCAATGGATGCAACAAGACCATAAAAGAGACTTTTAAGGATGAGAGTGTAATAAGGATGATGGATGAGAGATATATTCCAATGCAGTTTACTATTACAGAGGAAGAAGATCTTGCCTGTAAGTACTGCGTGGAATGGACCCCGACATTTCTGATTTCTGATTCTAGTGGAAATGAACTGGACAGATGGGAAGGTTTCCTCCCTTCAGAGGAATTTATCCCGCAGGTTATCCTGGCTGAAGGGCTATCCTATTTCAGAAAACAGGAATACGACAAAGCTGTATCATGCCTGAATAAAGTAGTTCACGACTACAGCAATTCAGGATTTGCACCGCAGGCAACCTATTATCTCGGCATTTGCCAGTATAAAGGAAGCCACGACACCTCCTATCTCAACAAGACCTGGGAGGAGCTGCATAAGAAATTTCCTGAAAGCTACTGGACCAAAAAAGCCTCTCCATTCCATGGGTAAAATTATAGAGTAAACTTATAGAATGGAGGAGCTTTAAGCCCTTCTCCCTGAAAAGAGAGAGGGGTTTTTCTTTTGTTTTATTTTATTATCCCTTCAAGCTTTCCGTATCCTTCAAACTTCAGATAGAGGGCTGAGGCTAAAAGGAGGGCGGCTATAATGTTTGCAATAAGGTCTCCCGTTCCTGCCTTAAGGCTGCGGTATTGTGTTCTCTTTTCTGTCCTTGCAAATCCGCGGGATTCAAGCGCCCTTGAAAGGGTATCAGCATTTCTCAGAGTTGAAAGAAATACTGGTCCCAGAAGGGGGACAAACTTTTTTATTCTCTCAATTATACTTCCTGAAAAAGGGTCAAAACCCCTTGAACGCTGTGCCTGAATAACAGTTACTGTGGTGCCTACAAATGTCGGGACTAGACGAAGCGCTGTTGTAAAGGCAAAACCAAGCCGGTATGGAACCCCAAGCTCTATAAGCCCTAGACCTATGTCTTCGTTGCGGGTAGTTGAAAGAAAAATAACTCCTGCGATTATAATGGAATTTATTTGCAGCGCTGCTGATAACCCGTAAAGCACTGACTCGACACTTGTGAATCCGAAAAGCGGGGTTATGCCTTTTATGGAAAAAGTCCAGATAGTTATGGAAAACAAAGTTATGATTATCATCAGCTTCCAGACTACTGATAATCTGTCAAGACATTTGCCAAGCGCTGCATGAGATAAGGTAATCAGAATAATGGCAGCATTAAAAGCAGGGTTCTCAAAAAGAAGGGACAGAACAAAGAATACGAGAAGTATGAAAAGCTTTGTCCTCGGGTCAAGCCTTGTGACTATGCAGTCTCTGTCTGTGTATAGAAAGTAATTCATCTTTTTATGATTGCAGATTTAAATTCTTCAATGTTAAGCAAAGTATGTCCAAGCATGGAAGATAATTTCACAACTTCAGGAAGTTTAATATGGCATTCTTTCAGAAGCTTTTCGTTTTTCATCCCATCTCTGGTCCTGCCGTCAAAGGCGATTTTTCCGTCCTGCATTATTATGAGTCGTCTTGCATATTTTGTGATCACATGCATTGAGTGAGTTACCATGATTATTGTGTGTCCTTCGCTGTTAAGCTTAAGGAGGAGATTCATCATTCCCGTAAGCTCAATGTAGTCAAGCCCTGTTGTAGGTTCATCGAGTATTATGATATCGCTCTTCGCCGCTAAAACCGATGCAACTGCAATCCTCTGCCTTTGCCCTTTTGTCAGTACAAAGGGATCATCATTGCGGTTTTCTTCAAGCCCTACTGCTTGAAGTGAATCGCTGACCCTTTTTCTTATCTCATCTTCAGAAAGGGAGAGAAGCTTGGGTGTAAAAGCGACCTCATCTTCAACTGTCTCTGAGAAAATCTGATAGTCAGGGTTCTGGAAAACAAATCCGGCTTTCTGTACAAGATCCAGATGGGTGTAAGTATTTATGTTTTTTCCGTCTATGGTTATTTTGCCTGAAGTGCCTTTAAGAAGACCATTGATCTGTTTAACCAGAGTTGTCTTGCCGCTGCCATTTTTCCCTGCTATGGCAATAATCTCTCCTCTCTTTATAGAAAGGTCTATATTGTCAAGGACAGGGCTTTTTTCATTCTCGTAGAAAAATGTGACTCCTTCCATATTGAGAATCTGCTCTCCATTTGAACTTTCAAATCGTTTATCTTCATTAATGATTTGCTGGACTTTTAAACTGTCAAGATGGAAGCCATTTGAAGTAAAATAGACGTATGCGTCATCAGCATTTTTAAAAGGTTTCCCTGCTCCCAATGTTTGAGCCAATACTGCAAGCTGAGGGGGCATGATTCCCAAAGTCTCAATCTTTGATATGTCCCGGAAAATCTCTTCCGGCGGGCCGTCAATGACAATTTTCCCGCTGTCTATGACTATGCAGCGGTCAGCTTCCATTAGCTCGTCAGTCTCGTGTTCAACGGCAATGATAGCTCGGGTCCTGTCTTTCCTGATGGTGTCAAGGAGTTTAAAGACACTGCTTTTCCCTTCAGGGTCAAGGTCAGTGGTCGGCTCGTCAAGACAAACAAGAAGAGGCTCCATTGCAAGCACTGCGGCGATTGCAAGCCTTTGTTTCTGTCCCCCTGAAAGAAGAGCAGGTTCTTTTAAATTGAAACCGGAAAGTCCAGCAAGGTTTAGGTATTTGTCTATTCTTGTCTTGATCTCTTCATATTCAACGCCGGTATTTTCAAGTCCGAATGCTATTTCAAGCTCAACGCTTGTTGAAAAAAGCTGTGATTCAAAATCCTGGAAAATAATACCTACCTCACCGGATATCTCTGCCACTGACCTGCCGGAGGTTGAAGTTCCATCGATTAAAACTGAGCCTTCAAAGTCTCCTTTTATAAAATGAGGTATCAGACCGTTTAGCGTTAAAATAAAAGTGGATTTGCCGGCTCCGCTTCTGCCGAGTATTGCGATAAATTCACCTTTCTCAATATTCAGTGTTATTGAATTTAGCGCGTGTTTGTGAGTGCGTCTGTATGAGAATGATAAATTCTTTATATCAAGCAGAGCATTTTTTTCAGAGGTCATGGCTCTATGATATAAGACAGCCAATAAGTAAAACCAGCAGAGAGGCAGCAACTGCCCCCGTGGTTCCAAATTTGGCCATCCATTGGTTTGAGGATAGAAATGGGATAGAAGCTGAAATACCTGAGGAAAGAATAAGACCTGCCCCAATGGCACAAAGGCTTCCGGCTATAATCAGGATTTTTCCTGCAAAAGGAGCTGTAGGCGCTTTAAAGTCTGTATCGCTCATAATCTCTGTCCAGAGCAAATCCCACTTTTCAATGCGGGGATAGAGGACTATAAAAACAACAGGACCTAAGATTACGGAAACTACGATGTTGTTGATAAATATTATAGAGCCCAATAATGCAAACGGCACAAGTCCGAGGGAGTCAAGACCTCCTGCTATTATGGATGCACATGCAGCGCTTGAAACGACTCCGATATAGAAAAAAGTCAATATGAATAATATCTTCTTCTTGCTCTTATTATAGATAGAATTGATTTTCCTTGCATCGAAGAGTTTGTAAGCTGTAAGACTATAAAAAAAATTACCAAAGAACCCAAATAATGTTCCTATTCCGAGAGTCCCGAAGAAGTCGCCTATCACGTTCCCGATGGCTGAACCCCATGCACCTGCAGGACCGAAGAGAATACCGAACACCACTGGTATTACTGAGGCAGGTCTTATTTCCGTTGAACCGGGTATTATTGGTATGCTTTTCATGGGAATAACAATAGCGGCGAATATGCCTGCTGTAATGGAGCAGAGCACCACCATCTTTGTATATTTCCACATTGAAAAGATTTCGCGCATATTTTTTTTAAAAATATTATAATCTACTTTGAAGGTAAAAAAAACAGAGAAATGCAATGGTCTTATTAAAGGCGAAAGAATATGGAAGGAACTCTTAAACTGACAAACGGCTCGAGAATTGCTGTCATCGGCGGCGGACCGGCCGGCAGTTTCTTTTCCCATTTTGCGCTGAAGTTTATCAGGAACCAGGGGATTTCCGCGACCGTTACCATCTTCGATGCCAAGTCATTTCTTACTCATCTTCCAAAAGACTGCAATATGTGTGCGGGAGTATTGGGGTTTAATCTGATTAAGAAACTCAAGGCAGAAGGAATTTCTATTGAAGGAAAATCAATACGGCAGGAGATAGCGGGTTACGCATTCCATCTAAAGAACAAATTCATAACTCTTTATAAGGCTCCTCATTCTCCTATTTATACTGTTTTCAGGGGTATGGGACCAGTATCAGACAGTGATGAACACATGAGTTTTGACAGGTTCCTTCTTGATAAGGTAGTTGCCGAAGGTGCACAGTGGAAGAAAGAACATGTTCGTGAGATCATTTCTTCAGGAAAAGAAAAGCCGCGCATTTTAACTGATGAAAATCCTGATGGGGAGGAATATGATTTTGTTGCAGGTGCATTTGGAGTAAATACAAGGCTTTCAAGGGAAATGAGTTTTGGTTATGTTCCTCCTAAGACATGGCACGCCTGTCAGGCAGAGATTCTTGTCGATGAAGAGTTTGTGAATGAGCGAATTGGGAACATGATTCACGTCTTCAATTTTGGTGAGAAAACGATAAAGCTCATAGCTATTACTCCCAAGAAGAATATTCTTACAATTACTGCAATCGGCGAGCATGTGAAGATCAAGGATCTGAAAGAAGCTTTATCATACGGAGAGCTTAAGAACTACATCCCGGCAGGCAGAGAAATAGTCTGCCACTGCCATCCGAAGCTTCCTGTTACGGCTGCGAAGAACCCATTCTCCGACAGAATGGCAATAATAGGTGATGCCTGCGATTCAAGGTATCTCAAAAATGGAATAGAGTCTTCTTTCTTTACCGCTTATTTCGCTGCGGATACTGTTGTTAATCACGGGATTGATAAGGAGAACCTCAAGCTGCATTATTTTAAAAGATGCCGCAAACTATTCGGCATAGATAATCTATGCGGGAAAATGATGTTTGCCGTGAACAACTATATGGCAAAAAACAGATTTTTCATTGCTGCACAAATTGCCATTGCGGATGCTGAGCAGCAAAGTGCTCCTTCAAAGCGGTATCTCAGCAAAAGCATGTGGCATTTCTTCAGCGGAGAAGCTCCATATCTCTGGATCCTCAGAAAGAGCCTGAAGCCGAGGCTTGTTATTAGCTTCATAAAGCAGGCAGGCAGGGCTTTCTTTTTAAACCTCTTTCAAAACAGGAATGTGACAGATAAAGCCAGAAATCTGAGGAAAAAGATTTCCAGGAAAATTGTTGCTGTCCCGACGTACACATGTGAGGAAGGTACACGTGTTGTGATAATAGGCGGCGGCCCGGCAGGTTCAAGCTGTGCCATAAGGCTTTTGAAATTAGCTAAAGAGTCCGGGAAAGATATAAAAGTGACAATATTCGAGGGGAAGGATTATTCTGTAGATTATAACCAGTGCATGGGGATTCTCTCACCTGATGCCATCCGTGTTTTTTTCTCACTTGTGGGGCAGAGGGCATCGGCGCCGCTTTTCAGGAACAGGATTGAACGTTACACGCTTTGTACTGAATCAGAAAAAGTGGATCTTATAAGACGTGAGGACAACAAGCCTTTTTATACAGTAAGAAGGTCGGAGATGGACAGCTTCCTCCTTGATTATGCAAAGTCTCTTGGTGCGGAAGTGATCAGGAGCAGGGTTAACGGCATTGAATTTCCGCAGACCTCGTTTACAGATGAAGTAAGGGTTTACAGCGAAAGCTGTTTCGTAAAGGCGGATGTGGTTGTCGGGGCATTCGGACTTGACGATTCCATGATGGAATGTTTTGAAAAAGCTACGGGCAAGGGGAAGGCTTACAGAAGACCAAAAAAATTCATGAAGACTTTCATAACCAAGATTCAAGCTGACACTAAATTTATAGAAGAAAAATTTGAAAATGGGATATTTGCTTTCCTTCTTTCCACCCTTCCAAGGATAGAATTTGCGGCAATGGCACCCAAGGATGACCAGATAATAGTAAATATTGCAGGAAGGAACATAACTTCACTTGATATGGATGCTTTCCTAAACCACCATGTTTTGCGAAAAATACTTCCTCCCGTAGATATCAGCAATCTTAAGTATTATGCCGGGAGATTCCCGATATCACATTCTACAGGCTCCTTCGGGAACCGTTATGTCATAGTGGGTGATGCAACAGGATGGGTAAAACCCTTTAAATCCCACGGAATTGATATGGCTTTGATTACCGGGGTGAGAGCTGCAGAGGTTCTTTTTAAGTACGGATTTTCCGAGGAGTCGTTCAGCTATTATGCAGACCTGTGCAGGGATTTGACTTCTGACTTCTACTATGGGGCAATGATAAGGTACCTTTCAGGGCTTGGTACTGACTTTAATGCCATGGATTTATTTGTAAGACATTCCCGTGACAATCATTATTTTTATGATGTACTCTACAACTGTATTTCCGGAGATAAATCATACCGTGAGATTGCATCAAGTCTGCTAAGGCTTCGTCTTCTGAAACCACTTCTTAGCGCTATTATGAAAAGTATGCCCGGCGGAAGATCAGGCAGGAATTGATACTGATGGAAATTCTTTGAGCTTTGAGAATGCTATATTCTTTACTTTCTCAAGCTGTTCAGGTGACGGGGCTTCAAAGCGCAAGACAAGTACAGGCTGAGTATTGGATGCCCTGATGAGTCCCCATCCGTCACTTGTCATGAATCTCACTCCATCCACATCGATGACTTTATATATTCCTCTGAAATACTCCGTGAGCTTTTTTACTATTTCAAATTTCTCTTCATCAGTGCAATCTACACGGATTTCCGGTGTATTGTAGAGCACTGGTATATCAGACAGAAGTTCAGAGCAACTTGCGCTGGTTTTAGACAGAAGCTCGGCCATCCTGCACGATGCATAAATGGCATCATCATAACCAAAATATCTGTCTGCGAAGAACATATGTCCGCTCATTTCTCCGCCAAGGGGGGCATTAAGTTCCTTCATCTTGCTTTTTATAAGGGAATGACCTGCCATCCACATCACCGGTGTACCGCCATGTTTTACAATGTCGTCGTAAAGCGCCTGGGAACATTTAACTTCGAATACGATTGGAGCGTTACCTTTTTTAAGAATTTCCCTTGAAAATAGTATGAGAAGCTGGTCCCCCCATATTATGTTTCCCTTGTTGTCTATGACGCCTATCCTGTCTGCATCTCCGTCATATCCGATACCCATGTCGAGTTTATTGTTGCATACTTCAGAAACAAGCGTTGTGAGGTTCTTCTTTATCGTCGGGTCAGGGTGATGGTTAGGGAATCTGCCGTCCGGTGTGCAAAAAAGCTCTGTCACAGTGCATCCTATTTTTCTTAAAAGCACGGGAGCAATGATTGATGCTGCGCCATTCCCGGAATCAATTGCGATATTGAGCGGTTTTTCGAGCTTTATACCTTTTGCAACTGTTTCAATATATTCTTCTGTAACGGAACAACTTTCTAAGCTTCCGCTTCCAGATGCGAATTTGCCGGAGTCGATTATTCTTCTTACATCCTGTATTTCCTCTCCATGAAGCGTTGTTTTATTATAACAGAGTTTGAGTCCGTTAAACTCTGGGGGATTATGACTTCCGGTTATCATTATGCCGCCGTCAACATCAAGATTAAAAAGCGAGAAATAAAGGACAGGTGTAGGAACCATTCCTACATCTATGCAATCTATTCCTGCTGCGCGTGCACCACGAATTGCCGCATCATTGAAACTTTCAGAGCTGAGACGAATATCGTAGCCTATGGATATTTTTTTCCCGCCGCGCTCTCTGATATATGTTCCGAATGCCCTGCCTATAGTTTCAACTATCTCCGGAGTTAAATCCTCTCCTACGAGTCCGCGTATGTCGTATTGTCTGAAGATCTGTGGATTTATCATTTGCAATACTCCCTTCTGTACCATTCAACAGTTTTATTTAAGCCATCTGAAAAAGAGACTTCAGGTGAATAATCAAGAAACTTATTTGCTCTCGTGATATCAGCCAGTGAATGCTTTATATCACCGGCTCTTGGTTCAAAGTAAAGCGGCTGCAAGTTTGTTCCAAGAATAATATTGAGTTCATCTATAAGTTCATTGAGTGTGATACGCTTTCCGCAGGCTACGTTTATCAGGCTTCCCGATATTCCCTGCCTTTCAGATGCTGCAATATTCGCATTCACAACATTTTTTACGAATGTGAAATCCCTTGACTGTTCTCCATCGCCGTAAACTGTTGGCTTTTCTCCTGAAATCATCTGTCGGATAAAAATTGATATGACACCGGAATAAGGTGATGATGGATCCTGTCTGGGGCCGAAGACGTTAAAATACCTTAGCACTACAGTTTCTATTCCATAGAGTTTTGAAAAAACACTACAGTAATATTCGCCAGTAAGCTTTGACACAGCATACGGGGAGAGCGGTTCAGGTGACAATTCTTCTGATTTCAAAAGCTCAATCTTGTCTCCATAGGCTGATGATGAACCTGAGTAAACAAGCCTTCTCACACCCGCCTCCTTTGAAGCTACTAGAAGATTAAGTGTTCCGTCAACATTGGCTTCATTGCTTGTAATAGGGTCTTTCACAGATCTTGTAACTGAAGGGATTGCTCCGATATGGAATACAGTATCAACTCCTTTGACGGCTTTCCTTAAGTCATCGATATTTCTGAGATCGCCCTGTATGAATTCGATCTCCTTGATAACCCTGCTGAGGTTTTCCATCTTCCCGGTTGAAAGATTATCTATTACCCGGACTTTTTTGCCTCTCTTTAACAATTCATCACAAAGATTTGAACCAATAAACCCTGCACCGCCTGTAATCAGGAAAACGGACATATCAACCCTCTTTCTGTATTTTAAATATCCATTCTCGTTAAACGGTAAAGAGTGAGAATCGCTAAAGTTTTATTATCTTTCCCCGGTGAGAATTTATTTTTTTCAGAGCATTGCGCGTGTCAATTATAACCTTGGAATGCGCTGCTATCATTTCATAGTCGAAAGATGAATGGTCTGTTACAAGTACAACACAATCCACTTTTTTAAGAGTATCAGGAGTAAGCTTAGATGAATTAAGCTTTATATCTTTCAGCTTAATTGCAGGCACAAATGGATCGGTGTAGCTCACAATTGCTTCTTTCCCCATCAGCAGGCCTATTATGTCGAGTGCCGGCGATTCCCTCATGTCATCTATATCTTTCTTGTATGAGATACCAAGAACAAAGACTTTTGCACCTTTAAGGCTTTTTTTCTTTTTGTTGAGGACATCAACAATTTTATCCAGAACAAACTCCGGCATATGCGTGTTGACTTCTCCTGCAAGTTCTATAAACCGCGCATTGTAATTTAACTCTTTGAGTTTCCATGAGAGATAATGCGGGTCTATGGGGATGCAGTGTCCGCCAAGACCAGGTCCGGGGTAGAATGGCATAAAACCAAATGGCTTTGTGGCAGCGGCATCTATTACTTCCCATACATCTATATTAAGCTTGTTGCATATTATTGCCATTTCATTCACGAGTCCGATGTTTACACTCCTGAAAGTGTTTTCAAGAAGCTTTACCATTTCAGCAGCATCTGCGGTTTTCACAGGAACAACATTTTCTATAAATTGTGAATAGAAAAGGGCTGCGATTTTAGTGCAGGCATCAGAAATTCCTCCTACGACTTTAGGCGTATTTTTTGTCATGAAACGCTTGTTGCCCGGGTCTATCCTTTCAGGGGAGAAAGCGAGATAGAAATCCCTCCCTGCTTTTAACCCTCCAAGCTCAAGGGTGGGCATGATAAGCTCCCTTGTTGTTCCCGGGTAAGTCGTGCTTTCAAGGACTATAAGCTGTTGCTGCCTTATGAAATTCTTTATCTTTTCAACTGCGGCAACAATATAGGAAATATCAGGGTCTCTGGTTTTCCTGAGAGGTGTGGGGACACAGATGCTTACTGCGTCTGCTTTGGCAAGAACTGAAAAATCAGTAGTCGCCTCGAACAGCCCTTTTTCCATTGCTGTCCTAAGCTCTTTGTCCGGAACATCGAGTACAGGGGAAATCCCTTTTTTTATTCCCGCTACTTTTTTCTCATCAATGTCTATGCCTGAGACATGGAATCCTGCCCGCGCTATCTCCATCGCTAAGGGAAGACCTACATAACCTAATCCTATGACCGCGACACGTGCTTTTCTTGTTTTTATAAGTTTTTCTATTTTCATAATATCAAGCATATAACATGCACATTTCATTTCTTACAAGAAAAAAGAATGTCCTTTAGCTTTATGTCATTGCACTGAAGAGTGCTGAACAATATATAATTAATACTTGCTCTTTTGAAAAAAAACTAATTTGAGATTGGCAGTGTTATTTGCTTTGATAGTGCGAAGGAATAAAAATTATTATTTAATAATTGAAAATAGTTTATATTTGATGTCAATATTACAATCATTGTTTCATAAAAAATTGGAGTTTTTAATGTGTAAATTAAAATCTGACTTGTTTTTCTTTGCTGCCGTAGTGTTCTTGTTAGTGCCATTTATCTTGCAAGCTGCAGGAAAAATAGAACTTCCGCGGACAGGGCAGACCATCAGTTATGCAACAGGAGACGATGGGAATATTCAGGCAGGAGTTGCATGGCCCAATCCACGGTTTACTGATAATGATGATGAAACTGTAACTGACAATCTCACAGGGCTGATGTGGACAAAAGATGGGAATCTCCCAAATGGGTATAAAACATGGCAGGAGGCGCTTGATTACATAGCATCTCTTAACAATAGCAATTATCTTGGGTTTAATGATTGGCGACTGCCAAACGTTAATGAACTTAAAAGTCTTCTTAATGCTGATGAGCCAGATTCATCGATATGGCTTAATACGCTGGGCTTCAACAATGTACAGGCGAGTAACTATTGGTCCTCTTCGACTTATACCAGCTATACTAGTTATGCGTGGTGCGTTGATATGGACTTAGGCGTGTACGTCAATGGTAAGACTTACGATTACTATGTTTGGCCTGTGCGGTCTGGACAGTCTGGATTGTTTGGTTCTTCGGTTATTTCTCTTCCGCAAACAGGGCAATCAAAGTGCTACGAAACATTTGGCGCAGAGATTGCCTGCACGGGTACAGGGCAGGATGGTGATATTCAGGCAGGTGTTGCATGGCCAAATCCACGGTTTACTGATAATGTCGATGAAACTGTAACTGACAATCTCACAGGGCTGATGTGGACAAAGGATGGGAATCTTCCAAACGGGTATAAAAAGTGGCAGGAAGCGCTTGACTATATAGCATCTCTTAACAGCAGCAATTATCTTGGATTTAATGATTGGCGACTGCCGAATGCCAACGAGCTTAAAAGTATTGCAAATGCTGATGAGCCAGATTCAACGACATGGCTTAATACGCAGGGTTTCAACAATGTGCAAGCCAGTAGTTATTGGTCTTCTTCTACGTGGGCCAGTTATACATACTTTGCGTGGCGCGTTGATTTGAGAGGCGGTGTTGTGTGGGACGGAAATAAGGGTGGCTATAACTATGTTTGGCCTGTGCGGTCTGTACAGTCTGGGTTATTTGTTCCTTCAGTTATTTCCTGCAGTCCAAAATCTGGAATGCAGGGGAAGAAGTTAAAAGTTACGATAAGCGGAGAACACTTTGATGGAGCCGGGGCTGTAAGTTTTGGCTCAGGGATAACAGTAATTACATTCACAGTAGTAAGCAATACACAGATAATTGCAAATATAAAAATAAACTCTTCAGCAACTGCAGGCGAGAAAAATGTGAGTGTTACAACGCCGAATGGCAAAGAGGGAATGAGCAGAGCTTTTAGTGTTGGAAATCTTCCCGACCTCAAAGTAAATTCAGTTACATTTCCAAATAAGATAAGTAATAATGAGCTTGCCATAGCTGCCATGATTGAAAATGTTGGAAAGAGAAAAACACATGGTTCTTCTGCAAAATTCTATCTCTCAACAAATAATGATAGCACCAAAACAGATGCTGATATCCCGCTGTGGACCGAACATGTAAGGAGATTAAAGAAGAATCAAAAGCGATTTGTTGTATACGTATGGGATGTTGATGCTGTTTCAGGCACCTATTACATAAAAGTAGTGTGTGACAGCGGTAATACTATAATTGAATCTAATGAGAACAATAATATAAAGGCATCAAAGAAGATTATCATAAAATAAAATTTTATATGCCGAAGTTTGAAATACCAGCGGCTAAACGTGTTTTTGTGGTGTTTGTCCAAAGAATTGCACCTTGTCAGACATCTGCCGGTCTCTCGGTCGGAACTACGTGATTATTTTAATAAACGTCTTTCAAATATCAATCCTTGACCCTGCTTTCGTTATTATCTTATAATTTTTTAAAGAAAGGTTTTTTTAATGAAAAAAGAGTCTGTCAATATAAGAGTCAGGGGAATAGTCCAGGGGGTCGGGTTCAGATATTTTACGGTGCGTGAAGCAAAAAAACTTGGCCTCAGCGGTTTTGTAAGGAATGAACCAGATGGGTCGGTCTATGCATATGCAGAAGGCGGAAAACTTGAGCTTGAGGATTTTATAGATGTGATAAGAAAAGGACCAAGATTTGGCTCTGTCATGGAAGTGGATGTTGAATGGGGGGAGTATAGCGGTGCATACAAGGACTTTGATATAACATACTGAAGGACAATAGGAATGGTTAAACCAAAAGATGTAGTAATGGAGAAGATGGCTCTAAGGGTCTGCGATGAACTTTCAAAAAGAAACATTGAAGGTATTTTTGTAAAGACAAGCGCAGAGGCAAGAAAGATAATCAGAAAAATGATTCCTAAAGGGGCAAAGGTCGGCCTTGGAGGTTCAACAACTCTTAGTGACAGCGGAATAATAGATGAACTGCGTACTATGGAAATCAACCTCCTTGACAGGTACAAAGACGGAGTAACTCCGGAAGAGGTAAATCGTATGAGATATGAAGGTCTTACTTCTGATGTATTCATCGCAAGCACCAATGCCATTACATTAAAAGGAGAATTGATTAATGCAGATGGCATGGGGAACAGGGTCGCTTCAATTATATTTGGTCCGTCCAAGGTAATACTTGTGACAGGGGTGAATAAAATTGTAAAAAATCTTCAAGACGGATTTGAGCGCATATACCTTACAGCCGCTCCTATGAACAGCATAAGGTTTAACGCTAAAACTCCCTGTGCTGAAACAGGTTTATGCGAAGAGGAAACCTGTTATCCTCCAAAAAGGATTTGCAATATTTTTACCATAATAGAGGGGCAGCCTGTACCAGGAAGGCTGTATGTTATAATAATAAATGAAATCCTCGGATTCTGATTCAAAAGATAATATTTCCAGTCTCTCCGGGATAAAAGTAAAGAGATTGTATTCTCCTGAAGACGTCAGGGGACTTGATTATTGTGAATCTCTTGGCTTCCCGGGGGAATATGTATTTACACGCGGTGTCCACCATACCATGTACAGGGGTAGGCTTTGGACAATGCGCCAGTTTGCAGGATTTGGATCTGCAAAGGATACGAACTTCCGTTTCCGCTATCTCCTTGAGCATGGTCAGACAGGTCTTTCTGTTGCCTTTCATCTGCCGACCCTCTTAGGAAGGGATTCAGACCATACTCTGGCGCGCGGCGAGGTTGGTATTTGTGGTGTTGCTATAGACAGCCTTGCTGACATGGAGTCTCTATTTGATAAAATTCCTCTTGATAAGGTCACTACGTCCATGACAATAAACGGCCCTGCCATTGTACTCTTTGCAATGTACTGCGCCCTGGGAGAAAAACAGGGAGTACCTTTAAACCAGATCCGCGGTACAATACAGAATGACATTTTGAAGGAATATATTGCCCAGAAGACTTATATTTACCCTCCGCTACCTTCTATCAAGATAATTACTGATATCTTCAAATTTGGGACAGCGACAGTGCCGAAGTTCAATACAATTAGTATCAGCGGTTATCATATCAGGGAAGCAGGCTCAACTGCGCTTCAGGAGCTTGCTTTTACCATTGCCGACGGAATTGAATATGTGAATGCAGGAATAAGGGCAGGAATAGATATTGATAATTTTGCGCCCCGTCTTTCATTTTTTTTCAATTCACACAATGATATATTTGAAGAAGCGGCCAAATACAGGGCTGCAAGACGAATCTGGGCCAGGATAATGAAAGAAAGGTTCAAGGCAAAAAATCCTGATTCATGGAAGATGAGATTCCATACTCAGACAGCCGGATGCTCTCTTACAGCGCAGCAGCCAAATAATAATATTGTCAGGGTCACTTTGCAGGCACTGGCAGGAATTCTCGGAGGAACGCAGTCTCTCCATACCAATTCACGTGACGAGACTCTTTCGCTTCCAACTGATGAATCTGTCATGATAGCATTAAGGACTCAGCAGGTTCTCGCTTATGAAAGCGGGATTACTGAAATTGCCGATCCTCTGGGAGGTTCCTACTTCCTTGAATCTCTCACTTCAAATATGGAGGATGAAGCTGTTGCTTATATAGAGAAAATTGATGATCTTGGAGGAATGGTTGCCGCAATTGAAGCAGGATTTCCCCAGTCAGAGATAGTCGAAAGCTCTTATAGGTTCCAGCAGGATGTTGATAGTGCAAAAAGAACAATAGTCGGAGTTAACAGGTTCAAGACTCATGATGCCCATTATAAAGGAATAGATGTCCTTAAAATTGCGGAAGAAGTGGAAGGAGAACAGGTTAAGAAGCTTCATGAATTGAAAAAGACGAGAGATAATGGTAATGTAATAAAATCGCTTGATAAAATACATGAAGCTGCTTTACAAAATAAAGATCTCATGTTGCCGGTTCTTGAAGCTGTTAAATGTTATGCAACTGTCGGAGAGATATGCGACAGCCTCAGGGATGTGTATGGCGAGTATGTAGATGCGAAGACTTTTTAGTAGAAAAAAATCTGCGATGCGGTTACAGAGGGGCAAAATAGTGAGAAAAAATGTTTGAAATAAGATTTCATGGACGTGGCGGACAGGGGGCTGTTGTTGCTTCAAAGATACTGGCCCTCGCTTTTTTTTATGATGGTTACTATGTGCAGTCTTTTCCGGTATTTGGACTTGAGCGCAGGGGTGCGCCGGTTGCAGCTTTTTTAAGGGTGGACAAGCAGCCAATCCGTTTACGCACAAATGTTTATCACCCTGACTCGGTTATAGTTCTGGATGAAACGCTTATCAGGTTTGAGAATGTCGCTGACGGATTAAAGGAGAATGGAGATATACTGATCAACACGCGTAAGAATCCCTCTGAGATTGATAGCTTCAACGGGTACAGGGTTTTTACAGTAAATGCCACAGATATCGCGCTAAAATACTGTCTCGGCAATATATCATCACCCATTGTGAACACTGCTATACTTGGCGCATATCTCAGAATAAACAGAAAGACAAAATTCACTTCCCTTGAGAGAGCATTGAGGGAAGAGGTAAAGATAAATACCAAAGATAACCTTCTTGCTGCGCGGGAAGCTTACAGAAAATGTAATATGCTTATGAGTGAGAACAATAGTGAAAAGAAAACGGCAAAATAATATTCCTATCCTTGCGATCTGCAATTCTCCGGTAAATACCAACATAACGGGAGCTTGGAGAAACGTGCGTCCCGTTTATTCGGAGAAAACGCCGCCATGCAGGGAAAGTTGTCCTGCCGGTGAAGACATCGAAGGAGTAATGACTCTTGTTGCTGCAAAGAAATATACTGATGCATGGCAGTTGATCCGTGAAGAAAACCCTTTCCCGGCGGTTTGCGGAAGGGTTTGCTACCATCCGTGCGAAGGGGGATGCAACCGCGGGTATTTTGATGAACCGCTTTCCATCAATGCTATCGAGAGGTTTGTTGCAGACACTGCATACAGGAATAAAATATCGAAGAGCCGGAAGGGTGCTCCTTCAAGGAAGGATAAAGTTGCAGTCATCGGTGCGGGACCAGCAGGCCTTACAGGAGCATACCATCTTGCAAAAAGAGGGTTCAGAGTTACCCTTTACGAAGCTTTTAAGGATCCGGGTGGAATATTAACATATGGGATTCCTTCCTACAGGCTTCCAAAGGATGTTCTTAAGTGGGAGATTGGAAAGATCGCAGATACCGGCGTGGAAATAAACTGCGGGAAAGTGCTTGGGAAAGATATAAAGATTAATGCCCTTCTTAATAGTTTTGACGCTATTCTCCTGGCAACTGGTGCTGCAATATCAAGGAAAATGAGGATTCCCGGAGAGGACTCAGCTAACGTAATTGACGGAAGCAAGTTCCTGCGAGATGTCAGTGCCGGAAGGGTGTCACCTCCAGGCAAAAGAGTTGCTGTCATAGGGGGAGGTAATACAGCTGTAGATGTTGCCCGCAGTGCAGCAAGGCTTGGCAGCAATGTATCTGTTATGTACAGGCGAACAAGGATGGAGATGGGGGCATTCCCTGAAGAGATATCGGATGCGCTGGAAGAGGGGATTCAGTTAAAGTTTCTTGTCGCGCCTGTAAAATTTATAAGCGGTTCAGAAGGAAAGCTTAAATCCATAAGGTTTATAAAGATGAAGCTTGGTTCTCCTGACAGCAGCGGAAGGAGAAAACCTGTTGTTCTTGAAAATTCTGAGTTTGAGGAGAATTTCGACGCAGCTATTATTGCCATAGGAGAAGACATCGACTATTCACTCATTAGTACCTCTAAGGATACTTCAGGATTTAATCCTGATATCAAAAGGGGTGGGATAATTACCAATATGGAGAGGGTTTTTGCGGCAGGTGATTATACAGGCGGAGCGCGGACAGTTGTAGATGCCATAGCAGGCGGAAAAGAGTCGGCTCTTGCCATAGAGAGTATGTTGGATGGTAAAAACTTTTTTATTGAATCTGAAAAAATAAAAATTGGTGATGGAGGCATTTCACTCTGCAGCCGCATTAACAATGTTAATTCTCACATTAAAAAACTTAATACAGTAGTTGAGTACCAGAACATAAATATAGATTATTTCCAACAGGGAGAACCTCCTGGCAGACTGAAGCTTACGGTTGATAAAAGGAAGAATGAGTTTTCAGAGGTGCATTTCCCTGTTAGCAGGGCTGATGCTGTGGCTGAAGCAATGAGATGCTTTAATTGCGGAAGATGCACGGAATGCGATAACTGTTACAAATACTGTCCTGACATATCAGTTTTAAGAAAAGTAAAGGATGGAATCAACTATGAAATAGATTATGACCATTGCAAGGGATGCGGGATTTGTACAGCCGAATGCCCCCGTAATGTTATAGACATGATAGAGGAGTTCAAATCTTGAAAAAAGTACTTATGGGGAACCATGCGGTTTCACTGGGTGTGAAGCTTGCAAGGGTTAATGTCATAGCAGCTTATCCAATAACACCGCAATCACAGATCGTTGAACTTTTATCTGAAATGTGTGCAGACGGCGAGATTGACGCCGAGTTTCTGAAAGTAGAATCGGAACATTCTTCGATGGCATGCTGTATCGGTGCATCGCTGGCGGGAGCACGTGCTTTTACAGCTACTTCATCACAGGGTCTTCTGTTGATGCATGAGATGCTTCACTGGGCAGCAGGTTCACGCACGCCTGTTGTAATGACAAATGTAAACAGGGGGGTAAGTCCTCCATGGACTATATGGACAGATCAAACCGATTCAGTTTCTCAAAGAGATACGGGATGGATTCAGGTTTATTGTGAAAACAATCAGGAGGTCATTGATACGATTCTACAGGCTTACTGGGTGGCAGAGAAGGTGAGCCTCCCATTTATGGTTGTTTATGATGGGTTTTACCTTTCACATACGAGCGAGCCGGTTGATGTACCTGAGCAGAATATAGTTGATAGTTTTTTAAAACCGTATGAACCTTTCTACAAGATAGATGTAGAGAAACCTCACTCCATAAACAGTATTGTTTATCCAAGTCATTATATGGAGTTCAGGCACAATATCAAAAAATCAATGGATTCGGTGCCGTCAATATTGAAGCAGTGTCTGGCAGAATTTAAAAAACATTTTAACCGTGAATACAGTACCATTGAAGAATATAGAAATGATGATGCTGAAATTACACTCATTACTTCAAGCACAGTTACAAGTACTGCAAGAATACTTATTGATGAGTTCAGAAAAAAAGGGATAAAGATCGGGCTTGTAAAACTGCGCCTTTTTAATCCCTTCCCGCACGATGATATACTTCGTGCCCTTAAAGGAAAAAGCAAAGTAGGAGTAATTGACAGAAATTATTCACCCGGCAATGGAGGCGTATTCGCACAGACCCTTAAATTCAGTATTTCACAGGTTGCCGGTATGCCTGAAGTATATCCTTTCATTGTGGGATTGGGAGGAAGAGATGTCACGGAAGAAGTACTTGGAGAAGCTGTTGAGATAATGTTTAATGGAAAGCATAGAGGGGAAAAGGAGATATGGATAGGACTGAAAGACTGAATATCCCTGAAACCGAATTATTTCATCCCGGGCATTATGCGTGCCAGGGGTGCGGTGCGCCGATAGTAACAAGATACATGATGAAAGCTCTCGGGAAGAAAACAATAATTGTTATACCTGCATGCTGCTGGTCTGTTATACAGGGTCCTTATCCATATTCGACTCTTAAGGTATCTGTTGTGCATACTGCTTTTGAAACCGCAGCTTCAACGGCATCAGGGATACGCTCTGCTCTTAAGACACAGGGGAGAAACGACATCCATGTTGTTGCCCTTGCAGGTGACGGAGGAACATTTGATATAGGCCTTCAGGCACTTTCAGGAGCAGCAGAACGGAACGACAATATAATCTATGTCTGTTATGACAACGAAGCTTATATGAACACAGGAATTCAGAGAAGCTCATCAACTCCATTCGGAGCATGGACTACTACAACCCCGGGAAGTCATTACAAAGACAGACCCAAAAAAGATATAATACAAATAATGGCTGCACACCGGATTCCTTATGCAGCGACAGGAAGTGTCGCATATCCTGAAGATCTTTATAAAAAATTCAAGAAGGCTTCTACTATGACAGGTCTTCGTTTTTTCCATATTTTTTCACCATGTCCTCCTGGTTGGAAGTCCGCAACAGATGACTCAATAAAAATCGCCCGATATGCAACATGGTCGAAAATATATCCATTATACGAGGTTTTTGATGGGGAAAGATTCATTGTTACCAAACCTGAGAAGGAAATTCCGGTCAGTGATTATTTCAGCATCCAGAAGAGATTTTCAAATCTTTCAGAACATGACACTGCCTTCATCCAGCAGATGGTAGATGAGCGCTGGATGTCATTGCTAAAATTATCCGGTTCTTCTCCGGAAAAATAAACATAATATATGCGATGATTTTGAATAATATTGTATGACGAAACCAATATGAAAAAAAGAGTCCTGCTCTTTATATTTTTCTTTATGTTCACGGAGTCTTTATCGTGGTTGCTTTTAGAGAAAGCCCATGCAGAGATTAATATTGCAGGGATAAAACTGTCGCCAGCCGTATCAGTGAACTATGGTTATGATGACAATTACACATTTTCCGAAAAAAAGTCAGGAGCATATACTGTTTCTGTATTGCCATCTCTCAACGTGAAGTATATCGAAGGAATTACAGATTTTGAATTTAATGCAAATAGTCCTTACCGTTATTTTTCTGAATCGACAGACAAGAAATCGAAATTCTATGAAACGTTTTATGATTCTCATCTGAATTTCAAACTGCCAATGGATGTCAAAATTGAATTTGACGATAATTTTGTCAGCACTAAGTTAAGCCCTTTTTTAACAGAAGAAAGATTTAATAGGACTGATAGATCTGAAAACCATTTTCACGGGAATTTCACATTACCTTTAGGGACATTGTTAGGTTTCAATATTGATTACAGGAATGACAATTACAGGTATGTTGATAGCGGGGATGCTTTTTTTCCTTTTTCTCTTAATAACAGGAAATATGATAATGTTAGTTTTAGGACCTATTATAAGGTTTTAAGCGACACAAGAGTTTTTTACAGATATAGCTATCAGCGTCTTATCTATAAGAATGATAAAATAAAAAATTTTAGTCAGACGAATAATAACTCTCAGGCACATCAGTCAGATTATGGAATTGATCAATCTATAGGGAACATATTCAGAATTTCTGGGTCAATTGGAACCGGCCAATCAAAGCACGCGTCAGCTGATGGTCGTGGGAGAAATAAGTCTCAGGATGACCGGTTTGTATGGAATACAACGCTCTTTGTAAATGCAGGCGAAAAACTTGATATTTTTTTTAATGTTGGTAGGTCAGTGACAAATACTGATAATTTTACTTCAAAAAACAGAAGCAATGAAAATCTTTCAATATACTTATCACTTAATTCCCAGCTCACGACAAATACTAAGCTAAGCATTATAGGCGGAAGAAGTGAAAGCGTCTCAAGCCTTGAAGCTGATACTGATACAGTTTTTAAAAACTTTACTATAGAACTAGAACAGAAATTCTTTGAAAGGATAAATTCTGACTTGGAGTTCCAGTATGGGATTAATGAATATAGTGGGGGATTTACTTCAATAAAAAATGATAAGCGATGGAGCATTGATGAACGTATAGATTTTAATTTCAACAAACATCTAACATTGGGAGTTGACTACCTTCATCAAAACCGCAGTCTAAACCGCAAAAGCAGTAATGAAAACAGTAACAGCAGCTTTGGGAATTATAATCGCAATGTAGTAACTTTTAATGTAAGATTAAGCTATTAAGCCAATATATAAAAGTGCTAGAATCGAAAACATATAAAAAACAATGGACTTAAGAGTAAAGAGGCTTGACAATGTTTCCTGATATGAATAAATGTTTCCTTACTCTGTTGTGGAGGAAGCCCGCTAATGATTTCAATTAATACATTGGTACGCAATAAAGTGTATTTTGGCAGAAAGATTCTTTTTTTGATTACCGTCTCACTTTTGATTCAGGGATGCAGTTTTATTTGGCCTACTCATATTATAGTAAACCGATACCCCAAAGAGCAGGAGATTCGCGAAGTGGGTAATGACAATACATCACAGCTTTCTGATGTTGAACTGCCTGTAGAAAAAATCGTCAACTCTGAAACTGACTGGTATACTGTTGGACCTGAAGATGTTTTAGAAATAAAAGTTTGGCAGAATAATGACCTTTCAATGGAAGCAAGAGTTAATGATGATGGATCAATTAATTTTCCATTTTTGAAAAAAGTGAAAGTCCTAGGGAAAACTGCCACAGAGATTAGTGCAATGCTTACTTCAATGCTTGCGGAAGGATATGTTTATGAGCCGCAGGTATTTGTTAATGTAAAGGATTATAAGAGCAAAAAGATTTATGTTATTGGAGAGGCAGAAAAAAATGGGACTTATAATCTAAAGAAACCGACAACACTCTTTGAATTCATCGCACAGATGGGAGGTCTTAAAAAGACTGCTGGAAACAGAATAATAATAAAAAGAGTTGAAAAAGAGTTATCAAATGAAAAGATGAGAGAAATTGAAATTCCGGTAGTTGACGGTGAGATACAAAAAAATATTCTTCTTATGGAAAATGATGTTATCGATGTGCCGGAAGCGAAATATTTTATTGCTGGAGAAGTTTCTAAACCCGGTTATTATAAAATAGAGGAAGACTATAATATTTACCAGGCAATAGTTGTTGCTGGAGATTTTACAAAAGCAGCTGATGAAACGAGAGTAAAGCTTTCTAGGGATAGCGGCAGAAATGTTCTGGTGATTAATGTGGAAAAGCTTAAGAAGGGTCTTGAAAGAGGGATATCTGCTACATCTGAAAAGTTCAGGAATCAGATTGAAGAGCTGAAAATTCATGACGGAGACATGATAATTGTCCCTAAAAGTATTTTTTATTCTGAATAAAAAAATAAGTCCGATAGAGACGACCTATGGAAAATGCTAAAAAAATCGACATCACTCCGCATCTGCGAGATTACTTTTATATACTAAAGAAAAGGATAAGGACAATAGTACTTGTTGCTCTCTTTATTATTGTAATGGTGACAATCGCTACTTTTAAACAACAGAAAATATATCAGGCAAGATCTAGGATTATGATTGAATTTGCTGTAAACAGCATAGTTTCATTTACAGATATAGATAAGACATCAGGGTATAATGAATATTTTGAAACTGAGTATGAAATCATTAGAAGTCGTATGGTAGCTCTTGAAGTTGTTAACAGGTTATATCCGAATGATAATTTATCTGAAGATGAACAGATAGCAAGAGCAGAATCCATAAGGAACAAAATAATTGTTGAACCTGTTAAAGGAACGAATCTGGTTGATATTATAATTATGGGACCAGATCCAAAAGAAGCAACCAACCTTGCTAACTTAGTAAGTGATGTTTTTATAGAGAAAAGCCTTGAGGATAAAGTTAACGCATACAAAGCTGCGTCAAGCTGGCTTGATGATCAAATAACATCTGTCATATTGAAAATGAAAAAGGCAGAATTCGATCTTCAGAAATACCGCGAAGAAAAACAGATAATCTCTCCAAAGATAGAGGAGAGCCAGAGTTCTGTTATCTCGGAATTAAATCAAGTAACTGGGGAATTAAAACAACTCCAATTAAAAAAAATAGAGCTCGAAGTTACTTTGAAGCAAATATATGACTTGAAAAATAAAGGGATAGACATAGATGAAACATCACTGCCAAGTGTATTACAAGGTACGGCAGTTCAGGGAATGAGAAGTCAGATCTATGCGTTCAAACAAAAGATTTCGGAATTAAAAACTCTTTATGGTGACAAACATCCTGAACTAGAGAAAATACAAGCCCAATTGAGCGCAATAGATGATAATATAAAGACAGAAATTGAAAAGGTCATAAACCGCATTAACAATGAATATGAGATGATAAGGGCTAAAGAATCGATGCTTAATAAAAGGTCCGATGAGCTCAATCGCAGTGCTATTGGCCTTTTAGAGCGGTCTATCCAATATAACATTCTAGACCGTGAGGTTGACATAAACCGTAACCTCTACGATTATCTTTTAAAAAGGGCTGGAGAGATTAATGTTACAGGAAGTATGCGGTTCAATAATATAAGCCCGGTTGATAAAGCCACAGTTCCAAAAGAGCCAGTAAGCCCAAATGTTCCCAGAAATATCATGTTCGGAAGCATTGTTGGTTTAATCTTTGGTGTCGGTCTTTCATTCTTTTTAGAATATCTTGATAACACTATTAGGACAATAGAGGATGTCGAACATTTTATAAGTGTGCCATTACTAGGTTTTGTTCCTAATATCAATGCGTATATAAGAAGAAGAGGGCAGAACGTATCGGCAGAACTAGTATCTTTTACACATCCTAAATCAACTATATCTGAATGCTACAGAGCTATCAGGACCAATCTTATTTTTTCCAATGAATCACCTCCAAAACTTATAATGATTACAAGTTCAACACCGAGCGAGGGGAAAACAGTTACTTCTGTAAACCTAGCAATAACTATGGCTCAAAGTGAAAAAAAAGTATTACTTATTGACGGTGACATGAGAAGATCCCGTATACATGAAGTTTTTTCTATGGAAAATAAATATGGATTGAGCACGATACTTTCAGAGGAGATTGACCCATTCTCTGTAGTAATTAAAAGTAAAATTCCTAGCCTCTATGTCCTTCCTAGCGGTCCGCTTCCGAAGAATCCGGCAGAACTGCTTATGATGGATCGTATGAAAAAAGTAATGGGTCTTTTGAATGACAATTATGACTATATCATAATTGATGCTCCGCCAGTCATTCCCGTAACTGATCCATCCATTATTTCAAAATATGCTGATGCAGTCTGTCTGGTAGTGAGAAGCGGTGTAACACCGAAGAATATAGCTGAAAAAAATGCAAAGAAGTTTACGGAGTTAGATGTAAAAAGACTTGGTGTAATACTTAATGACGTTGGAAAACAGGATTCAGACTATTATTACAGTGAATATTACTACAGTTACTATAAGCGAGAAGAAGACCACCAGCAGGTTTGATGCATAGATTGTTTGTGTCCAGTTTGCCCTGTATCCAATTGAATATCATATCTTTAGAACGTTAAAAGGCCGGAATTCCAAGTATCAGGAGAACGTGTGATAGAGCACATATTTAAAAGAACACACAATATACTCGTACCATGGGGACTGGTAAAGTTATTTTACAAATGTTTTTTAGCGGATTAAATTAATGCATTTATTTAGGGCGCATATTGTCGCATGCTATGTTAAGAAATAGTCAGAATCAGAGTGATAACTCCAGCCTTCTCGACAGACTGATAGAGTGGGGAATACTTTTATTGATTTTTTTTACACCCCTAGCATTTAGCACAGTCGAACTATGGTCCGAAGCGACTATGGAAGGAATTGTTTTGTTGATTTTCATACTCTGGATAATCAAAATGATGTCAGAAAAAAAAATAAAATATATTTGGACATCATTTGATTTATTTGTCATTTCTTTCATTGCTCTTATAATTTTTCAAATGCTCCCACTTCCAGTTTCTTTGGTAAAACTCTTTTCCCCTCATACAGTTGAGTTAGTGCGGCATCTTATTTCAGATACATCTGCAAATCCAAGATTTTTAAAGATATCCATTGTTCCATGGGAAACTCAGGGTGAACTTATTAAGGTTCTGACATATGCAATGATTTACCTATTAATTATTAATAATTTTAATTCACTTCATAAAATGAAGAAAATATTAGTCTCTATTTCCATAATTGGCGGAATCGAGGCAGTTTACGGTCTTATACAATATATAAGTGGTGATGAAATGCTTTTCAGATTTACAAGACTTGATCATGCAAAGGGAAGACTAATAGGAACATTTCCAAGCGCAGACCATTTTTCTGCATATTTACAGATGTGCATATTCTGTACTCTCGGATATTTAATGTATATAGGTGACTTTGGAGGATTTGCCAGTGGAAGAAAACAGAAACTGAGTTTTATTGATAAAGTACGAAGGTTTTTCCTTGAAGATGATAAGTGGGAAGGTAAGGTAGCACTTTTCATATCTATAATTTCAATGTGTACAGCGATTGTATTTACGAAGTCCCGTGCTGGTATGCTTAGTCTTATCATTTCCATTATCTGTTTTACATTTATTACCAGAATTAAATTTTCATCAAAATGGTCGGTTGCTATAGTGGGAATTATACTGGTTATAACGGTACTTATAGGTGCATGGATTGGTATGACTCCAGTTTTTGACAGGTATTTTCAAATTAACCCTAATGAAGAATTTGAAGAAGGGCGTCCTTCTATCTGGGTAAGTACTTTTAATATATTCCGAGATTTCCCAATATTTGGTTCAGGATTGGGGACTTTTGTTCATATGTACCCGTCATATACTACGAGAAATAATCAGGGATGGGTTAACCATGCACACAATGACTGGCTTGAAATTCTTTCAGATACAGGAATTGCAGGATTCGGTATAGTCATAGCCGGATTTTTTTATCTTACGTTCAAGGGATTTTTTAAAATATTTATTACAAAAGAAAAACAGCTGATATGGGTTTTTATCGGAAACTATATGGCTATTTTTTCAATTGCTATCCATTGCATTACAGACTTTAATCTTAAGACAACTGCAGATAGCTTCCTTTTGGTTGTTATTATTGCCATTTTCATACTGTTAAGCAGAAGTTCGGTTTTTTTGATGGACAGAAAATAATGAAAATAGGGATTGAAGAAAGTAAAATTGAAAATTTTTTTATTGTCTCAGTATTTGTTGTTTTTGTTATCTGCTATTGCATGCTCTATTTCCAGTTTATACTATCTAATAATCTGAGGGAAAGGATATCAGATGTCTTGACTGAAGATTTAAGTAACTATGATATAGAAAGTTATATAAGTGCTACGAGAATGGCATCTTTCAGAAATTACCAACTAGCACTTATTATAGCAGACACTTATGTTGAGAAGATTAATGCCAGGGAAATGTCAAATTCAGAAAATAGTGAAAAAAATGTAGATATAGGCAGGAATACTACTGATAAAAATAAAGCAATAAACTTTTACGAGATGGCTATCAATGGAAATCCAGTGTCTGCAGAATCGCATATTAAACTCGGAGAACTTTATTTCAGAGAAAATAATTATCAGAAAGCGATAAGTTCATTTAAAATAGCTGCAGAGCTTGATGGGAAAAATGCTTATACACTTTTTACAATAGCAGATTACTTTTTCAAGATGGGACTTATAAATGATGGGAAATCTATATTGAGGATTGCATGCAATATAGTTGACGGACTTCTCCCTGAAGGGTTAAGGATTATGTATGAAGTTACAGGTAAAGTGGAAGATCTATATGTAATAACACCAAGAAACAAGGTTTCACTCATGAGTATGGGTTCATTCCTGCGTATGAACAAGATGTACGATGAAGCAATAAAAGTATATAAGGATGTTCTTAATATTGATTCCCATGATCAGTTTGTCTATGCAGCTCTTGTAAATGTATATACAGATATGGGAGACATTGATAAAACTTTAAGTGTATGGGAAGAATCGGTAAAAGCTAATCCGGAAAACCCCGATGCTCTATATGGTCTTGGATTAGCATACCAGAAGATTGGCAATGTCAGCCTTGCAGTTGAAAATATTAATAAAGCTGTTAAATTAGCTGATAAAAATACTCCCAAAATAAATATTGTAAATTATCACCTTGTTTTAATGAATATCTATTTTAGAATGGGGGAGTATGAAAAATGTATTAAAGAAACTGAGGAAATTATCAGCATTGATTATAAATCTGCGAAAGCCTACTATTTTAAGGGTCTTTGCGAACAAAAGATTAAAAATGATTTGCGTGCAGTTGTACTTTCCTTCAAAAAGGCTGAGGAACTGGAACCCGAAGAAATTCAGTACAAAATAACGCTTGCAAATTGCTATAAGGATTACGGTCTTTATAAAAGTGCGGTTTTGGAATGGAAGAAAATAGCTTTAGTCAAGGGCTATGAGAGAAAGGCGGCAACAGAGATAAGCGAACTGATGCAGTCATTGCAAAATTCAAACGTAACAGCAGAAGATAAAGGACTATTTTAAAAAGGTATCTAAATGGACAAAGTTATTTGTAGAAAAATTCTCTATGGCGATGAGGGAATAAAAAGGTTTCTTGATGAAATATTTGCTAATGGCTGGTTCACTCCTGGTAGTAAGCAGATTGTTATTAAACCAAATCTCTGTACACTTGCAACAGTTGAATCAGGAATAATAACAGATATATCATTTGTAAAGACCCTTGTAAGTTTTATTAAATCAAAATCACCATCATCTCAGATAAAAATAATAGAAAGTGACAGTTTTGACCGGACAGCTGAAGAGGTCTTTGAAAAACTTGGATACTGTGATCTTGCGAGGGAAGAGGGGGTTGACCTTATAAATCTTACAAAAATGAGGAGTATCCCTCTTGCGTTTTCAGAAATCCCTTATGAGATTAATCTCCCATTTATTTTTCTGGAAGATATTTTTTACATATCCATTGCTAATCTTAAGACTCATGATTACCAGAAAGTTACATGCGGCTTCAAGAACCAGTTTGGATGCATTCCAGATGTTTTAAAAGAACGCTATCACCCATACCTCGATGAAGTCCTTTACTATCTTGATGGTTTGATTAATCCTGATTTATCTATAGTTGATGGCAGAATTGCTTTAGAAGGTAATGGGCCGGTTGATGGTGAACCTATAAAGTGTGATTCGATGATTGCAGGCAATAGTTCTCTGTCAGTTGATACAGTGTGTGCCAGAGTTGCAGGATTTGATCCGGTGAAAGTACCTTATCTAAGATATGCTTACAAAAAGACCGGATATAATCCTTCCAATATAGAAGTTGTTGGAGATAAATTGGATTTCAATTTTAAATTTATTCCTGATAAGCTTTTCAATGGAATAAGGTTGAAGATATTTGTTATAAGGACATCTAATATTATAACTAATTTTTCCAAAAAAGTGCTCTTTCATCTTTATTATTATGGTTTTATCGCTACAGCCCGTATAGCACCTAAATCAATTATGAAAAAAATAAGGAAGACATGATGAAAAGACTTAGAGCGGGAATTATAGGGTGCGGGATGATATCGAAAATGTTTCATGTGCCCGCAATGACCCATATTCCTGAAATAAAGTTAGAAGCTTTTTCTGATGTCAATAGAGAGTGGGCTAACGAGCTCGCAAGCCGTTATTCAGCGCCATATTCATTTACTGACTACAATGAAATGTTAGGAAAAATTGATATGGTGGTTGTAGCAACTCCAAATGCACTTCATGCAAATATAAGCAAGGTATTTCTTGATGCGGGTATCCATGTTCTGTGTGAGAAGCCTATGGGGATAAATGTTGAGGAGTGTGAAGATGTCTTAAAAAAGGAAACTGAATCAAACGCTATTTTTATGGTCGGACATAGCAGACGTTTTGCTTCAAATGCGATGCTTCTTAAGGAATTTCATGAAAAAGGAATGTTTGGAGAAATAAAATCAATGGAACTTGTGATGGGGCATAGCCATACTCAGTGGATTACTCGTTCAGGATTTTCATTCAAAAAAGAACTTTCCGGAGGAGGAGTTCTTATTGACCAGGGGATTCACCTTATTGATCTTCTTATATGGTTTTCCCCGGGACAAATAACTGTAACTTCATCTGTCGGAAAGGATATTCTTGGGCATGGTATGGAAGATCATGCAGAAATAGAGTTTTCCCTTTTAAATGGCGGGAAAGCCACAATAAAAACCTCAAGGACAGAAGAATGGGATAATTTGTGTACTTTGGAAGGAACAAAAGG
Organism: Candidatus Schekmanbacteria bacterium; assembly: GCA_016219965.1. Classification (NCBI taxonomy): domain Bacteria; phylum Candidatus Schekmaniibacteriota; species Candidatus Schekmanbacteria bacterium. Next base: position 471,464 of record JACRJM010000015.1, read on the forward strand.
ATGGGCAAAGTTCCATATTGACGACAAGAGCTTTCTTAAGATTTGCAGTGAAAATCTAAGGGGATGCAGGAAACTAAGGTATCTTCAGATAAAAACAGGACTAAATAATATTTATCTTGACCAAATAAAATATTTTGTAAACTGCATAAACAACAAGGTTTCTCCAATGACATCTGCAGACTCTTCTGTAAAAGGAATTCGCCTTTTAAAAGAATGTTATGCTAAAATGAGCATTATTAAGTAATATAAAAAACAATATGCTCATGTCATTCTTTAGTCTTTCAATCTTGATATATTTTGATTTAAAATTTAGTTCCTCTTTAGAGCGATGGAAATAATTCTCGCACTTACCTATTTTGATGTTAATGGAGTATTTACTGGAGGAACACAGTCCTTGGTAAAGCTTCTTTCTACTGAGCTCTCTGGCAGGGGGCATGATGTAAAAATACTTACTGTAAATCATGATAAAATATCAGAAAAAAAGGATCAAATCACAAAAACTGTAATAAAAGAAAGAGTGACCCTTCTTTCCATTAGCGCTTATGAAATTTGCAGGATTAAATTCTTAGGGAGACATCTTCTTAAGCATCTTAATGCAAGATTTTATTTCAGAACAAAGAAAATTAAAAAAGAAATTGATGAGTCGTGTGCCTTAATATTCTTTGATGTTAATGAAATGTCTTTCCCTCTATGTCTTCTGAGAGAAAAAAAATTGAAGCTTTTTTACTGCTGTACCATGATTGAGAGAGAAAAATACTTTACCCAGAATTATCTTCCCAGAAAGCTATTAAAGATTTGTGCAGATTACTATCTTGTTTCCAACAGTGAAACAGAGAATGCGCTTAACAGACTCGATTTAGACAGCCCCAAAACTATGTTGCTGCCATACGGGATTGAGACTGGAAGATTTATGCCGTTGCATGATATTCATTCTGATAAAGAAGGCTTGAATGTTATCGGTTATATTGGTGGTATTGAGGAAAGGAAGGGGCTTCATGTACTCCTTAAAGCATGTAGAATTCTTAAAACAAAATTTACACTTTTAATAGCAGGGCCGCCGCGTGAAGAAAAATATTATAAGGATGCGCTTAGGGAGATTAGCTTAATAAACGATACAGGCTTAGGAAAGGTAGAGTATCTGGGAAGAATTTCTGATGACGAATTGACAAAATTTTATAACAGACTCGATATCTTTGTTTGTCCTTCGCTTATCGAAGAATTTGGTATAGTTATACTCGAGGCAATGGCATGTGAAGTTCCTGTAGTTGCTTCCGCTGTTGGAGGTATCACCACAATTATATCTGATGGTGTTGACGGAGTATTATCTTTGCCGGGTGATGCAGATGACATGGCTGGTAGAATTGAAAAACTGTTAAACGATAAAACTCTGGTGAAGAATATGGGAATACGTGCAAGAGAAAAGATACTGAAGAATTACTCCATAACCAGAACAGCTGATGGCATTGAAGAACTCATAAACTCTAAAATAACGGGTAACAAACTCACTGCATGAAACCGGTAGCAAGGATAATAAAAAATACTGGCGTTGAAGTAGTGTCAAACGTTTTCAATATGCTCCTCAGTGCTGTATTTACATTTTTCATAGCAAGAGCTTTTGGCCCTGGTCTATATGGAACATTTTCCATCGTTACCACTTTCCCTCTTTTTTTTACTTCTTTCATGCTTTTTGGACTGGATTGCATACTCATAAGAGATATTGCAAGGGATAGAAATGTCGCAGGGAAGATACTCTGCAATGCAATACTTTTTCAGCTTTTGCTGGCCGCGATTACCTTTCTATTAATATCTGTTACTATAGCTATTCTTGGCTATGACACCAATATGAAAGAATTGATAAACCTCTTCTTTTTCTTTTGTATAATTACATCAATAACAACCGTAAATACCACGTCTTTCAGGGCGTTTGAAAGGATGGAATTCAATTCAATCCTGAATACTGGCGAGAAAATATTAGTTCTGTTGTTGGGTATTGCAGCTATTATGAATTCTTACAGGGTCAGAGGGATTATAATAGTATTCATTATCGCAGGGTTGATTAAGCTCGCTGCTTCCATTCTGATTACGTTCAGGAAATTTACAAAATGGGATATGACTGTCGACACAAGTATATGGAAGTATTTTCTTAAAGAGGGTTATCCTGTAGCTGTATCATCATTTTTTACTTCATTCAGATGGAATATTGTAATTCTTGTGATATCAAGGACTTTGACTGAAAGCGATGCGGGTTTTTATAACGCAGCATTCAAACTTACGTACCCGATATTACTTATAACATTTGCCTATTCTACTGCAATATTGCCTATGATGTCGGTATTTCATGATTCTTCAAGAGAAAAGCTAGTAAGAATCTACAAAATATCCTGTAAGCTTGCTATGGCTATAACTATTCCCGTGTCAATATTTATAACATTTTATGCGGATGATATAGTCAGAATAATCCTCGGTGATAAATATACATCTTCAGTTGATGTCCTTAGGATAGTAATCTGGATTCTCCCATTTTCCTTCCTTGTCTATCCATTGGGGAATGTACTTGTTTCTGTAAACCATCAGAAGGATGCTATGGTTGCAAATGGAGTTAATGCAGCTCTGCTCTTTGTATGTGAAATAGTACTTACTGAAAAATACGGCCTTTTAGGCGCATGCGCTGGGATTGTTGCTGCAGAGGCACTATTAGCTGTAATGTATTTTTACTGTGTAACTTTAAGATTCCGGTATATAAGCATTGCTGAATTCCTTCTTAAGCCGTCAGTATCAGGGCTTGGGATGTCGGCTGTGATAATTATGTCATCAGGAGCAGGAAAGATAATAAGCGGGATCGCCGGGTTGGTAGTATACGTTGCTGTTGCTTATTTTTCCAAGGTGTTTAGTTCAAATGAGGTCCAGAAGGTAAGAGAGGCGCTTAGTATTTAAAGGATACGTACCAACAGGAGCATGGTTATGAAAAAAATAGCTTTTGTCTGTCTCACTTTTCACTGGCCACCTCTTGGCGGAGCATGGATTGATGAGAAAGAGGTAATGTCCCGGCTTTGTCAAAAATATGATGTGACGCTCATTGTACCTGAATTTCACCGCTTTTTCCCACGGGGAAAGATAGAGGGTGAAATGCCGTTCAAAGTGGTGAAGATACCGTCGAATGTTTTTTCGTTTAACAGAGTGACATTGCCGTCAGCAATCAGGGAAAAGCTTAAAGAGATAAAACCAGATTGTGTAGTTGTCGGTGAATCCGGTGTAATGAGACCATACATAACATTTGCCGCAAAAGATTATCCGGTAGTACAGAGGTTTTATTCAGCTTCAATTTGGTGTTTCAACCAGAATTACTTTCCCTTCGGCAGAGAGTGCGGGAAAACGCTGCTAAATGATTATTTTGAATGTGTGTGCTGTGCTTTTAAAATGAATAGAAACAGGCTTCATGAGTTTCTGACTTCAACGGCTTTTCTTCCATCCTATCTTGATAAATTAAAGGAATGCTACAGAATATCGCGGGCAATAATAGTATATAATGAAACTATTAAGGAATCTCTCAATGGTTGGTGTGATGATGTAAGAGTCATTCCCGGCGGAGTGGATTGCATAAAATTTACTCCATTAAACGATAGAAAGAATGATAATGAGAAGACTCCATTAAGAATAATACTTCCTGGTCGGGCTGATGATCCTGCAAAAGGACTGGGAACCTTGATGAAAGCAGTATCTCTACTTGGCCGCTTGCGTGATAAAATAGAGGTAAGGGCGACATGGTGTTTTTCTGACCCGCCTGATCTCGGTGATAATGTAAAGATATTTAGCTGGATGAATTATGAGGATCTTCCGGGATTCTATCAGGACAGTGATATATGTGTTGTCCCGTCACTTTGGCCGGAACCATTCGGGATTGCTGCCGTTGAAGCAATGGCTTGCAGCAAACCAGTGATTGCCTCCGATATCGGAGGCCTTAAAGGAATAGTTGAAGACGGAAAGACAGGGTTTCTTGTAGAATCAGGTAATGCTGAAAAACTCGCAGAAAAGCTGGTAACATTTATAGAGGATGCAGAGCTCAGGAGGAAAATGGGGAATGAAGGATTTAAGCGCGTTCATGAAAAGTTCTGCTGGGAATCAGTCATGAAAGAACATTACTTTAAACTATTCAGCGATATTCTTGATTGATGAAGAAAATATTGATAATTAAAATGCGTTTTCCATATCCCATTTTTTCCGGGACTGATCATGTAAGCTTCAATCTTATAAAAGCCCTTTCCGAGGAGCATGAAGTATCTCTTATCTGTCATGTACGGTCTGATGAGAATATAAAGGATATTGCTGTACTGAAGCAATACTGTAAAGAGGTTATAGTGGCCAGATATCCGGTTATAAAGACTGTTTGGCAGCGTATTTGGAAGAAAATCAAACGGGAATTCTTATTTTTGTTTTGTCTTATCCCCAGAGACGTAATTGACAACACTTCAACTGAAATTGAGAAAAAAATAAAAGACCACCTTTCATCCAATAAATATGACATCGTTCAGATAGAATATTTCTATGCTGCAAAATACAGGAAATACATCAAGAACAGCATATCAATAATATTATCCAACGATGCCTATTATGAAACTGTAAAGCAGTTTTATCTTTATGAAAAGAACATAATAAAGAAAGCGGTCAGGTTCTTTGAATATATTGTGACAAAGCGGTATGAACTCAGAGCATATAAGCTATTTGACTGGGTTTTTTTTATAAGCCGGGATGATCTGAAGATAATTGAAAGAGATAATATACTAAAACAGACAAGAGTTATTCCTGTGGCGATGGAAGCCTGTCAAACCAGTAAAGAGTACGAAATCGTTCCCTATTCGATGGTGTTTGTAGGAGGGATGCAGGCACTTTTTAACAGGGATGCAGTAATCTTTTTTTGCAGAGATATATATCCACTTATCCGTTCTGAAATACCTGAGGTCACATTTACGATAGTCGGCAGCTCGCCTGGAGAAGATATTTTGGAATTTACGAAGGAACCTGGAATTACGGTTACAGGCTCAGTTCAGGATGTGTCCCCTTATGTTTCAAAAGCCGCAATTTATGTTGCTCCTTTAAGGATAGGTACCGGAATAAAAACAAAGATTCTTGAGGCAATGAGTATGAAAAAGGCCATTGTCACAACTTCTATGGGAGTTCAGGGTCTTAGTGTTGAAAATGGGAAGGAGTTATTTATTGAAGATGACAGTATTTCTTTTGCAAAACGGGTAATAGATCTGCTTAGAGATCCAGAGAAATGCAAAGTTATTGGATTAAAAGCAGCAGAATATTTCGAGAAAAAACATTATGTTGAATCTATAAAGGCAAGTATATTGGATGCTTACAGGGGGCTCTGAGAACTTTAAAAATGAGAATTTATTTTATAACGCAGACAGATTTTGATATCAATCTTGATATTGCGACATGGAAAGAGATGTCGGAAGCGCTTGTAAAAAAAGGATGCACTGTAAATCTCATACTTCCCAGATTTAAATCTGCAGCAAATATTTATAAAGGAAAGACTCAAATAACACTTCTTCCATGTCCACGTATCAGGTTCTTTTCTTTTCCGTGTTTTCAGTTGTCGGTATTCTTTTATTGTCTGGTGTCGGCCATTTTCGGCAAGTATGATTTAATAATTGCTGACAGTTTTACTGCAATAACACTTGTTCCGCTTGCGCTGCTGAAAAAAATTGGATTATTAAGATTAAAAATTGTATTGGACATAAGAAGCGTTCCAGTTGATATCTACGGGTTAAATGGGAAAATACAGGAGAAACGTTTCAATGCGGCTGTGTGGGTTGCCAAATGGTTATTTGACGGGATAACGGTTATCACTAACTTTTACAGTAAGAAGATATCAAAGGATTTTGACATAAATGAAAAAAGAATTGGTATCTGGACATCAGGAGTTGCAGAAGAAAAGTTTTCTCCATCAATTGATTCAGATATAAAAAAAAGGTTTGGAATAAGTGACAAATTTATTGTTATGTACCACGGAGGTATCGCTTTTTCTCGCGGGATAGATTCATTAATATATGCAATAAAAGCTTTGGAGAATGAAATACCTGATCTCATTCTGATGCTCATTGGCAAGGGGAACGACGACGAGATAAAAAGTATAATTAAAAATGAAGGAATAGAAGAAAGGGTGATATTCCCAGGGTCAGTTCCTTATGAAGAAATACCAGCCTATATAAAGGCATGCGATGTCGGGATACTCCCTTTTCCTGACAGCTTGTGGTGGCGTATGAGCAGTCCTTTAAAGCTATTTGAATATCAGGCAATGGAGAAACCTGTCATTTTGACCAATATTGAATCTCACAGAGAAGCCGCAAAGGACGGGAAATTCCTTTTTTTAATTCCATCTAATTCGGTTAAGGATATCTCTGATGGAATAAAAAAGGCGTACACTATGAAAGACATGCTTCAAGCTCTCGGCCAGGACGGGAGAAAGAGCATTTTGCGGAATGGAACATGGGAAGTTCAGGCACAAAGACTTATTAATTACCTGGAAACCATATAGAATAAATAAAATGGGAATATTAAAGCGTGAGATAAAAAGAATTTTCTTTTACAGGAATGGATTGCTTCTCCTTCTTGCAATATTTATGGTCTATATCTATCGAAACACGGTAATGTTTCCGAGAGGAGTCTATGATATTTTTGTAGTAATCCCGGTAATAGTTCTCATGGTCTTTCTTTATTACAACCCAAGGCTTTGTATTTATATGCTCACTTTATGGATACCTTTAAGAAATCTTATAACAGGAGGAGTTCAGTGGGGAGGTAAAAGGTTTTATATTTTAACCGGTAATTTTCGCTATCTTGACAGCGCTCTTCTCGCGTTGCTTACAATTAAGTGGATGGTTACAATAATTTCGCAGAAAAAACCTTTCATCAGAACACCCATGGATGGTCCCCTGCTGCTTCTCGGTGTAGCAACATTAGCTTCTGCTGTCGCAAACTTCACTTCGCCTGAGATTGCAGTGGTGAACATCCGGACATTTGCGCAGTTTGCTCTTCTATATTATGCAATTGTACAGCTTGAACCGGATAAGGTTTTTTTGAATAATTTAATGAAGTTCTTTCTGTTCATTTCAATGGGGCAGACGGTATCTTCGTTAATGCTTTTTATGTCACCTGATATAGATACATCGTATGGTGATTATGCGATTGGGACATTTGAAGGCGGTACAAATCTCCTTGCTTTGTACGAAGCAATGCTTATGTGCATTACAGTTGGAATTATGAAAAAAATGCCGGAGAAGCTTAAAACATATCTTCCTCTTTTTTTCTGGTATATGATTTCTTTTTTCACTGCATCAGGAAGGTCTGCAATCTATTTTTTCCCGGTAGGGCTTTTTTTTATAGTTCATCAGGATATTAAGGGAGTTTTCGAATTGCTGAAGTCCTACGTTGTCGCATCCATGGTCATAGCTATTGCGATAGGTTTCTTTTTCTTCAGCGGCATAAGTAGTATGTACTATTCAGAAGACCTGAGTGTATTATCACCTAAGGAACTCTATCATCAAACCTTCGAGATGAAAAAAAGCTATGGACGTATGGAGAACTATAAGCTCGGGCTTGATATATTGATGAAAGAATCTCCTTCGGTACTTGTTGGTGTAGGTCCCGGAATGTATCTAAGCAATACGGGGATGTATTTTGACGTACCGCTCTCCAATAAAGCAAATATCGTTGATAGAACAGCGATACAGAAAACTAAGAAGAAAAGATTTCCTCCTGACATCAGTGTTATTTCAACAGAAATGGGAATTATAGGACTTTTCGTTTTTATTTTTATATATTTCAAGGGATTCATGATTTTAAGAACAGGAGTCAAGGTTATTAAAGATCCTTTCTTTGGAGGAGTAGCCATAGGTGGAATAGGAATGTCTGTTGTCCTTTGTTTATCTTCTTTTGCGGAACGGCCTGTTGAAGTAATTTATATGCAGCACATTTTCTGGTTTATGTGTGCTTTGATCCAGAGAATGATCATGATAGAGAGTGAGGAAGAGAAAGACATAAGTCCATGAAGGTAATTGCTGTAAATAAGTTTTATTACATGCAGGGAGGGAGTGAGCGATATTATTTTGAGCTTAACAGACTCCTTAGAGAAAAGGGGATAGAAGTAATCCCATTTTCCATGAAAGATGAAAGAAATGTTAGCTCAGATTATTCTGAATTTTTTGTATCTAATCTGAACCTTCAGGGTAAGCTTTCCTTCAAACAGAAGCTCAGCCTTCCGGTAAGGGTAGTATATTCAAGGGAAGCAAAAAAAAACTTTACCGCGCTTATTGAAAAAGTTAAACCGGACATTATTCATCTCCATAATATAGCTCATCATATATCTCCATCAATAATACCGGTTGCAAAAAAAAAGGGGATTCCTGTTGTTCAGACTCTTCATGATTTCAAGCTTCTTTGCCCGTCATACCTTTTTATAAATAATGGTGAGTCATGCGAACTATGTGCAAATGGAAATTTTCTGCATGCAGTTTCATCAAAGTGCGTGAAAGGCTCATATTTTGGGAGTCTTATATTAGCAGCAGAAATGTTTGTGCATCGTAATAGCGGAATATACAATCTTGCCGACAGGTTTATCTGCCCAAGCCGGTTTATGATAGATAAGTTCAAATCTTATGGAATTATAAGAGATGATAAGCTTGCTTATATCCCAAATTTCGTAAGTGTTGAAGATTTCAAACCATCGAAAGAATATTCTGATTATTATCTATACTTTGGTAGGCTATCCGCTGAAAAAGGAGTTGATGTTTTGATAAATTCTGTTGATCCAACATGGAAGGAAAGACTTTTGATAGCAGGCGATGGTTTAGAGAGGAAAAAGCTTGAAGAAATTAAAAAAGAAAAAAATCTTTCAAATGTAGAATTCCTTGGCAATAAAAGCGGTGATGAACTTAAAGGGATCATAAGGAATTCTATTTTTACAATTATCCCCTCGAGATGTTATGACAACAGCCCACTTGCCCTTTTCGAATCATTTGCCTGCGGGAAAGCCGTTATTGGCAGCAGGATTGGAGGAATACCTGAGCTTATAGATGAGGGAAAAGACGGTCTGCTGTTTGAATCGCAAAACTCAAATGTGCTTAGAGAGAAGATTAAATATCTGCTTGACCATAAAGAATTGGCTGTATCCTACGGTATGGCTGGAAGAAATAAAGTTGAAAAGAGATTTAATTCTGACCTGCATATTGAGCGGATAATTAGTCTGTATAATAGCTTGATGTAAATCAGATATACAAAAAAACAACTACTTGCGGTATCTCATCTGTTCTCGAAATACTCAAAAGCATCAATGATGTCGAGATAAACTCCATCGAAGCCTGCATTGAGTATCTTCGTTAAATAAGAGTTTTCATTACCGTATATTACTCCCTGCCAGTCCTTATTCCAATAGCGAACCTTGTAGTTGCCTGGCCAGTCAGGGTTTTCTTTTGAAAGCCATTTTGGAGGGTCTTTCTTCCATGATTTTTTCCAGTAATACCTGTAGTCTTCTGCTTCACCTATACTCATGTAACATATTACAAGACGCTTCCCGCCGCTTGATTTCATCTTTAACGATTCAACATCAGAAGAAGTCAGTTCTGCGTCATTGAAGAAAAGGTCAATTACAATAAGGTCGTAGTCAGTCTGTTTTAACTTATTGAGAAAATCACCTTTGTCTGAAAATTTCCCCGGGTTTATAATGTAGAGGAAGTTTCTTGCGTCAGCCAATGATTCCACATTCAGAGAATTGGCATTGTACGGTTTTTCAGGATATATGGGTATATTATCAAGTTCTCTGTGATCTGCTGCAAACGATATGTAGCCTTTGCCGAAATTATTTGAGTAGGATTTATCAACGAAAGACTTTTTCCGGCAGTAATCGATTGCAAGCACTTGTATGCTTTGATCTTCTGCAAGCTCTGTAAAGGAGAGCATATAATTCCGTTCGCGCTTAGGTGTAGCAGCATTGTCCCTTTTATATCCGTAGAAGAGATCTTCCCGTCCCGTGCCGTCAATGGCAGAAATATATTCCGAGACGACTTCGCCATCAGCTTCGCCGTTTAGTGTCAGCAGTTCCTGGCCATTTTGGGGAATTACAATGAATGAAGAATCTATTCCTTTAGCGTGACTACTTATCGTTTCTACGAATTTACGCATTTCCTCCCTGTAGTCGCGTTTGGCGGAATATGAAGCACCACCGCACAATTGCTTGTCAGAAAGAATCGCAATGGCTGATAAAAAAACTACAATAAATATTAAATGTTTTTTAATCAAAATATCATTCTATTATCTGGTAACTGAAACTCCTCTTGACACACCAATATTGTTATTCTCATTAGACTCTGTCACTACATTGTTTCCATCGCACTTGACTTTAATGAAATATTTTCCAGACTTGGTGTTAATCTTTGCTTTAATGCTGACAGGAGTACTTTTATTTTTGCCAAGTAATTTAACAGATTTTTTCCCTAGCAAAATATCTCCATCAACAGATTCGGTATTATTATTTGATGAAAGATAGAAAAAAACAGTAGAAGCAGCGGCGCTCTTTTTTCCGATGTTTTTAATTGTTGCCTTTATAGTGGCTTTTTTCCCGGATTTAATCTTGTTGGGAGAAGCAACGACTGTGTTTACTTTAAGATCAGGTGAATTTTCAGGAGGAGTTGCTCCCTGCTGTGAAATATTCTGTGTCTGCCCGCCTGCTGTTATGTTTCCATCACGCTGTTCTGTCCCGCTGTTTGCTGATACTGTAAATGAAATGACTCCTGATCCGCTTCCGCTGTCTCCTGAAGTAATAGTTATCCAGTCAAAATCGGACAGGGCAGTCCAATCACATCCTTCGGATGTAGTTAAAGTTGCACTCCCATTACCTCCGGAAGAGGAAAATGAAGATGTTTCAGATGAGATTGTATAGGTACATACATTTGTTACAGTGACAACAACGTTGTCAGAGCTCTGAAGCCCGTCATTATCAGTTACTGTAAGAGTGAATGTGAAGACCTCTTCAGCATTGCTTATTGCCGGAGCAGTGAATGTCGGTTGTGACGCAGAGTCGTCAGAAAGTGTAACCGATATTCCTCCTGTCTGAGACCATAAGTAAGATGATATTGTACCGTCGCTGTCGCTTGAAGCTGTTCCGTCAAGCTCAACAAGAGTCTCTTCATTAACTGTCTGGTCAGTTCCGGCATTCGCAACAGGTAATATGGCAAGGTTTGTAACTGTTATAACAACACTGTCAGAGCTCTGAAGCGCGTCATTATCAGTTACTGTAAGTGTAAAGGTAAGGACTTCCTCGGTGTTGGTTATTGCCGGAGAAGTGAATGTCGGTTGTGACGCAGAGTCGTCAGAAAGTGTAACCAATATTCCTCCTGTCTGAGACCATAAGTAAGATGATATTGTACCGTCGCTGTCGCTTGAAGCTGTTCCGTCAAGCTGAACAAGAGCCTCTTCATTGACCGTCTGGTCAGGACCGGCATTTGCAACAGGAGGAACAGGAACTGAGTCAGTGACTGTTATAACAACGCTGTCTGTATTCTGAAGGCCATCATTATCAGTTACTGTGAGGGTAAATGTCAGAACTTCTTCAGGAGTATCTATCGAAGGAGCAGTAAATGTCGGCTGTGATGCAGTATCATCTGAGAGGCTGACTGACACTCCACCAGCCTGAGACCATGAATAGGAGGCTATTGTGCCGTCAGTATCGCTCGATGCTGTTCCATCAAGAGTGACCAATAATTCTTCTTGAATTGTCTGGTCAGGGCCTGCATTTGCAACAGGAGGTGTTTTTGAAAGGTTATTGTCGAGCTTTGCAATAAAACCGTCAACACTTTCATTTTGAGTCGTGTCATAAGCGCTGGTGGATGTAGGAAAGTCTGATGATGATGTGTATCCAATAGAGTAAATATTCCTGAAAGAGTCTATAGCTAATTTTTTGGGAAAATCCCAGCTTGAACCGCCCAGATATGTAGAAGCCAATAGTGATGTCAAATCGCTGTTCATCTTTGAGATAAAAATATCAGAGCTTCCTCCGAATGTCCCGCTAAACGCTCCTGCTGTGGTAGGGAAGTTGTCGTCATTAGCGTAACCTGATATGAAAAGATTTCCGTCTGAATCGAACTTTAAAAATTGCCCGTCTGCATTGCTTCCAAGATAAGTTGAAGCCGTGAGTGTTGTAAGATCGTTGCTCAGCTTTGAGACAAAAGGTCCATAGGAGTTGCTTGTTTCATCATAAGCCCCAGTGGTTGTCGGATAGTTGGAAGAGCCGGTAACTCCGGTGACATAAACATTGTCGGATGTATCTATGGCAATAGCTGTTGAAGGCGAAACGTTCCCGTCTTCTCCGCTGGTTCCTCCGATAAGTGTTGAAGCGACTAATGAGGAAAGAGTGCTGTTGAGCTTTGATATAAATATGTCAGTGCTCCCGTGCAATGTCTGGTTGTATACTCCGGTTGTGGTCGGATAATTGGAAGAGTATGTATATCCTACCACGAAGATGTTGCCTGAAGAGTCGGTAGCATGCCCTTCCAAGTAATCTGCGGAACTACCTCCAATGAAGGTAGATGCAAGAAGTGAAGTGAGATCGTTGTTGAATTTTGCAATGTAACCGTCGGTTACGCCATGCAGTGATTTTGAATATGCCGTGGCAGTTGTTTGAAAATCAGAAGATGCTGTCTGTCCGCATATTATTATGTTGTCGGATGAATCCAATGACATTGTATAAGGCTGGTCGTTTCCGCTTCCACCAAGGAAAGTTGATGCTAGCAAAGAAGACAAATCAACGTCAAACATTGATACAAAAAGATCTCCTGCGCTTCCACCTTTGTAAGTTCTATTATAAGCTCCTACGGTCGTAGGAAAATCAGATGAAGTTGAATATCCGTATACAATCACATTTCCGTTTGAGTCTATTTTAATATCAGAAGGTGCGTCTCCGACTGAACCGCCAAGAAAAGTCGATGCTGAAAGAGTGGTAAGTCCGCTGTCAAATTTTGATATAAAGACATTAGAACCGCCATTAATTGTGGTATCGTAAGCACCTTCTGTTGTTGGAAAATCTTCAGGATTGTAATAGGACTTGCTGCTGCCTGTCACATAAACTTCGCCATTCTGCCCGAAAGCTATGCCGAATATAACATCCTCATTTGTTCCGCCCAAGAAGGTTGATGCAAGAAGCGGGTCGATTATTACCGGATAATCATGGTTATATGATGCGACTTTGAATCCATAAGTTAAATTATCATCACTGACGTTATAACTGGCTTGAATATAATTCTTTTCCCCGCGAATATCCTGATAGGCAACAGGCTTAGTGAATTTTGCCGTTCCAAGCTCTGTTTTAACCTCGAGCTCGCCGGATTCATTTACAGTCAGTCCATCAGCGCCTTCAACCATGACACGTATATCTGAGATTTTCCCGCACGGGTCAACTACAAAAAGTTTTTCAACATTTTTTCCGTAAGCTTTAAGATTAAGATGTATGCCGTCATAAACCTCACCAAGAGCCACAGTGTTGTAACTTGAAATGTTGTTCTTCCAGTTGCTGCTGTTTCCCACAAAATAGTTTACCATTGAAGATGATTTCTCTTCTCCGTGAATATCAACGCTATTTCTTCCAATGAGGCTTTCTTTTAAATTTGCATGTTCTACGCTATTTAAGGAATCTCTCTTCGTAAGAGAATAGACTATGTCAGCCTTATCTGTAATAAACACATTTCCAGCAAAGGTGTTGGCATAAAACTTCACCTTCTTATCCATCTGTCCCTGATTTTCTATGAATGGTATTGATATCTTGCCGGCACTGGATATTATATTTTGCTTAGAATCTTCATTTGTTTTTGCGGAAGCAAATGAATAGAACGGAAGCAATAAGATGATTGCAAATAAAACCTTCAAATATTTAATTTTCATTAAGTTGCTCATAAAAAATCCTTTCATTTATTATATGGCTTTTTTTGTTTACTTAACATGTCTGTCAAAAATAGCTCTGTATCAAAAGTTACCGGTTACGTAACTATGGCTGATGCGTTCTGATCAAAGGGATTTGTTCTCATGGCAAGGGAAAAAAGATAGGGATAGTTGTCCTTCATGTGCTGCATATACGCAAGCCATTCGTGTACAAGCAGTGCATATGCCCGTTTTATATCTCCGGCTATGTGTTCAAGATCTGATTCAGGAAGGTTTGAAAAATCGGTTCTATTTTCAAGCTCTTCGGTAAGATGGAATACAGCCCACAACTGGTCAGTAAATGATTCATGTTCAAGAAGAGATGAATTTTCAAGAAGACCGAGAAGAAAGTTCCTCTTTGCCACAAGAAATGTCCTCAGCTCAGGCAAATGAACCTTTCTGATATCGATAGTATAATTATAACTTTTAAGGCGCATAGTTACGTTCGTGAATGCCCCGGCATCCCAGTTGTTATTGACCATGAGCTCTTTTCTGATTTTATCAAGACTTGGATCATAATCTGAAAAGGAGGTGAGAAGCCTTGTCCCAACTTCGCTGAAGAAAGCTCCAATAACCATATTAAGCTTTTCGAGTCTTGCCTGTTTTTCCCTTGTTTCCAGAAGGCGTTGGATAATGAGGGTGATTAACAGAACCTGTATGGGAACAAATCCTATATCCAGTATAAGATAAAAGAAAATATCATGGGCATTCCCGAATATGGCATAATCTATAAGATAAGTGATTATCGATAGCAACAGCAGAGAGATGCCTGCTATTACCTGCCAGCTCAGTTTTTTCATATTAGTTATTTGCGAACAATAAGGTTAATTCAGCATTATTAATTTCACCAAACAGTATACTTTTTAATGGAATTATCAATAGATGAAATTTTCTTTATGAATTCATTCCACATCTGAAATATTTTCTGCCAATCAATTTGTTTCATTGAATTTTTTTCATTATCAATTATAAAGTAGAACAATAAAAAATATTATTCATTCTTTTAGTCTTTTATTGCTTTTAATCTTATATCGATGGAGGAAATCATGAAGCACCAGGAATACATAACAACTAAAGAAGTGAAACGGGTTTGCGATGAGCTGAAAATCAGAGACTGGACCGAGTTGACTGCCCCGAAAGTTTTAAAGGAAGAAGCAAGGCTTATATTATCAGAAGTCAATGTTGAAGGGATGAAGATAAATGCTGATGATTTTGCAGAAGGGCTCGAAGTAGAGCTTGAACATGGGATAAGGTATTCGGATGCCAATGTTACCAATAACCATCCCATTCTTACCGGAAAGATAGTCATTGCCCACCTCAAGGAATCACTTGATTACTATAAAAGGCTCGAAGTAATGGAAATAGAGGGTGACCTTTTAAAGGCTATTCAGTCAAAAGATATTTCAAAGATTGAGCGCTATTACAAAAAACTTGTAAAAGCAAAGCTTGAACTCTCAAAGTCAGAGTTGCAGGAAGTTTCCTGAGACAATCTAAAGAAAATAATTACCATTTATTCCTATTTGGTTGATAAAATACAAAATGAAATTTATAGTCAAGTTTCAATTTCCTTTTCTTTTTTTTAGGGATTCATAAAAAATATTATGGATGAGCTATCAAGAAACATTTCCTATATTTATAAATTTGAATTTGCTGACAGGTCTAAAAAAGAATTCGTAGTAAAGCTTGATGCGAAAACGCTGAATCTGATTCGTATTGAAAAGAGAGATAACCCTGAATGGACTGAACTTACTTATCAAAGATGTCCCAACTGCTCCCTTGATGAAAAAAAACATAAATACTGTCCGGTATCTGCAAGCCTTATTGACATAGTGGAGTTTTTCAGGGAATCCATGTCGTATGATGAAACTGATATTATAATTGAGTGCGCTGAAAGAGGATACCTTAAGCATACGACTCTTCAGCAGGCAATAAGCTCTCTTATAGGAATATATATGGTGACCTGCGGGTGCCCTATTATGGAAAAACTTAAACCAATGGTACGTTTTCATCTTCCCTTTGCAAGCATAGAGGAAACAAAATACCGCGCAATATCGATGTATCTTACTGCACAATATTTCGTGCAAAAGAATGGGAAGGAACCTGACTGGGAACTTAAAAATCTTGCAAAGATCTATGATGATGTACACATAGTGAATGACAGCATATGCCGGAGGCTTACAGGAATCAAGGTCCGCGACGCATCACTCAACGCTCTTGTAAGGCTCGATTTCTTTACAAGCAATATCAATATGGCAGTGACAAAGGAAAAGACAAAAGAGATTGAATCATTTTTTGAAGCGTATTTTAAGTAAAAGAGAAATGGTATACAGAGAAACCTTATATATTCTGCCGCAAAGAAAACCATTGGGGCTTTTTGTTAGAAGCCCATTGTAATAACCATTCTATCTGTGTATCTGAGATTTTATGATGTCGTCGTGTCAGGTTTATTGATTTTCGAATAGGGCTTCCATCAACGGAATAACGATATATTACTTCCATTAACCCCGCTCTTCCTTTTCCGGAGCGGCAGTGCACATGAACGGGTTGGTTTTCAGGGTTTGTCACAAAATTTAAAAATGCGATTATTTGGTCATCTGTAGGGACAGAATAGTCTTTAATTTTTATATTTAAATAATTGTTAAACCCAAGAAAATTTATACCATGTTCGCTGTCATCTTCCTCTTCCCGGAGATTAATGATTGATTTTACCCCATTAACCCTGAGAAACATGAATCCAAGAAAGCTGGGCTGGGCGGAACGGCTAAGGATCTTATCCTTGATTATGAAATAATTGCCCGGTTTCGAAAAAGATAATTTCTCATTGCCTAATAAACTTAACAGGACAAAAATAATGAACATGACTGGCACGGTTACGGAGATGTAAAAAGCTATTCTTTTACTGAAAAAAACTTTTCTCATAGTCAAGTTAACACCTTATTATAAATGAGTTTTCGATGGCGACTTCCATATTTTTTCATCATAGCTTATTTGAAACTTTAATAATAGATATAAAATATCCTTTGAAAAATGAAGAAATTGCAGTATGCAATTTAATTACATGTTATCTCTCTGAATCAGAAAATAACTATTACCTTGCGGGAAAGCCAGTCATGGGTAAAGCGTATGGGACTTCAAAGGGTTCTTTATTCGGATGGACCGGAAAGATTCTCAGTGTTGACCTTAGCAGCAGAAAAACTTGTACGCTTTCAACTGAAGAATACAATGGGAGATTTCTTGGTGGAATAGGAATAGGTGAAAAGATATACTGGGATGAAAGCGCTTCCGGATTCAGCGCATTCGACCCCGCCAATCCTCTTATCTTGATGACAGGTCCATTAACTGCCACACAAGCCCCATCTGCCCCGCGTCTTTCTGTTTGCGGTAAATCACCATGCATATATCCTGAAGGGTTTTCACATGCCAGCCTTGGAGGTATTTTCCCGGCTGAGTTAAAAAAAGCAGGATTTGATGGAATAGTAATCAAAGGAAAAGCTGACAGCCCTGTATATCTCAACATTGAAAACGAAAAAGTTGAAATCAGAGATGCCGGTCATCTATGGGGACTTACCAACAGCATTACCCGTGAGCTGATAAGAAAAGAGACTGGCGAAAAAACAAGTATTCTTTCCATCGGGCCAGGCGGCGAAAACCTCAGCCGTATCAGCATAATTTTCACTGATCTGGCAGGAGCAGCTTCAATGGGTTTCGGCTCTGTAATGGGCTCAAAGAACCTGAAAGCAATATCTGTAAACGGCACAAACAGTGTTCCTGTAGCGGATGAAGAGAGAGTTGCGATGATTCGGAAAAGATTAAGAATAATGAGAGGGGAAGGTTACTATGATATAAGAGAGGTGCCAATAACCATGCCCGGCACTGAAGTTGTAAAGAAAGTCCACTGTCATGGCTGCCCACAGGGATGTTCAAGGTCTTTGCAAAAAAGGGCTTCAGGGGTAGAAGGGATACGCAAATGTCAGACAGGAATGTTTTATTCCCTCTGGGACAAGAGACTCCACGATTCTCCTACAGATGCAAGCTTCATGGCTGCAACCATCGGCAATGATTATTCTTTATGCGTAATGGAAACAGTCTTTCTCCTCCTCTGGCTTGATAAATGCCTTGAAAGGGGAATCCTGACTGAAAAAGATATTGAGCTTCCGGTTTCTCAGATGGGAAGCATAGAGTTCTATGAAGCTTTGGTAAAGAAGATTTCCTACAGAGAAGGTTTTGGCAATGTGCTTGCAGAGGGTGTTCTCAGGGCTTCAGAGATAGTTGGAAAAGAATCGCGTGAAATTACCCGCGGATTTTTAACGCAGACAGGGCGTGCCGTAGCATACAGCCCCAAACTTTTTATTCAATCTGCGCTTATTTATGCTACAGAACCAAGGCCTTTCATAACTGAACTTCATGAGATAATGGAACCATTGGTTAAGTGGGCTCACTGGCATACTCAAAAAGAAGAAAAATCCTATGTTTCAACTGAGGTATTGAGAAAGATAGGAAAAAGATTCTGGGGAAGTGAGAAGTCTGTTGATTTCTCAACATATGAGGGGAAGGCTTTGGCATCAATGATGATACAAAACCGTCAGTATGCAAAGGAATCCCTTATACTATGCGATTTTGCATGGCCGGTCTATGATGATGCGAGCACAGATGACCATGTTGGAGATCCGTCGCTTGAGAGCCAGCTTCTCACAGCAGTAACCGGTAAAGAAATAAATGAAGAGGAGCTTAACCGAACAGGTGAACGGATTTTTAATCTTGGCCGCGCTATTCACCTGAAAGAAGGTAGAAAGGGGAGGGAAGACGATTTCCTTCCGGAGTTTTTCTTTGTTGAGCGGGAAGAACGTGTTGCTGATGGATTTGGTCTGCGCAATCCCGGACTTTTCCTCCCTGCATCAGGGAACGAGGTGATTTCGCGGAAAGGTAAAGCAGTGAATAAAGATGAGTTTGAAAAAATAAAAAATGAATACTATGAGCTTCGAGGCTGGGATTTGGAGACCGGACTCCTTAAAAAAGACTCATTAAAGAGACTAAATCTAATTGAGATTATTGAACCACTGAAAGATAAGGCTCTATAAAAAATAATTTGTTGAGTTTCTTGCAAAAGTTTTTACCACTGAGTTCACAGAGTAAGTGATAATGAAGATGCAGAATATTTTTCTGTGTTTTTTTTTCAGAACTCTAAGGTCTCTGTGGTTTAAATATTTTTAATGGAGGGAAATTATGGCAGTTACCAGCGGAGTAGGTTCAATGGAGGAATCTGAAGTTAAAGAGATGTTCAATACCAACAAGGTCGGCATCCTCTGTCTTGAAGATGGCGAAAAACCCTACGGTGTTGCACTGGAGCATTATTATAACGGCAGAAGCCTTTTGTTTGCGTCAAGCCTGAAACTCGGGCAGAGAAAGATAGATTGTATAAAGGATAACGGCAGAGCCTGTTATGTCATATACGATTCAAGGCGCGAACAGCCTGAATTGATTCAAAAGGATATACGCTGCCGTTCATTGATAATAGAAGGGCTCGTGAGCCTTGCTGCAGTGAGGGAAGTGGATGACAAGGAAAACGGGAAGGTTAAGCTGCAAATAATAAAATTAGAAATTGAAAAAATTGACAATTGGAAATGCCCGCGAAAGAAATGTCATTGGCATGATCAATGGTTCGTCAGGCACCCGGAATTGGTAGAGGGTTTGTAATTACATTTGACAATCTGTTGCAAAAAGAACATACAGTATATTTATATTAAACTATATGTATCATAAATCAATCGGTTGTAAGAAAACGGGAATATCAGCAGTAGTGTTGAGCTCTTCCTCATTTTGCCAGCGGTGATTAGTGATAAAGGCAAGTCTGAAACTTGTCTTGAATAGTTGAGGAAAGGAGGAAAGCTCATGATTCAAGGAACAGTTAAGTGGTTCAATGAAAGCAAAGGCTACGGGTTCATCTCTCATGAAGGTGGCACTGATGTTTTTGTGCACTTTAAAGCCATCGTGAAAGACGGTTTTAAGTCTTTATCTGAGGGAGATAGAGTAGAGTTTGAGATTCAGGAAGGACAAAAAGGACCGAATGCAGTTAATGTAAAGGTTCTGTAGAAGATTCAAATTCTGGAGTATCTAAAAGGCGGTTGTATTCAAATACAGCCGCTTTTTTTTGTAATACCATTTCAGGTTTTTTAGTCGTTCTCTCTTTTTACTTTAAATGAACCTTCGATTGTGTGCTGCTCATTAGGATTTTCACTTGATACAAGGACTCCTTCGAACTTCCCTTTAATATAGGCGCCTACACGGCCATAATGTGTTATTTTTATTTCCCCGCGCGGATAGGTTGTGTAATATAATATTTTATCAGTATCCTTAGATAAAATGGTTATACGATTGTCGGGATAACTTACACTTATTGGGTAGTTTCTTTCAGATTCCCCTTCAAAGGTGATCAATATTTTCTTTTTGCCCGAAGCAAAAAGCTCTGTATAACCTTTGGATGAAATAAATCTGCCTCCTGTATTTTTTGTAAAAGTATAGGGCTTGCCATCAAGTTTAAAAGAAATATATGTTCTTGGAACAGAAGGGAAAGGCACCTTAACCTCAACAGGTCCGTGCTCTGAAACAACTTTGTCGGTGTCTATATCCTTAAGCTTATACCAGTAGGTTTTGCCTGGTTCAACTGTATTGTCTTTGAATTTGTAAGATGCACCTTCAGACGAACTTCCCTTTGAAGCAATGCGCTTCTTATTTATTTTTTTATATGGCCCGCACTCAAAGTTGTTTTCACTGCGGAAGATATTGAAGCCGAGATTTTTATCTTCTGATGCAGTATCCCATTCTAAAAGAATTTCTTTACCTTGTAGGTCCGAGGCAGCAGTAAATGATTTAAGGATAACCAAGGTAGGAGGCGGCGGAGTTATCTGTACCATTACTTCATACCATTTAGATCCTCCCTCAGCATTATCATCAAAATCAATAATCAGCTTATAATCGTTAGTAATGTTCGGTAATCGGTGAATACTTGCAGAAGATCGGCTTGAAATTGGTTTTAAAGTGTATGACATATTATAATTTGGCAATGATGGAGTAAAACCTGAAAACACTGAAGAGTATGCTTCGTAACGAATTTCTGCAGGCGGCTCTTCCGGCCAGTCAGGGGTCCACTTTACAGAGTCCATTTGTTTTTCACCATTTAGCGAAGTGGAAATAATAGTAGGCTTATTGTTGCCCAAATGCCTGCCTACGCGGCGAACTTCAGGTGATGCCACTGCAATGTCCCATCCTGTATTATCAGTTGGTCACGCCCGTCAATATATGCTTTAATATTGATTATATAATCAGGAGGTGGTGATTCCATCTGTATCATTACATGATACAATGCAGAACCTGATTCAGCAATATCATCAAAATCAATAATCAATGTGTAGTCATTAGAAATGCTTGGCTCCTGAGAAATAACTGTAGTGCCGCGGCTTGAAATATCTGTCAGAGTTACATAGGAATTGCTGTCCGGCAACAATGGAGTTAATTCAGAAAACACTGAAGAATATGCTTCATAGCGAATTTCTGCTGGCGGTTCTTCAGGCCATGTCGGAGTCCATTTCACAGAATCCATTTGGGTTTCACAATTGAGCGAAGTAGAAATGATGGTAGGTTTGTTAGCGCCCAAATGCCTGCCTACTGCCGCTGCCTGAAGATGATGCCATTGCAAAGTGCCATCATGTATTATTAATTGATCTTCTCCGTCAATATAAGCTTTTATATCTATGGTATATGTGTCAGCAAACGCACGTCCGGCGTTTGACATCAGCAGCAAAATCGCCAGCAATATTAAAAAATAAATTTGTTTAATTAATCTGTTGCCCATAGTTCGCTTGGCGGAACTGATATGAGCAGAGCATCTTCCCCTGCACCCCAGTTAGTTGCAGTGGTTCCGAGCGCGCCTCTTGTCAGGCCGGCAAAACCTGGTTTGTATATTACCGTTCCCGGAGAATGAGCAGACCATTTTGTGCTGTTGCATCCTCTTATTAGTGTTCTTAGCTGTGTGCCTGTTGAATCATCTTTGACTGTGCCGGACGCATCTGTCCTCTGAGTGTATTTTATCTCTTCATTATCAACCAGAATCAGAGTCTCAGCATCATTTTTCCTGCTTGAAATCTGCGTCGGGTTTCCTCCTATCGCGATGCTATATACAGTCCCGTTCCCATCCAGTCGATCTGTCTCTGTCAAACCAAGCCTGGTTGATCTGAATGCAGGTGACCCTTTATAGTGATTTAAAACACCGGTAAAATCAGGAGAATATATACCACGTGTAAGATTTATAAGAGTGCTTCCTGAGACACTGTTGTAGTTAATTATTTCTCCTTCTATGCATACCGCGCCTCTAGATGGATCAAGTCCCAGGTTGCCTGGTATATCATTTAGCACTACTTCTGTATCTGTGGCCCATAATGGTTTGCCCAGGTAACCATTGTTTGATGGAAGAGTCATATTCAAAGTTGCTGAAGTAGCAATCCTGTTCGATGTGTACTGGATTTTTTCATAATAAATATAAGAAGGTAGTACAGGTTCAGAAGTAGGACGCCTTGCTTCAAGCAAAAGAGTTCCTGATTCAGGATATGATATTGTAGGACTTGGATAAAGGTATGACCCCTCATAGAAATTAGCAGTTGATGCGGTTATTGATCCAAGTGACCTGCTGGTTGGATGTGAAGACACGCTGTCATCAAATATCTGTCTGCTTCCACCGGCATATAGCTTTCCGGCAGATGATTTGAATGTTCTAAAAATAAGCTGATCGTCCCCAAAGCTGTCAGTCGTGACCGTAATCCAGTTTATCCCATCCGCTGTTTTATAGATTCGGCATCCTGTAGCGACTCTTAGGAAAGGCTGGACTGCTACATATATCCAACCTTCATGGCTTCCCGGATAAAACGTAAAATCATCTCTTCCAAAAATATCAAGTGGATCGGTCGGATCAATACCGGTATCAAAACCAGCAAAGGCAGAATTAGGTGAGATGACCGTACCACCCTTGTTTGCTCCTCCGGATGTTGATGGAGTCGGATAACCAATATCAGTATTAGCTGTAAAACTGTCTACACGGCGAATTATATCATTATCAGCGGCTGTATTATTGTATTGTAAATTAGTAAGAGTAAATATCTCGCCGCCGGCATTAATATACGGAGCTACACCCATTGGAAGATTAGAGGTAAATACCCATAGCTGATTTGTTGTCCCTGGAGAGCCTTCAGATGATGGTGAAAAATTCACAAAATGGGACGCTGTCATATTTCCTGTTTCCCCCCAGCCGCGTTCATTAGCGCCGGAACCCAGCCGTATAACGTCCCCTGCAACAGGCGTGAACACAGAGTTACTTACTCCGATTATAACGTCTGTCGCATTATTATCCATAACAATTACGCCCGTATATTCAATGCCTCCATGCTTTACATATGCAAGGTGGTGTGCATAAACATGCGGTATAAGACCTCCGCCGGAAATTACACATCTGTATTCACTGCTTCCTGATGCGCCTGCCGTAACAGAGCTGATAGTTTTTGTTATGTCATCTGATGTAAAATCTATTGCCTTGGTCCAGTCGCTTTTGAGGCGTCCGCCACCGCCTCCATTTTTGGTATCAGCAATATAAAGAACTACTCCGGGCTTGCTAGAGATAGACCCTTTCCCAACATATCCATGTATTGAACCGCCAATAGTACCGGAACCCCCCTGAAGCAATGCAGTTCCGGTAGGATTACCATATTGATCAACATCACCGAAACCGTCAGTCATAACAAAAACCCAGCTACCAGAATTACCTGTAGAAGACCATGCAAGGTCTGCATCAAGCTTGCTTCCTTTATAAGAACGGCCGTACCCGGTTTGACATGTACCGGCAAAAATGCTGCCGTCAAATGAAAAGATTGAGTATATGCCATCTGCATCGGTGTCCTGCCAAACCATAGTCCATTTAGGATTTGCTGATGGATCAAATCTCCATACTTCACCGCCGTTGTTTATAGGAGTTTCCTGACCTCCAAGAAAATTACTTTTACCGGTACCATTATAAAGTTTTCCATTGTAAACGGTTTGAACTCCCCCCCAGTCGTAGTATATTTTATTGTAAGATGCCTCGCTTCCTCCCCAACCATCACTATTTACCTGTGTAAATGATCCTGACGTAGGATCATATTCCC
This sequence comes from Candidatus Schekmanbacteria bacterium, assembly GCA_016219965.1. NCBI lineage: Bacteria > Candidatus Schekmaniibacteriota > Candidatus Schekmanbacteria bacterium. The sequence continues at coordinate 495,616 of JACRJM010000015.1, forward strand.
ATACCTCGGCACCGCTTCTGGGATTGCCAGCCTCATTTCTGTTTGAATGATCCTGTTTTCCTACTATTGTGTAAATCTTGCCGTTAAGAGCTTCCAGGCTTGGTATAAAACTGTTATCTATTGTATCAGTTGCGTCTTCAGCTGTCGCATTGTCCCATCCGAATGATACTCCCGGACCGGCAATCTGATGCCAGTTATCTGCATAGATTTTTCCACTGAAATTAAAGCTCACTGCCATTGGGTCTGCAAACTTCCACTCAACTGATGACCCCGACATAGAAGGTAATATTTTCTCTCCTCCAGGTGCATGGTCAAAGTAAGGCTTTCCGTCAGGGTCGTAACCGTTTTCATTGTAAACAGAGGCACCGCCTGTAACAGAAGTTATGACAACATGCGTGGCATAGAAGGTTTCTAATGACTTATTTGTAATACGGACTTTTCCGCTAACAATTTTTTTTATGGGATCCCAGTCTAGTAATTCGCTAACCAAAGCAGCATCAGACTCTACATTTTTTCTTGCTGCACGACGTTTTGTTTTCCCATCATTATATACAAATGTGACTGTGCCTGACTCTATATCAACGGTTGCATTAAATGAGGCATGATATTTTTGTTTTGTGGTTTTCTCCGGGCTCTTAGTTGAGGAAGATTTTTCAGAACTGCTGTTTCCGCCGCCACCTGTTCCACAAGCTGCTATAGTTACGAAAAATAAAATGACTGATGATAGTTTTAAAAATCCCCCCCCTTTTTTCATTCCCCTTCCTCCTGTCAATCCAATAATAGATAGAAAACAATTCATTATAGTTTTTTTAAAAAAACAATATGGCAATGTTTGCTACAAAGGCGATTCAAAAGCTAAAAGAATAATATTCCTAAGTTGATCATGAGAATTTGGAATGGGTTCTTGGAATAGTTGTTCAGCTTCAGGACGTTTTTTACTTTAATTAGTTTATATTCTTTTTTCAACATATAATCTTATCAAGTTGTTATAAAAAAATGCTCCAATAGTATTTTTATCTATTTTAAGATTGCAATTTAAATGCCATGGTTTGAACAAGATGTAAAGTATTTTTATAACTATTTGTTTTTTATCAATATTATTTAATTTAATCTCTATCATGTAATATTGTGCGCAAAATAGATTATTAATAAAACTGTTCAGATTACCTTACACTTTTTAGGTGTTCTTATAACTATCTGATATCTTTAAAAAAAATATGTTCAGAAATCCGACATTTGTTTGTTTGACTACAATCATCCTGCACAATTTGGCTTTAACAATGGATAGGATATCAATAAGCGATAATTTAAAAAACTTACTACCACTTTTTCTTTAAAAAATGTTAGAAGCAAAATAAAATTATGGGCAGGAATAACAGGAATAATATGTCCGGGAAATTTATTAATTGGGGGAATGTTTAATGGCTAATAATGAATTGAAACAAAAAATTGCAGAGCAAACAGCAGGAAAAAAGATAGCGCTTATCGGATCATCTGGAAATGTAGGACACAAGGGACTTGCACTGCTTATTGAGAGCGGAAAGGCGGCATCTATCACTGCTTTTGATAAAAAGATACCGCGGATTCAAAACCTCCCTGAGCAGGTAAAAGTTCTAAGTGATGAGAGCGGCGATATTACAAATTCTGATGCAGTTTACAATGCAGTTGCAGGGAATGACACGGTTGTCTGTGCTGTCGGTGTACCGCGCGTTACACCCAAGGGAGAGAAGCCTCTTACTCCTTATGATATTGAAGAAAACGGGATGAAAAACATAGTACAGGCCGCTCTCAAAACCGGAGTTAAACATATTATTTATATCAGCGTTCTTGCTGTAAGACTTGGGGACAAACTGCCGCCATTTCATCATGGTGCTGTTGCAAAATACAGGGCAGAGCAAGCTCTTATCAAGTCCGGCATTTCCTATACAATATTGAGACCCACAGGATATTTTCAGGATTATAGGGAGATGTTTCAATATGCCATATCTGCGAAGTATGATGTCGTTGACAAGGGAACAACGCTGGCTCAGCCGATTGATGAACAGAATATAGCTGAGATGGTCATAGCATCGATCGGGAATGAACAGGCCCGCAACAAGATAATTGCAGCAGGCGGTTCTGAGATTTTTGACAGGATTGAGCTTGCAAAAGTTTTTTCGAAGATAATCAAAAAGGAAATTACTCCCATTTCCCTCACACCTGAAGAATATAAGAAAACATATTTTAACAGCGATCTCATGCTTTTCAGGGCTGTAACTGACAGTGTTCTCTCTAAGACAGAGATGGAAACTCTGAAAGGTGTATATCCATATTTAAAACTGACAAGGCTTGAGGATTATCTTAACAATCCTGATGATCCGGTCCTGAAAGAGTATTTTCAGAAAAAGTAAAACTGACCATATGGAGAAAAAAATATGATTAACTATGATCTTATTGTAATCGGAGCAGGACCCGGCGGTTTAATGGCTGCACGGACTGCTGCGAGAGAGGGGTTGAAAGTCCTGCTTCTCGAACAGCGCAAAGAAATAAGCGACGTTAAGCGTTACTGCAGTCAGTTGATACGCATAGGACCCGGCGGCTTCAGCTCTGCCAAGGCCCCTGCTGATATTGAGATAAAGAAGGTCAATCTTACATTAGAAGTAGATTACAGCAGGCATTTGATCCGTTTAATGAATGTTGATGATGAAGTAAGGATTAACTACAACGGAACCGTAGGCTTTTACCATAATGAGACATGGGTATCGCCGGGTGGATTCTCATTTAACAGCGAAGAATCAAGCGAACTCATTTACGGATTCCAGATAGACAAGAGGGTTTTGATTGGAGGACTCCTTGATGAGTGTATTAAAGACGGCTGCACAGTGAGGAGTGAAACTAGGTGCGTTGACGTAGAGGACACAAGTCAGGGTGTAAGCGTCAGGGTACGTGCCGGCAAAAATGAAGAAACAATAAGGGGAGGGCGCCTGATAATTGCAGATGGTGCTTTTTCACCATTGGTTGAAAAACTTGGATTTAACAAAGAGCGTCCGGAAGGTCCGCCTAATCTCAAATTTCTCGCCTATATCCTTGACAGGATGGACAGCAACTTCCCGGAGTCCCGGCATTTAAAACTCTTGCTCCCATCTCTGCATAAGGGACAGATAAGCATCGGGCGCTGGGCTCACAATACTGTTCAGATTAGTTCATCAACTCCTCTTGTAAGCAAAGTTAAACTCTCAGATGTATTTGACCGGTTAATGAAGAATTCTCCATTTGCATCCTGGTTTTCCAAGTCAAAGATAATTGAGAAGCTTGGTTGTAATATGCCGCTGCGGCCTGCGATATGGGAGCCTGCAAAAGGGAATATCATCTGCTGCGGTGACAATTCTGCCTATGCTGAAACTGCTATCAAAGGAGCATTGGGATGCGGTCACATGGCAGCCAAAGCAAGCAAGACCGGACTTCAGGGAGGAGATGGCGCCAGTGAATACAATGATTACTGGCAGCATGCCTTTAGTTTTCATAGCGCACAGTACCGCAGTTTTGGAAAGCAGATTCTTCCGCCGGCAAGGGTTTTAAACGACAGCGAGACAGATATCCTCTACAAGTGGCTTCAGGATAATAACCTCTGCGGGATGCCGGGCGATGTGCTCACTGATAATATGGCGCGGTTTAAAAGTGATCTTCCCCAAATTGCTGAAAAGGTGATATCCAAGGGTGGACGACCCGGTACCTGATTTTCAAACAAACCAAATGTCTGTTTATGCATTGAAGCTTGCCCGGCAGGTATTTATAGCAAATACGATGGCACGTTCGGGGAACGTGCCCTACAGAAAATAATGTAGGATCAGTGAAAACTGTAGGGTCTGTTAAAATACTTTGTAGGGTCTGCTCCCCGAGCAGGCCGAATAACTATTTTGATGTTTCGAAATGGTCTCCTGCAAGAGATGGCCAGCGGATGGTCAATACAATAGTATTATCTGTCTGAGCCGTACCTCTGTGCTCTATTTCAGGAAACCATACTACATAATCCCCGGGTTTTTCGAGCATTATTCGTTCGATGCTCTCTCCGTGGCGAAACTCGATATGAAAAGACCCTTGAATCAGAATAGACATTGAATGCGCGCTGTAATTGCCTTCAAATATATTATCATTTATATTGTAATTGGCTTCTTTCTGATGAATTCCCCATTTGACCTCTACTAAATTAGAATTCAGACAGGGATCATTTACAAAGTGCCCAAGAACCCAGCCATTTCTCTCAGCCGCACTTTTTACATTTCCTTTTGATACGCCATCCATAACTATACTCCAGATGCAATGACTTAATTTAAAAGCGTAGTGATATCGTTATAAATAATCCAATATCCAGTAAAAAAATAATTCGCCCAAAAGAACTGCTTCCACTTCTTCTTTGAAAAATGTTAGAAAGAAAAATAAAAAAAGGGGACAGAAAATATCCGTCCCCTTGAGATTGAATAGCGGGGGCAAGATTTGAACTTGCGGCCTTCGGGTTATGAGCCCGACGAGCTACCTGACTGCTCCACCCCGCATCGAGTGGACGAGTTTATAAGCGCCATTTGATGATTTGTCAAGGGAAGTTTTGATATATCTGATATTGGTGATGAGGAAAGTAATATGAAAGCTATGGTTTTGGCGGCTGGGCGCGGTGAAAGGCTTAAGCCTCTTACATTGACAAGGGCAAAGCCGGCTGTGCCGGTTTTCAACAAGCCTATGATAGTGCGTGCGCTGGATTTTCTTTTCAGAAATGGAATAGATGAAGCAGTTGTGAATCTTTATCACCTTCCATCTTCTATAGAAGACGCTGTAAGAAATGAAGAGAGCAGGATGCATAATGTGGTGTTTTCCGTGGAGGAAAAACTCCTCGGAACAGCAGGGGGACTTAAAAAAGCTGAAAGTCATTTTCTTAATGAAACGTTTATTATGATTAACAGCGATACCCTGCTTGAATTCGACATAGATAGAATGCTTGATTTTCACAGGAAATCCGGTGCAATAGCTACAATGTTGTTGGCAAAACCTGAGAACAATGACCCCTTCGGGAAGGTAAGTATTGATGAGGCTAACCGTATCATTGATATTCTGGGGATGGTTTCTCCGGGTTGTTCCGCAAAGCAGATGAATTTTATTGGTGTGCATATCTTTGAACCTGAGATTTTGTCCTATATACCAGACGGGATGCCCTCAGAGATAAATGCCTCCATATATCCGAAGATGATCAGGAAGGGGGAAACTGTCATGGCTTATGAACATCGGGGGCCATGGTATGATATAGGTACACTTGAAAGATATGTCGGGGTCCAGACCGGAATACTGAAGGAAGGCAGGAGAGATTTTCAGGAGAAAGGCTTTTCCGGCAATAACTGCCTTTCACCCCATAATGAACAGATTGATAGCTCTGCGAATGTGATATATTCTGTTATAGGAAAAAATTGTTTTATAGGGAAGAACAGTAAAATAACCGGCAGTATACTTCTCGATAATGTTGAAGTTAATGAAGGTGCTGTTGTCGAAAATTCAATAATTGAAAAGAATGTAAAGGTAGCTGCGGGAGAAGTACTTCATAATTGTGTAAAATACTTTGACCCTGAGAGCGGCGGGGAAACTGTTTCGAAAATATAAGGAAAATTTTATGCTTCTTGCCATAGACGTAGGGAATACCAACACTGTGATTGGCGTATTTGACGGTGATAATTTTATCACTGACTGGAGAATTGCCACTGTCAGCACATGGACTGCTGATGATTTCTTTGTCACATTCAAAAACCTATTTGAGTTCGAGAAAAGTGTCTTTCTTGAAGAGATAAAAGATGTGATTATTTCAAGCGTTGTTCCTGCAACGATTGCGCCTTTGAAAGAGATGGCTGAGAAATATTTCAAAGCTAAGCCGGTAGTTGTTGACAACAAGGTAAATACAGGTCTCAAAAATCTCTATGAGAATCCAGCGGAAGTAGGAGCCGACAGGATAGTGAATGCCGCCGCTGCTTATAAACGGTATGGAGGTCCGACTATTGTCGTTGACTTCGGAACTGCGACAACATTCTGCTACATCACGTCTAAAGGAGAATATTGCGGAGGAATAATAGTCCCCGGGATAAAAATATCAATGGACGCCCTTTTCCAGAAAGCGGCAAAACTCCCAAAGATTGAGCTGATAAAACCGCCGACTGTCATTGGCAAAAACACGGTTAACAGTATGCAATCGGGAATATTGTACGGATACGCTGCTCTTGTTGACGGATTGATAACAAGGATGGAAAAGGAGGTCGGGAAAAAATGTTTTGTTGTTGCAACAGGCGGACTTGCTATGCTCGTTGCAGGAGAAAGCAAAAAAATAAAAGAAATAAACCAGATGCTCACCATCGAAGGCCTTAAGATAGTCTATGAATTGAACAAGAAGAAAAAGAAAACATAAGAACAACCCATAGCTTACATCCCGTCCTCCCCTGTTGCGCAAAATGCAATCAGGGGATTTTTTTGTCATTGACTTAAGAAGACTTGACAAAATGAATAAACGGTATATTCTGAATAATCAGAATAATCAGAATATACAAAATGGAGGTTGTCATGCAGAAAAGAAAAAAAGGAAAAAAAGAGAGCAAGGCATGCTGTGGTTCCGGAATGGTATCCGCCATGAAAGGGTGCTGTAAGGTGGACGCGGTTGTCCCGGTTGATTCAAGGGGACAGATAGTGCTGCCAAAGGAACTTCGAAAAAGAGCAGGGATCAAGGAAGGAGAAAAGATTGCGTTAATAAGCTGTGAGACCGGAGGGGATGTAATGTGCATTGCCCTGGTAAAGGCAGATCATTTTGCGGAAATGGTAAAAGGCGCTCTTGGACCGATGCTTAAAGACATAATGGAATAAGGGATAATTCTTATATGAGGGATATACTATGGAAAAAGAAGAAATAAAAAAGGCTGTAAGGGAAGGTTATGGGAAGATTGCCAGAGGTGGAGGCTCATGCTGCGGTCCTTCAAAATCATGCGGTGATGCTTCTGATCTTAGAAAGAACATAAGCAAAATGATTGGCTACAATGATGAAGAACTTAAAACAGTGCCAGGAGATGCCAATCTCGGTCTTGGATGCGGGAACCCAATCGCTATTGCACTTTTAAAAGAAGGAGAAACTGTTCTTGACCTCGGCTCAGGTGCAGGACTTGACTGTTTCATTTCAGCAAAAGCAGTTGGTGAAAAGGGGAAGGTAATAGGGGTTGACATGACTCCGGACATGCTTGACAAAGCTAGAAAGAATGCCGCGGATGGAAACTATAAAAATGTCGAATTCAGGCTTGGGGAAATTGAAAATCTTCCGGTTGCAAACGACTATGTGGATGTAGTAATCTCAAATTGCGTCATAAACCTAGCTCCCGACAAAAAAAGGGTATTCGACGAAGCTTTCAGGGTGTTAAAACCGGGTGGAAGGATAGTTGTTTCGGATGTTGTATATGTAAAAAAACTGCCTCAGGAAATCCTTGAAAAGATTTCAGCATATGTGGGATGTATTGCAGGAGCCTTAAAAAAAGAGGAATATATTGAAGCAATAAGCAATGCGGGTTTTACGGCAGTCAGCATAATGAACGAAAAATCTTTTCCGCCGGAAGGAACTCACGAATTCCGTGGGTCAGGAGAGTTTATGAAACAGTTTAATATTCCGGTGGAAAAAATAAAAGAAATTGCCGGCTCAGTATTAAGTATTACTGTGACGGGAAGTAAACCGTAAAAGGTATAATTTTTGGAGGACAGGACATTAGCATTCGTTTAATCTCACTGCAAATAGGAAGCGTCAGGACGTATGGAGCTGAAGGTTCAGATGATCCGGCGGACCGTCCCCAGAATATATGGACAAGCGGATTTATCAAAGAGCCTGTTGATGATAAACTATGGGCAGGCAAGGAAGGTATAGAGGGAGATGGACAGGCAGACCGTAAGAATCATGGAGGCGCTGACAAGGCTATACTTGCATACTCCGCAGGGCATTACCCTGTGTGGAGAAAAGAACTTAATCTTCCTCAGCTTGCTTATGGGGCATTCGGTGAAAATTTCACAATCGAAGGACAGGATGAAGATTCGGTTTGTATAGGTGATATTTATTTAATAGGAGAAATACGGGTACAGGTTTCACAGCCCCGCCAGCCATGCTGGAAACTTGCAAAGTTCCTGAATGTAAGCGATCTAGTTGCCCGTGTGCAGGATACAGGACGCACAGGTTGGTATCTCAGAGTTCTTACTGAAGGTTTCATTGAAAGCAACCTGCCTGTAACCCTTGCCGAGCGTCCATATCCTGAATGGACTACAAACCTTGCCAGCCGCATAATGCTTAAGTGTACAGAAAACCCTATGGAGGATGCAGCAAGACTGGCATCATGTCCGGCGCTTTCAATTAGCTGGAAAGAATCTCTGACTGCCATTGCATTTGACGGAAAAGGGAAGGACACTAAGGACAGAATATCCGGGCCGCGGTAATTACTGTTTAACCTGACATTTATCTTATCCCCCTCTTTTTTATTGAAAAAAAAATATCCGGTGTTACAGTCAACAACTAATTTTTTTTAGAAAAGATGAATACTTGGCAACCTTTTCTATTGGCAATACTCTTTTTGTTTAATGTTTCTTAATCTTTTCATTGAAATTAACTGCATATTATTATGGGAATAGGACTATTAAAAAGTAACAGCCTGGTGAGGCAGGCTATATTTATAGCGCTTATATTTTTTATTACTTTTCAGGGTTTGTCCAGAGGAGAACTAAACGAGAGGATAATAAGCATTAATGTCTCAGGAAACCAGAGGATAGAAGATTCCACGATTTTGGCAAAAGTAAAAAGCAAGGTAGACGACTACATGGTCTCTTCATTCATAAGCAATGACGTTAAAAGTATATTTTCTCTCGGCTTTTTCACTGATGTTAAGGTTGAGGCTGACTATACGGCGGAAGGTGTAAAAATAACCTTTGTAGTCGAGGAAAAACCGACTGTGAGGGGCGTTTCATTTGAAGGAAACAAAGTGCTGGACAATGATAAGCTGAAGGAAGAATCAACTATCATTGCTGATAGCATCCTTAACAGAAGCGAGATTGAGAACACCATAAAAAAAATAAGAGTCAAATACCAGGGCGAAGGTTATTATCTTGCGGAAATTGATTACAGACTCAGACCGCTTCCAAGGAATTCTGTAGAAGTGGTCTTTAGGATTAAAGAAGGGAACAAGGTTGTTCTTAAGAAGCTCTATTTTCAGGGAAATAAATCTTTTTCTGATGATGAGTTAAAAAAGATTTTAAAAACCAGAGAAGACTGGCTATTTGGCTGGGCTACGGAAGCCGGGGATTTCAATGATACAGAATTCAAGACAGATATGCAGCGAATCGACTCGTTTTATCAGGATAATGGTTTCATAGAAGTTGATATAAGTGAGCCGGATATAGAGATGTCTGCAGACCGAGCTTTTATGTATATAACAGTCCAGATTAATGAAGGAAGGCAGTTTACGGTAGGAAAACTGGAGATTGAAGGGAACACACTTCTTTCAGATGAGGATGTAGCCAATGTGCTGGGGTTCAGGAAAGGCTCTGTTTTCAGCAGAGGAAAGCTTGAAAAAGGAATTGCAGACCTCAGCGATTTTTATTCCCAGAAAGGATACCTCTTTTCTGACATCGTACCAGTAAGGAATTATCACAAAGATCTCCCTATAGTTAATCTTAATGTATCGATAGAAAAGGGAGAGAAGTTCTACATAGGAAAAATAGATATCAAGGGGAATACAAAAACCCGTGACAATGTAGTAAGACGGGAACTAAGCATAAGAGAAGGGGATCAGGCAGACAGCCTGAAATTGCGGCAAAGTAGGGAAGATGCATTTCAGCTTGGTTATTTCGAGGATGTGAAAATCAAGACTAAAAGAGGGAGCCAAAGGAACCTGCTTGATGTTCAACTTGATGTGGAAGAAAAGCCTACCGGAACATTGACTTTTGGCGGCGGTTACAGCTCTGCAGAGCAGATTGTAGGAATGGTAAGCGTATCTGAAGAAAACCTTTTTGGAAAAGGATGGAAAGCTTCACTTTCAGGGCAATTCAGTACAAGGACAACAGAGTTCGATTTGAGCTTTGCAGACCCTTATTTCCTGGACAGAAACCTTCTTGCAGGAATTGACCTTTACAATACAAAGACTGAAGATTTCTCCAACAATGACTACGTATTAAAAAGGACCGGAGGAAGGCTTAAGTTCGGATGGATGTTATATGAAAGATTCCGGGCCAATATATTCCCTTCCATATCAATGACAAATACGACAAGGATAACATCGAGGAAAGATATTATACAGAGTGCCAGAAGAACATTCTTAAGTGATTTCATATCTGGAAAAGTATCGAAAGCCGATTTGAGAGATGATTTGGACACATGGAGGAAGTATAAAAACTCAATTTATCTCAAAGAGCTTCAGAAATCTTCCGGTTCATTAAGCGAAAACAGTATTTATATGAGCGTTTCAAGAACCACCTATAACAACCCCATTTTCCCGACTGCTGGTTCAAACATAGAGTTATCCTATGAGCCTGTTGGAGGGCCTCTTGGAGGTGACGTAGGGTTTTACAGGATGGAGCTTGATGCAAGCTATTATTATCCCTGGAAATGGGGGACTTCATGGCATATACGCGGACTTTTAGGTTATGTTGACGGTTATTTTGGAAAAGAAGAACCTATTTATGAGAGATTCAAGCTCGGAGGTTCAAAGGACCTAAGAGGTTACAAAGAACAGACTATTGGTCCAAAAGACAAGGCAAACTCTGACTGGAATTTAGGCGGGAATAAAGAGATTGTAATGAACCTGGAATATATCGTTCCAATTTTACCAAATCAGTTCCAATTGGTCCTTTTTTATGATATGGGAGATGCTGTGGGAAACGGACAAACATTTCCACCGAGCACAATGAAGAAAAGTGTGGGTATAGGCGCCCGTCTGGCGCTTCCAATCGGACCTGTTCGTTTGGATCTTGGGTATGCGCTTGATCAGGAAAAGGGGGAATCTCCAGTGCAGTTCCATTTCGGGGTTGGGGGATCATTCTTTTAATCAGGCTTTTAATCAAAAGGGAGAGGGAAAAAATGAAAAAAGTTTCATTAATGTTGACAGTAGTTTTTTTGATGTTTATCCCCTACATGGCATTCCCAATAGAGGGGAAAATAGGAATAGTGGATCTGCAGCAGGTGCTTAATGATTCCAAGAAGGGCAAAGAGGCAATAAAAATGCTTGAAAGTGAATTTGACCTTAAGAAGAAAGATATGGATGAAAAAGAAAAAGAGCTTCAGTCATTACAGGATGAAATGGTAAAACGCGCAGCCTTCTGGAGCGACAAAGTAAAGGCTGAAAAGGAAGATGAGTTCAACAAAAAGCTGAAGAACTGGAAGAGGCTGCAGGTTGATATCAAGGATGAGTTTGAAAGAAAAAATAAATCCTATACTGATAAGATTCTTGCTGATATTATAGATCTTGTAAAGCAGGTTGGAAAAAGAGACGGTTACAACATTATACTTGAGAAACAAAATGCCATTTATTCGTCAGATGTGGTAGATTTGACACCGCGTGTTATTGAGCTTTATGACAGTGTGAATTCATCAACATCAACTTCGGCCGGTTCGGCTTCTGCAGGAACAGGCAACTCTGCACCTGCAAAATAAAAATTGGAGGTCTTGATTGTGAAAACCCTCAGGGAGCTTGCTGATTTTTTAGGCGGAAAGATAATAGGAAATCCTGATACCCAGATAAAAGGGGTGTCCGGTATAGAAAATGCAAAGGAGGGTGACATTACTTTCATTGCAAGCCCGAAATATATTGATGCAGCGAAAACTACCAATGCGTCCGCAATTATCGCACCTGAAGATATTCCCGGATGTAATGCTGCCAAGCTGGTTGTGAAAAATCCATATCTTGGTTTTGCAAGGACTGTCGAACTTTTTCTTGTCAGAAAAAGAGAGCCGCACGGTGTTGATGATAAGGCAAACATCGGGAACAACGTGACGCTGGGGAAAGACATATCAATATTTGCTTACGCCGTGATTGACAATGATGTGAAAGTGGGGGACAGGGTTACAATATATCCCGGAGTTTTTGTCGGAAGGGGCTCGGTCATAGGTAACGATACAATTATTTACGCGAATAATGCAATACGGGAAGAAACGTCAATAGGGCAGAGAGTAATAATACATTCCAACTGTTCCATCGGAGGCGATGGCTTCGGGTTTGTTCAGGAAAAAGGAAAACATTTAAAAATACCGCAGGTTGGAAATGTAGTTATAGAAGATGATGTTGAGGTAGGGGCAAACGTTTGTATAGACAGGGCAACTCTCGGTACGACTATCATAAGAAAAGGGACCAAGATAGATAACCATGTCCAGATTGCCCACAATGTTGATATAGGCGAGAACTGCATTCTTGTTTCGCAGGTCGGTATCTCCGGAAGCTGCAAGATAGGGAACAATGTTGTCCTTGCTGGACAAGTAGGAATTGCAGACCACATAAGGATTGGAGACAATGTTATCGTCGGTGCAAAATCAGGCGTAGGACGCAATGTGCCTGCAAATTCTCTGATAAGCGGCGCTCCGGCCTATGAACACAGCAAGTGGAGGAGGACGCAGGCTTGTCTCCCAAAACTTTCTGATGCGTTTAAAACAATCAGGAGTCTGGAGAAGAGGATAAAACATCTGGAGAAGAAGTTAGATTCAAAATAACTTAAAAGTTTTAATGGTGGAGAATGATATGCTTTTCGGAATAGACAGAATCCTTCAGCTTTTGCCGCATAGATACCCGTTTCTGATGGTTGACAAGGTGCTTGAGTTCGAGAAGGAAAAAAGGATTGTGGGTATCAAGAACGTCACTGCGAATGAGCCCTATTTCATGGGGCATTTCGGAGAGTATCCGGTGATGCCCGGAGTTATGATAGTAGAGGCGCTTGCACAGCTTGGATGTATACTCCTCCTTGAAAGCACTGGAGAGCTTCAGAAACTTGTGTATTTCAGGAGTATTGAAAATGTGAAGTTCAGAAAAAAGGTACGTCCCGGTGATGTTATGAAAATGGAAGTCATAGTCACAAAAAGGAAAGGCCCTCTCTGGAAGGTTGATGCCAAGGCTTTTGTCGATGATGAAATAGTAACCGAGGGGGTACTTCACGCATTCGCCTCAGATGAGACAGTCGCCGAACTAAAGGGAAAAAACAAGTAAAATGATCCATAAAACAGCTATAATCGAAGAAGGTGCAGTAATAGGAAACAATGTAACTATTGGTCCCTTTTCTATAGTAGGAAAGGATGCAGTTATCGGAGACGGGACAGTCCTGTCGTCAAATGTATTGATTGAAGGGTGGACAACTTTAGGCAAAGACTGCCAGATAGGCTCTGGCGCGAAAGTCGGCGGTCCGCCTCAGGATTTCAAATACAAGGGAGAGAAGTCGTTCGTCGTTATAGGTGATGGCACAATAATAAGGGAATATGTGACAGTCCACAGGTCATCCAAGGAAGGCGGAACTACAAGGGTGGGCAGCGGCTCTATGCTCATGGCATATTCCCACATAGCCCATGACTGTTCGATTGGGAACAATGTTGTAATAACAAATTATGCAGGGCTCTCAGGACATGTCACAGTAGAGGACAGGGCTATAATATCAGGTTTTGTAGGAATACATCAGTTTTGCCGCATCGGTAAGCTTGCACTTGTAAGGGGATTTTCCGGCATTTCAAAGGATATAGCGCCTTTCACTATTGTGTGGGGAATAACCACAGTGCCTTACGGTCTCAATCTCGTGGGGCTGAAGAGGAGCGGTGTATCAACAGCAGGGATAAAGGAACTCAAAAATGTTTACCGTATCTTTTTCCAGAGCGGCCTTACCAATGAGGAAGCATTATCAAAGATAGAAACCGAAGTTGAACAGACGGAAGAAGTGAAACACTTTGTGGAATTCGTAAAGAGTTCCAAACGCGGTGTATGTAAAAAAGAAAAAGAAGAAGGAGACGTATTTTGAACAAGCTAAGGGCAGGTGTAATAGGTACAGGGCACATGGGGCATTACCATGTTAATGTTTATGCTGAACAGCTTACCAACGTGGAACTCGTTGGGATCGCAGATTCCGACCAGAAGAAAGTGTCGGAACTTGCGGAGAAGTACGGTATTGCAGGCCACACGGATTACCGGGAGCTTCTGAAAAATATCGATGTTGTAAGCATCGCAGTGCCTACAGCGGCACATTATCAGGTCGCCAGGGACTGCCTTGAGGCAGGGGTTCATGTACTCCTTGAAAAACCGTTTACAACGACTCTTGATCAGGCAAAAGAGCTTCTTGATATTGCCGGCAGAAAAAATCTGATTCTTCAGGTTGGTCATGTTGAACGTTTTAACGGTGCTGTGCAGGAGCTTAAAAAGATAGTGAAAGATCCCTATCTTATTGAAAGCCGCAGAATCGGCCCGTTTATCTCCCGCGTTAAGAATGACAATGTTATTATGGATCTCATGATCCATGATATTGATATAATCCTTAATATCATCGGTGACATGCCTTCCAGTTTCAGCGCTTACGGGAAAGCCATATGTTCCGGGAAAACTGACGTTGCCTGCGTCCAGCTTCAATTTGACAACGGTTGCATAGCATCTGCCATTTCAAGCCGTGTATCTGAAAACAAGATGAGGACACTTGCCATAACACAGAAAGACGCATATATATTCCTCGATTATACAGATCAGGATATACACATTCACAGACGGGCTGAATCAGGCTATCTTGTAAGCAGGCAGGAAATAAGATACAAACAGGAATCCTTTATAGAGCGTATATTTGTTTATAAAGACAACCCGTTGAAGCTTCAGATAAAGCATCTTATAGACTGTATAACCGACAGGGAAAAGCGTCTTGTTTCCGAGGATGACGAACTGAGATCTCTTGAGCTTGCTCTAAAGATAATAGATGCACTCAGATAAATCCGGTTTTTTCCCTATATAGCAAAGTGCCGAGCATGTCTGTCTCCAAAAAAAAATCTGTGCTCATGATTGTTGGAGATCCCTCCGCTGACATGTATGGTGCCGGTGTAATACGCGAACTTAAGGCCCTGCACCCTGAAATCAACATCATAGGAACAGGCGGCGACCTGATGAAGGAAGCAGGACTTGACCTCATGTATAACGTGAGGGATATGTCGGTAATAGGCTTGTTTGAGGCTTTTTCCAAAGGAGCATTGCTGCGGCGCATCCGGAAAAACATTCTAAGAGTAATTGAAGAAAATAATATCAGTGCCGCCCTTCTTGTGGATTATCCCGGTTTTAATCTTTATCTTGCTTCAATCTTAAAGAGCAAGAATATACCTGTCGTCTATTATATCAGCCCGCAGGTCTGGGCATGGAGAAGCGGACGGATAAAAAAAATAAAAGAACGCGTAGACAGGATGCTGGTTATTCTCCCCTTCGAAGAAGAACTTTACCGCAATTCCGGAGTGAATGCGAGTTTCGTCGGGCATCCGCTCCTTGAGATCATAGACGAAGATTTAAAAAAATCAGAGAACATCATTCCATGGAAAAAATCAGACGGCCCTGTTGTTGCACTTATGCCGGGTAGCCGCAAAAAAGAGATACATTTTCTTCTTGCTGACATGCTGAAGGCGGCGGAAATAATTTCCGCACAGATTCCAGATGTATCTTTTGTCCTGCCTGTGGCGCAGGGGCTTGATATAAAGAGCATCGAGGCATTGCTTCCGCGGAGTATTGATATAAAGCTTACAGATGGAAGAGCAAGAGAGGTTCTTCGAAACAGCGATTTTGCAGTTATATGTTCAGGCACTGCGACCTTAGAGGCTGCGATTATAGGAACTCCTTTTATAATAATTTACCGTCTTTCAAAATTAACTGAATTTATAGGCAGGAGATTTTTAAAAATTCATAACTGGGGGCTGGTTAATATAGTTGCAGGAAAGGAAATAATTCCTGAGTTAGAGCAGGAGGAGGTAAATCCTGTCAACATAGCTTCCTTTGTTGTCGAGGCGCTCAAATCTCCTGATAAACTTTCTGAAATGCGAAATGACCTTTCGAAGATAAGAAGCATGCTTGGCGAAAGAGTCGCGTCGGCAAGGGTTGCCGCTGTGATTTCTGAATATATATGAAAGAGATGTTTGTACATTATAATTGGCTTGGTAGTCCAGCTCTGGCACTGAAAAGCAGGTGCCTGCCGCTGGATCTGCCAAGCCAAACAGTTTTATCCAAATGAGTATACAGAAAAAAATCAGTTTAAAAGATAGTATTCTCCTTTTCCTTCTCCGTACTCTTGGGGTGGGTGCTGTAAGGTTTATCTGCTGGTCATGCAGGATGGAAGTGGAAGGAATGGAATATGTAAAAGAGATGATGTCCCGCAGGGAATCATATCTTTGCGCATTCTGGCATCAGAGGATATTTTTCAGCATGGCTTTGTTCAGGGATACAGGGGGACGCCCTATGGTAAGCTTAAGCCGTGACGGAGAATATATAACGACAGTTCTCAAAGGTCTTGGCTATGACCCTGTTAGAGGCTCTACATCAAAGCGCAGTTACGAGGCATTCAAGGAACTTCTTGATGAAACGAACGAAGGAACTCAGCTTGGTATCACACCTGACGGACCAAAAGGCCCGCCGCGGGAAGTTAAAGACGGCATTCTCTATCTTGCAAAATATTCAGGAAGACCCATAGTTCCTGTTTCAGGAAGTGCATCAAGCTTCTGGATCTTTAATAGCTGGGACAGATTTATAGTCCCAAAACCCTTTAGCAGGATATCAATAAAATTCAGCCCGCCGGTTTATGTGAACAGGGAAGCAGATGAAAAAGAGATTGAAATCAAGAGAGCTGAAATTCAAAACTCCCTTAACAACCTTTCCGACGAAGTTGACCGGGAAACAGGCCACACCCCACTGCCAATATCACGTATAAAAAATTGAATCGTCATATAAGCTAAAAATCGATTCATATGAATCCCGCCACTCCCACTTGCCCTTTCCCTATTTTCTGATAAGGTACTCAGAAAGAAAACTTTCTTGAGGGGTTATTAGTTGGGGGAAATCAAGCAGCCTGAGCGGGCGAAACTTTTCTGCGCCATTATGTATGCTGAAAGTGCTGATTATGCATCTGTAATTAGCGACCTTGAAAAGACTTTCGGAAAAGTTGAGACACGCGGGGAAAAGTATCCATTTACCTACACTGATTATTACACTCCGGAATTCGGCGGGAATCTGTATAAGGAAATGGTGGTGTTCGGAGGTACTGTGGAGCAGGTGAAGCTCGCTGAAATAAAGCGTTTTACAAACTCTATTGAAGAAAAATATCTTGCAGAAAATGGCAAAAGGAGTATCAATATTGATCCTGGATTTATTCTGCCATCCAAGCTGATTCTGGCTTCTACAAAAGATTTTAGCCACAGGATTTATATCGGTGAAGGGATATATGCGGAAATTACGTTCATGTTCAGCAGGAAAGGTGTTAGATTCCTTGATTGGACTTATCCTGATTACCGGAGCAGTGAAGTCTCAGGTTTTTTTATTAAAGTGAGAGAGAAATACATGAGTGAGATGAAGTCCGGGGGTAAACCGGAATGAAAGACATTGAATGGATTTTCGCCGAAGAGAATCATGAGCTTGCCGGGGAAATAAGCAGGAAGTTTGGTATTTCTCTAATAACTGCCCAATTGCTTATCAATCGCGGTTGTGATGATTTTGACAAGGCTATGAAGTTTATGAATGAAGACGAGAGTTCTTTCTTTGCGCCTACTCTGATGTGCGATATGAAAAAAGCAGTAAAACGCACAATAGAGGCGTGCAGGAACGGTGAAAAAATTCTCATCTTCGGTGATTATGATGTTGACGGCACAAGCTCGGTCGTTATGTTAATCAAGACGTTGAGGGCGATTGGCTGCAAGTGCAATTATTATATACCCAGAAGGCTGAAGGAAGGTTACGGGCTTAATTGCGATGTCGTGAAAACTGCCGCAAGTGAGGGATATACGCTTCTTATCACTGCTGACTGCGGGACAAGCAATTTAGAAGAAATAAGTCTTGCCGGAGAATGTGGGATCGAAGTCATAGTCCTTGACCACCACCTTCCTTCGGAGCAGATGCCTGATGCTTTTGCGATAGTAAATCCCAAGCGCCCTGACTGTACTTATCCATTCAAGGACCTTTCAGCTTCAGGAATAGTCTATAAGTTCTGTTCGGAGATTCTCGCAGGAGACCATTTCCCTGAGTTGATGGAAGAGCTGCTTGGCCTTGCCGCAATGGGTACTGTTGCAGATATTGCACCTCTCTGCGGGGAGAACCGTGCGATAGTAAAAAAAGGACTCCAGATTCTCAACAGGACATCAAACCCGGGTCTTAATGCGCTTCTTGAAAGAAGGGAGCTTCTTCATAAAAAGATAATGCCCTGGCATATTTCATTTGTCCTGGCGCCTGTAATAAACGCAGAGGGAAGGGTTCACAAATATTCAGAGAACGAACCTGACGGAATTTCAGAAGTCGTCGAGCTTTTCGTCTCAAATGATAAAAAATCTCTGGACAGATATGTGGCGATGCTTTGTGAGGATAATGACAAGAGGCAGGAGATTGAAAAAAGTATAGTTGCTGAAGCAAAAAATATGATCGAAAGAAGGGCAGTTTCTAAAGACATGCCGGGTTACGTTTTTTATAATGCTCAATGGCATCCCGGAGTGATTGGGGTTGTTGCATCAAAGCTTTCCGAGGAATTAAGAAAACCTGTTTTCATCATAGGTGAAGGGGGACGGGGTTCTGCAAGGTCTTCTATCAGTTTTGATATTTACTCAGCAGTCAAAAACTGCAGCGAGATGATGCTTTCATTCGGCGGGCACAGACATGCGGCCGGATTCAGGATGGAGCCTTCATTGGTTGAAGACTTTACAGATGAGATAAACAAATACTGCGCTTCAGTCTTGAAGGAAGATGATTTTATCAAAAAAGAATATGTGGACATCAATGTTGAGCTCTCACAGTTGGGACCGGACATTGTCAATGAAATAGACATGCTCGAACCATTCGGCTATGGGAATCCGCAGCCTGTTTTCTGCTCTTCGCCGGTTTATTCAGGCAATTCTCCCCGTATCGTAGGAACAGACCACCTTAAAGCGGTTTTCAACCAGGGGAATACCGAGATACAGGCTATTGCCTTTAAAATGGCGAACAAGAAAAGCCTTCTCGACAGGAATCTTCCTCTTTCAATAATATATACTCCTCAATTCAATGAATGGGACGGAGAGAAAAGAATACAGCTTAAAATAAAGGATATTAAAGCTTTGTAAAAAGTAATAATTGCGCTTGCAATTAAGGATGCTCTATAGTATTAAAAAAAGACATTAATTAAAAAAACTGCTGGGAGCTCCATAATATAGAGAAAAACAGTTATTTTTTGACTTTAACAAGAAGTTATATTTAATGATTCAGCTGCTACCGGGCTGAAAATATTGACCGAAGCAAAAAGCCTGGTGAAGTATGAAGTTTACAAATGATAAGAGTGGGCAATACCCGCTCTTTTCTTTTTTAGCTATATAGAAGAGGCGTTGTAAATAATGCTGGCTAAAAAGCTGGAAGAAATTCTTTTGCCTGTTTTAAACAGCGAGAATCTGGAATTAGTTGAGATTAAAGTAGGCGGGGCTGAAAGACGCCCTGTGATAAAGGTGTTCATAGATAAAATGGGCGGCGTGGCAATCAAAGACTGTGAGAACGTAAGCCGGCAGTTTTCGACTCTCCTTGATGTTGAAGGATTTGAGATAGATGGAGAGGAGATCAAAGATTATGTGCTTGAGGTTTCATCGCCTGGTCTTGACAGGCCTCTAAAGAGTGAGAAAGATTTTTTAAAAGCACTGGGGAAGAATGTGACTGTTACTGCTAAAAATGCGGATGGAAAAACAAAAACATTTTCTGGCAAGATTATGAGTGCTTCAGAAAACTCTTTTGTAATTGAGAAAAGAGGCTCTAAGGAATTGGAAGAAATCCAATACAGCAGTCTTGTTAAGGCTGTGTTTGAGGTAAGGTTCTAAATATGAGAAGCCAGATATTTCAGATAATTGACCAGATAGCGAGGGAAAAGGGAGTTGAAAGGGAGGCTATGTTCTCTGCCATTGAATCAGCGGTAGAATATGTGGCAAGGAAAAAATACCCTGAAAACACCATTATCAAAGTAAGGTTCAATTCAAAGGATGAGCATTTCGAGCTTTTTGCCCTTAAAAAAGTCGTCGCAGAAGTCACTGATAAGGAAACAGAGATTTTGCTTGATGATGCACATTCTATATCCCCTGAATGCAATGAGGGAGATACCATTGAAATCAAGCTCGAGACGATAGATCTGGGAAGAATAGGCGTCCAGACAGTAAAACAGGTGATAAGCCAGAAGCTTAAAGATGTTGAGCGTGACCAGGCTTACAGTGAGTTCCTTAAATTAAAAGGGGACATCATAACAGGAACAGTTGACAGGATTGAAAAGGGGAATTTAATAGTTGACCTTATCAAAGCTGACGGAATTATTTTTTATCGCGACCAGATACCCAAAGAGAAATTCCGTAAAGGCGACAGGATAACTGCATATGTTGCAGAAGTTAACAAGTCTCCTAAAGGCTTGCAGATAATTCTCTCAAGGACTAGTTCTGAACTGCTTATAAAACTTTTTAAGAGCCAGGTACCTGAAATAGAGGATGATATAGTAATAATCGAAGGTGCATCAAGAGACCCAGGCTGGCGTGGAAAGATCGCTGTAAGAAGCTTGGAAAAAGATGTTGATCCGGTCGGTGCATGCGTGGGAGTTAGAGGAAGCCGTGTTCAGGCAGTGGTAAGAGAACTTAGCGGTGAGAGAGTTGATATTGTACGATGGTCTGCGGAGCCAAAGGAATTTGTCAAGAATGCCATCATGCCTGCCCAGATAATATCTGTGAAGGTTGACAAGCCTTCGAAAAAAGCGACTGTAATAGTCGAAGATGATCAGCTCTATCTTGCCATAGGGAAAAAGGGACAAAACGTCAAGCTTGCATCTATGCTTACCGGATATCATATAGATATCTTTTCAAGGACTGAGGCTGAAAGCGGGAAGGATGCATCAATATCGAAACATATGGCTGTGGAACAGTTGTCGTCAATACCCGGGATAAATACAGAACTTGTTGAAGCTCTTGTTGAAAAGGGTTATAAGAATGTTCGGGCTGTAAGCGATGCCGATGCGGCTGAGCTTGCCCTTATACATAACATTGGAATTGAAAAAGCAACACATCTGATTGAGTCAGCTATGCGTATGCTTAAAAACGGGGAGTCTTGATGTCAAATGGAGAAAGAGTGCATGTCCTGGCTAAAAAGCTTGGCATGTCGAGCACTGACCTTGTTAACAAGCTGAACAAAGAAGGAATAACGGTTAAAAGCCATATGAATCTCCTCGACGAGGAGACGAGCCAGCTTGTGCTTGCCATGTTTGGTGGTGCAGAGGCTGATGGTGCAAAGGTTTCCTCAAAAACTGCAAAACTTCCTAAAACTCAAAAGACTGAAAAGGCGCCATCTCCAAAAAAAGAAACTGCGAAAAAAGCTGAACCCAAAAAGGCTGAAGCAAAATCTGAAAAAGAGGGAGTGAAACCTGCTAAAGCCCAGGCAAAGCCTGAGAAAACTGCAAAGAAACCTGAGACTTTGCTGGAAAAAGAATCTATAGAGCCAAAACCTGCTAAAGCACCGGAACCGGTCAAGACTGCAAAGGTTGAAAAGGAACGTGAAGTTGCTGTTGTCCCCGAACCGGCAATAAAGCATGTTGAAGCTCCGTCAGAGACGGAAATAGAGATTACAGAGGGAATAACGGTTAAAGAGCTCGCAGTAAAGTTTTCTAAAGAACCAAATGAGATAATTAAAAAGCTGATAAGCCTCGGGGTTATGGCTACCATAAACCAGCTCGTTGATTTTGAAATTGTAAAAAAACTGGCTGATCTGTTCAACCTCAAAGTAAAGCTTGCAGAACTAGAAGTATCTGTTGAAACGATAGAAGCTGAAGATCCTGCTAAGCTGAAAAAAAGACCTCCTGTAGTAACAATAATGGGGCATGTAGATCACGGGAAGACTTCACTTCTTGATGCTATCAGGGAAACAAATATAATCGCCAAGGAAGCAGGCGGGATAACGCAGCATATAGGCGCTTACCATGTAGAGCTTGACAAGGGGACAGTGGTTTTCCTTGATACTCCGGGCCATCATGCTTTCACTGCAATGCGCGCGCGCGGTGCAAGTGTTACAGATATAGTTGTTCTCGTCGTTGCGGCGGATGATGGAGCTATGCCTCAGACAATAGAGGCTATTGACCATGCAAAGGTTGCAAAGGTTCCTATAATAGTTGCTGTGAACAAGATAGACAAACCAAATGCTGATCCCCAGAGAGTCCGTCAGGCTCTTGCAGACCATGCTCTGATACCGGAAGAATGGGGCGGCAATACGGTTTACGTTGACATTTCTGCAAAAAGGAAAACAGGGATAAATGATCTTCTTGAGCTTATACTCCTTCAGGCAGAACTGCTCGAATTAAAAGCAAATCCTGACAAGAAAGCTTTGGGGGCAGTCGTTGAAGCAAAGCTTGACAAGAACAAGGGACCTCTGGCTACCGTACTGATCCAGAGCGGGACTCTGAAGGTTGGAGATGCTTTTGTCGCAGGAGTGCATAGCGGGAAGGTGAGGGCGCTTTTCAGTGATCAGGGGAAAAAGGTGATTGCGGCGACACCATCAATGCCTGTTATGGTACTGGGTTTTTCAGGAGTACCGGAAGCAGGGGATTCCTTTGTTGTCGTGGAAGATGAAAGAAAAGCCAAACAGACTGCCCTGATAAGGATGCAGAAACGCAGAGATGAATCAATGGCAGGTCCCAAGAAGATTTCTCTTGAAGAACTTTCAGAGCAGATAAAAAGAGGAATAGTAAAGGAACTTAATATAATCTTAAAAACAGATGTGCAGGGTTCTGCTCAGGCTCTTGAAGATTCAATAACGAAACTCGCTACAAGCGATGTAAAAGTAAAGATAATCCATACAGCTACCGGAGGGGTTACTGAAAGCGATGTTATTCTCGCTTCAGCGGCAAATTCAATAATAATAGGATTTAATGTAAGACCTGAACCTAAAGCCACTGCTCTTGCAGAACGTGAACGCGTTGATATGCGCTTCTATACCATAATTTACGACGTGATTAATGATATAAAGGCTGCAATGGAAGGGCTGCTTGAGCCTACAATACGCGAAAAACAGATTGGAAGGGCTGAGATCCGTGAGGTATTCAATATAACCAAAGTCGGCGCAGTAGCAGGTTGTTATGTCCTTGAAGGAAAGCTAACAAGAACTGCCAGCGTCCGACTTGTAAGAGACAATGTGATAGTCTATAAGGGTAAATTGGCCTCACTTAAGAGATTTAAAGATGATGTTAGAGAGGTTCTTGCTGGTTATGAATGCGGAACAGGGATTGAGAATTTCAATGATATAAAGGCATCAGATATAATAGAAGCATTCATAGAAGAAAAGGTTGAGAGAAAACTTTAAAATTACAATTAGATTATAAATGACAGTCGGTGTCTTAAAGATTGTTTTAGTAATACCAGGCAGCCGCTCATTAAAAGATAAGAGACAGGTTGTAAAAAGTATCAAGGACAGAGTAAGGAATAAATTCAATGTTTCGGTAGCAGAGGTTGGAGGCCAGGATTTATGGCAGAGATGCGAACTTGGATTTGCCGCAGTGAGCAGTGATAAACAGCTTATAGAGAGCATGCTTCAGCAGATCATAAACCTTATTGAATTATCTGGATCAGCCCTCATATCAGACAGCTCGATTGAGTTTTTTTAAATATTTATTTTAACACGGCATTCAAATTATTCCATCTCAAGCGGTAGAAAGGGCTGGGTTTCACTAAAAATGAGCTCAAGAAGAACAGGCAGATTAAACGTTCTATTCCGGGAAGAAATCTCAACCATTATCCTGAGAGAGGTAAAGGATCCCAGGATAGGTTTCGTGACTATCACTTCAGTAGATGTAAGCGCTGATCTTTCTCTGGCAAAAATATATTTTAGCGCGATCACAGAGGAATCCAACCGTGAGAAAATTGTCAAAGGGCTGCAAAGTGCGGCTCCATTCATTAGATCAAGCCTTAAGAAGAAGCTAAGCCTCAAGAGGATTCCTATGCTTGAGTTCATATATGATATGTCCCTTGAATATGGCGACAGGATTGATAAAATTTTAAAAAACCTGAAAGATGAAGACAGTGAAGGATAACATTTCTGCAGCTGCAGCTCTCATTAAAAAGAACAGTACATTCATATTCAGCACCCACAGGAACCCTGATGCCGATGCCCTTGGTTCGGAGCTTGCGCTTGGCATAGCGCTTAGAAGGATCGGGAAAGAAGTGACAATCTTCAACATGTCAGAGACACCGGAGAACCTGAGGTTCCTGCCTGATTCTGAAAGGATAAAAACCGGGAAAAGGATTAACAGCCGGTTTAATATAGCTGTGTTGCTTGACTGTGAGAGTTTTGAAAGATGCGGTTACATTATAAAAGAGAAGAATTATTCAAACGGCCTTCTTTTTGTAGACCATCATAAGTCGAACACCAATTTAAATGACAACAACATCATTGTCCACTCTGCCTCTTCTACATCTGAACTTGTATACTATCTGATAAAAAAGCTCGGGGTTCCAATTGACCATGATATTGCTACATGCATTTACACGGGAATTTTTTATGATACCGGAGGGCTCAGGTATTCGAACGTGACTCCTGAAGTATTTAAGATTTGCGCTGAGCTAGTTGCCGCAGGAGTCGAGGCAAGGGAAATATCAAGACAGCTTTATGAAACCAAGTCATACAATTCCCAGCGGCTTTTGGGACTTGCTCTTTCAAGACTCAACAGAAGTGATGACGGCAAGGTTTGCTGGACATATCTGAAAAAAGACGATTTTATTAAAACTGCTACACAGCAGAATGATACCGAGGGATTTGTAAATCAGTTAAGCGAGATTGCAGGCGTATCGGTAGGAATTTTTTTCAGGGAAATTGACAGGAACTGCACAAAAATCAGCTTCCGTTCAAAAGATGGAATTGATGTTGCAAAAGTTGCTTCATCTTTTGGCGGAGGAGGACATGTAAGCGCCTCCGGATGCATGATAAAAAAGCGCCTTGATAAGACAATAGACATGGTATTAAAGGAATTTGCATGACCTTTAGATGAATACATTTGTCATAAAATCCCCTTTCTCTCCAACAGGAGATCAGCCTCAAGCTATAAAAAAACTTGCGGAAGGGATAAAGGGAGGAGATAAATACCAGGTTCTGCTCGGTGTCACCGGCTCGGGGAAAACATACACAATCGCCAAAGTTATCGAAGAAGTACAGAAACCTACTCTTGTAATCGCTCACAACAAAACCCTTGCAGCACAGCTTTACAGCGAGTTTAAATCATTCTTTCCTGATAATTCAGTTGAGTATTTCGTAAGCTATTATGATTTTTACCAGCCCGAGGCTTACATACCGCAGACCGATACTTACATCGAAAAAGAAACCTCGATCAACGATGATATTGACAGAATGCGCCACAGGGCAACAAAGGCACTTCTTGAGAGGCGTGATGTAATTGTTGTTGCGAGCGTGTCGTGCATTTACGGCCTGGGCTCTCCTGAAACGTACGATGCAATGCACCTTAACTTGTCTTCCGGTCAAAAGATAAAGCGCGATGATATCATACGCAAGCTTGTAGATATCCAGTATTCCAGGAATGATATTGATCTCAAGCGAGGCACGTTCAGGGTCAGGGGAGATGTGATTGATATATATCCTGCCTATGAAGACAATGCAGTAAGAATTGAAATGTTCGGAGATGAGGTTGAGAGAATATCAATTATTGACCTGGTTCGCGGAAAGCGGATTTCTCAAACTGATTCTATTGCCATTCATCCCAATAGCCATTATGTGACATTTCCTGACAAACTTGAACTGGCATTAAAGCTTATTTCCGACGAACTTGAAGAACGTCTGGAATGGCTGGAGGGAAACGGCAAACTTCTTGAAGCCCAGAGACTGAAGCAGCGAACGCTTTACGATATGGAGATGATAAGAGAGATTGGCTTTTGTCAAGGGATAGAAAACTATTCAAGGCATCTTGACGGCAGGAATAAAGGTGAGCCCCCAAGTACTCTGCTCGAATATTTCCCTGAGGATTATCTCCTTGTCATTGATGAAAGCCATGTGACAATTCCGCAGATCGGAGGGATGTATAAGGGGGATTTTTCAAGAAAAACAACACTTGTTGATTTCGGATTCAGGCTTCCATCTGCCCTTGATAACAGACCTTTGAAATTTGAAGAGTTCAAAGAAAGGATAAAACAGCTGATATTTGTTTCTGCTACGCCTGCTGCCTATGAAATGGATATTGCGGACGGGAATATTGCAGAGCAGATTGTAAGGCCGACCGGATTGATGGATCCGGAGATTTATATAAGACCGGTCAAAGGCCAGATAGACGATCTTCTTAACGAAATAAGAATGCACGTTGATAGAAAAGAGAGTGTTCTAGTCACCACACTTACAAAGAGAATGGCGGAGGATTTAACCGAGTATTACAAAGAGGTTGGCGTTAGGGTTGAATATCTTCACTCTGATATAGAGACGCTGGAACGCATCAGGATAATAAGGGATTTGAGGCTCGGGAAATTCAATGTGCTTATAGGCATAAACCTGCTTAGAGAGGGTCTTGATATACCTGAAGTATCGCTTGTTGCAATCCTTGATGCAGACAAGGAAGGATTCCTCCGCTCAGAGACTTCTTTAATCCAGACTTCAGGAAGGGCGGCGCGTAACGTAAATGGAAAAGTAATTATGTATGCTGATTCCATTACCGGCTCGATGACAAGGGCAATAGAAGAAATGAGCAGAAGGCGAAATATACAGAAGGCATATAACGAACTGCATGGTATAACACCGAAGTCAATCAACAAGGATATTTCGGATGATATAAAAAAGATGTGTGATTTGGATTATTCCGAAGTAGAGCTGGAAGATATGAGCGAACACAAAGAACTTATGGAAACAGACATAGCCTATCTTGAAGAAATGATGAAGTCCGCAGCGGTAAGGCTTGATTTCGAAAAAGCCGCATTTTATCGTGATATAATAAGGGAAAGAACTAAAAGCCTTAAAAATAAGTCAGGATAAGCTTGACTGCAATTTCATTATACCATAAATTTTTAATAGATATTTAATATGCCATTTAGCAAAGACTTTGCCGGCAGAAAGGTAATACAGAATTGGAAGAATTTTTAAGTGTTATACCAATTGAATTAATCGGGGTTTTGATCTGCTTGCTTTTGTCAGCTTTTTTTTCAGCATCTGAAACCGCACTTACCTCGTTGAGCCGTCTTAAAACCAACCAGATAATTGATTCAGAAAGGACCGGAGCAAATTATTTGAAAATGTGGAGGGATAAACCTAATCATGTTCTTGCAACAATACTTTTTGGTAATACCGTTGCTGAGTTGCTTGCGTCTTTTCTAACTGCTCTTTATGCCACTCAGAATTTCGGGAAAAGCGGAAATATTGGAGAAATGATTGCTTTCATATTGGTAACAACAACAATACTGATATTTGGCGAGTTAGCTCCAAAGGTTTTTGCAAGGCATAATGCTGAGAAATCAGCAATACCTGTAATAATAGGACTTCGGATATTTTATTATCTATTTTATCCGGTCACAGAGCTTTTAATGTTCATTTCGAAGACATTTATTGTGGGTTTGGGAGGAACGCATAGTGCAACCGGTCCATTTGTCACTGAAGAGGACATTGAATACATTATAAATGTAAGCGATTCAGAAGGAACTATAGAACCATCCAAGAAGGAAATGCTCGAAAAGGTAATGGACCTCGAGGACAAAGTTGTAAGAGAGATAATGGTTCCAAGGATGGATATGATTACTATTGAGCTTAATTCATCATATGATCAAGTTCGTGATATAGTTATTAATTCACGTCTTACAAGACTTCCTGTGTATGATATCAACGCTGATAATATAGTGGGAATATTACACTCAAAGGATCTTATCAGGTCTGAAAAATCAGATGATATAAAGACTGACATCGCTGATATAATGAGGGAGCCCTATTTTGTCCCTGAGACCAAGCGCATAGATGAACTCCTGAAAGAGTTTCAAAAAACAAAAAACCACATGGCAATTGTCGTTGATGAATACGGGGGAACATCCGGTCTTGTAACTATTGAGGATATCCTTGAGGAGATTGTAGGAGAAATAAGGGATGAGCATGACGAAGATGAAGAATTGATTATTTCTAACCAGGAAGGAGTTCTTGTAATAAATGCTAAGATAGACCTTAACTCATTGGAAAAGATTCTTGAAACTGAGTTTCCTGAAGACAACTATGACACTCTTGGAGGATTTGTCGTAGATCTTATGGGAAAAATTCCGAAAACAGGAGACAGAGTACGCTACAAGAATTTCAATATAACCGTACTGGAGGCAAGCAAGAGAAAGATCATTAAGCTTAAGATTGAAAAAGATAAAATTCACAAAGAAACTGAGACACTACCAAAAAAGGAAGTAACTTGATTTAAATTAAAAGATTACTATAATGTACCGAAAGGCCTGGATGCAATAAAATGCCTTTAAAAGGTGAGGAGAAGTTATGAAGGAAATGAAAGTAAACAATTTAATGCTTGATCCTGTATCCAAGACACCAATTGTGATACTGAAAGACTTGGATAAGAAATCAATGCTTCCAATATGGGTTGGTTATTTCGAGGCAACCGCTATAGCTCTTGAGCTTGAAAAAACTGTTCCGCCAAGACCGATGACACATGACCTGATTAGAAATATCATCGAAAACATGGGGGCAGTAGTAAAAAGTATAACTATAAACGATCTTCGCAATAATACATTCTATGCAATCATAGGAATTGAAAAGAACGGAGAGCTTACAGAAGTCGATTCACGTCCAAGTGATGCAATTGCCCTGGCTTTACGTACGGGAGCTCCAATATTTGTCGAAGATGTTGTTCTGGAAAAGGCAAAATCAATAGAAATCCAGGAAGAGGGTAAAGATGATAAATGGAAAGAGCTTCTTGAAAGCCTGAAGCCAGAAGACTTTGGCAAATATAAGATGTAGATTGGACACAAGTACCGCTTCACTTTCCTTCCTTATTTTTAAACTATATAATCATTTGCAAATATATTTTTTTAAAGGCTAATTCTGTGGAAAAACCTCATTTGGATGACATCCCTGAAGGTCCGGGAGTATATATTTTCAGGGATGCATCTGGAAATTATCTCTACGTCGGGAAAGCAAAATCCCTGAGAAGCAGGGTGGTAAGCTATTTCAGGGAAGGAAGCTCTGCTAATCCCCGCATTCCCATGATGATGTCTCGGGCAAATAGTGTTGATTATATTTTAACTGCAAATGAAATTGAGGCGCTTCTCCTTGAGAACAACCTGATAAAGCAGTTCAAACCAAAATACAATATAAGTTTACGCGATGACAAACAATATCCTTTTATCAAATTAACGGTCAACGAAGAGATACCCAGGATTCTTATGGCAAGAAGAATCTCAGAAGACAATGCTCTATATTACGGGCCATATACCTCGTCAGCATCTGTAAGAGAAATAATCAGAGTAGTAATGAAGGCATTCCGGTTGTGTACGTGCAGAAGCAGTGTGGCTGTAAGATCCAAAAAACCCTGCCTGAATTACCAGATGAAACTCTGCAGCGCTCCCTGTGCAGAATTAATACGCAGGGAAGACTATTTGTCGTCTGTAAGTGATGCAGTGATGTTTCTTGAAGGTAAAAATGAGGAACTTTTAAAAATCCTCAGAAAAAAAATGGAGGAGGCAGCAGAGAGATATGAATATGAAAGAGCTGCTTCATTTCGCGATTCTATAAATGCAATTAATGTAATAGCTCAAAGGCAGAAAATAAACATGATATCTGGAAAGGATCAGGATATCGTTGCGTTTAGGGCGACTGATTCCGGAGCAGTTTTCTGTGTATTAATAGGAAGAAGCGGGAAGCTCATATGCCAGAAGGAATTCTTTGTTGATAACCTTTTTTATAACGACCCATCAGAGGTATTAGAATCATTTATTAAACAATACTACCAGGGAAACAATTTTATTCCCTTCGAGATAATAACTGAGACTGAAGTCAACGACCGCCGGAATATTGAAAAATGGCTTTCGCAAATAAAGGGAAGGAGAGTCAATATAATCTCACCAACAAAGGGAAGAAAATACTCCCTTGTTAGGATGGCGTCAGAAAATGCAGAACTGCTTTTAAAATCATATCTTAAAAAAGAAGAAAAACTCACTGATACTCTCAAGGCTTTAAAGAACAGGCTTTCACTTGCTTCTGAACCAAAACGCATAGAAGCAGTTGACATATCAAATACTATGGGGACAAACAATGTTGGAGCTATTATTGTATGGGAGAAGGGTCTTTTTAAAAAGAATCAATACAGAAAGTTTCTTATAAAGAAAAAACAGGGTATAGATGATTTTGCTATGATTAAAGAAGTGGTTGCAAGACGTATAAACAGGTTGTTGAAAGAAAAGAAAACTCTTCCTGATCTTTTTCTCATTGATGGTGGGATAGGGCAGGTTAACAAGGCTATGGATGCATTAAAGGAAGCCGGAGCTGAAAGGATGGTTGATGTAGTGGGCCTGGCAAAAGGAAGAAAATATGAGAGAAACTGGGATCTTCTGGTCAATGATGATTATTCACGTGAAGAAATAATTTTACCGGGGAGACCAAATCCAGTAAGGATGAAAAAAGATTCTTCGGCACTTATTCTTCTTCAGTCAGTTCGTGACGAAGTTCACAGATTTGCAATCAGTTACCACAAGAAGCTCAGAAATAATTCATTTAAGTCTTCAGTTCTTGATTCTATTAAAGGCATCGGAGAGAGAAAAAAAAGCCAGATGCTCAAAATCTTTGGAAGTGTCAGTGGAATATCTAAATATACGCCTGAAGAAATATCAGAAAAAACAGGAATTAATTTATCGCTTGCCAAGATGGTAATCGAAAAAATAAAAGCAGATAAGTGATAAAAATAATGAGGTTTTCACTCGTTAAACCTTTTTTTTAAAGCTCTTGAGGCATGTGTTTGATTTTTTTATCAATCTTTATTCTTTTAATGTTCCCATTTACTCTTGAAATTTCTTGACACCGCAATTCCCTTGTGTCATTTAATTTTTCGATACTTGAAGAAGAATTTATAACTGGCATGATAACCCAAAATTCTTATGGAGGTATGAATGGCTCAATATAGCTTATCAAACCTGAGGAATATCTGCGTTATTGGACATGGCGGTGACGGTAAGACGACTTTAAGTGATGCGATGTTGTTTTGCGCAGGTGCTTCTGACAGGCTTGGAAAAATAATCAACGGTACTTCTAAGTTTGACTATGACCCCGACGAAATCAAAAAGAAAGGGTCTATAAGCGCTACATTGGGATTCTGCGAATGGAAAAAAAACAAGGTAAATATAATAGATACTCCGGGAGATGCCAATTTCATTGGTGATATCAAATCCTCCCTCAGGGTTGCTGATGGAGCAGTCCTTCTCGTTGATGCGCATTCAGGTGTTAAGGTCCAAACCGAAAGGACATGGAATTTCTGCGATGAATTGGAACTGCCGCGCATTGTATTTGTGAATATGATGGATAAGGAACGCGCGAATTATGAAAAAACTGTTGAAGCATTAAAGGAGGTATTCAAAGTATCCTTTGTACCTCTTCAGTATCCTATCGGTTCAGAGCAGAACTTTAAGGGTGTTGTTGACCTGCTTGATAACAAAGCTCATATTTATAAAAACGATGAAAGCGGCAAATATGATGTCGTCGATGTGCCTCAAGACATTGCAGCAGATACAGCATCTTTAAAAGATAGAATGGTTGAATCTCTTGTAGAGATAGATGAAGCTACCATGGAAAAGTATCTTGAAGGAACAGAGATATCAACTGACGAACTTAGAGACCTATTGAAAAGGGGAGTAACAGAAGGGAAGGTTGTTCCTATTTTGTGCGGCTCTGCGGAAAAAAATATCGGTGTCCATGATTTACTTGACGCTGTTGTAAATTATACTCCGTCTCCTGATTCAAAAACTACAGTAAAGGGAAAGACTAAGGATGGAACCGAAAAAGAGATAAAGATCGGAGATGATAGTCCATTCAATGCTCTCGTTTTCAAAACAATAGCAGATCCTTTTGCGGGAAAACTCTCATGTTTCCGTGTTTATTCAGGGAAGTTAGAGTCAGATTCGCAGTTTTATAATGCATCAAAGAAAATAATAGAAAAGGTTGGTCAGATATTTTTCCTTCATGGGAAAGAACATGTGCCTGCAAAGATAGTAAAGACAGGCGACATTGCGGCTTTTGCGAAGCTTAAGGAAACTACAACCGGAAATACTATTTGTGCCAGTGAGGATAATTCTGTTACATTCGATTTCATCTCATTCCCATCTCCGATGATAGCCTATGCGGTTTTGCCAAAGACCAAGGGAGACGAAGAGAAGGTCTCTACATGTCTTGCAAGGCTTTGCGAAGAGGATCCAACTTTGCGTGTTAATCGAAATACTGAAACCAGAGAGACGCTTCTCGCAGGTATGGGAGATTCACATGTTGAGCTTGCAGTTGAAAGGCTTAAGAGAAAATTCAATGTCGAAGTTGAATTGCATAAGCCGACAATCCCATACAGGGAAACTATAAAAGCAAAAATAAAAACTCAGGGAAAATACAAAAGACAATCCGGCGGAAGAGGGCAGTATGGTGATGCATGGATTGAGATTGAACCTCTTCCGAGGAGCAAAGGTTTCGAGTTTGTAGATAAAATAGTCGGGGGTGCAATACCGAGGAATTACATTCCCTCGGTAGAGAAAGGGATAGTTGAGGCTATGGTTCACGGAGAGCTTGCAGGATTTCCTGTTGTAGATCTCCGTGTAACCCTTTATGACGGATCCTACCATGAAGTCGATTCTTCGGATATGGCTTTCAAGATCGCGGCGTCAATGGGATTCAAAAAAGCATTTATGGATGCAAGACCTATTCTTCTTGAACCAGTAATGGACGTTGAAATTACAGTTCCTGAAGACTGCATGGGTGATATTATTGGTGATGTCAATGCTCGGAGAGGGAGGATGAAAGGTGTTGATGCCAAGGGAAAGATACAGGTAATAAAGGCACAGGTACCTATGGCTGAGATGCTTGAATATGTGCCAAGTCTTAAATCAATCTCAGGTGGAAGGGGATTTTTCACAATGGGATTTTCTCATTACGAGGAAGTCCCGGCCCATCTAAGCGAGAAGATAATTGCAGAGCACAAAAAAGAAAAAGAAGAAAAAGAGTGATTCCTCCTCAGAGTCAAGTGCAGCGCAACTGACGCTTCCGGATCTTATAGAGCCGGAGCAAGCTGATACTTACGAGAATTCTGAGATACCAAACAAGCTGTTCTTCAAGATTGGTGAAGCGAGTAAACTGGCCGGAATCGATGCACATGTACTACGTTTCTGGGAATCTGAATTTAAACAGTTAAAACCTGTGAAGAACAGAAATGGCCAGAGAGTATATACAAAAAAAGATGTAGCAATGGTGCTTAAAGTAAAAAAACTCCTATATGATGAGAAATTCACTATTGCCGGAGCAAAGAAAAAACTTTCAGAGGAGTTTGGCAGACAGAAGAAAAAAGGAAACGGCAAAATAAGTCTTAAGTCTGATAGTCATACAGCCTTACTTCGGATTCGGAGTAATTTGAAAAGTCTTCTTACAAGACTTAACAAGCATTAATCGGGGCGTAGCGCAGCCTGGTAGCGCACTTGCATGGGGTGCAAGGGGTCGCTGGTTCAAATCCAGTCGCCCCGATTTTTTTATTTTAAACAGATGATTACCTTCTACCTTTTAATAAAGGATCTGAATTATTAGGAATGAATGTTCTTGTTACTAATGATGATGGAATTGATGCAACCGGGTTGCACACACTTGCTTCAACCATCGCTAAATATTACGATGTGACAGTAGTGGCTCCTGACAGGGAGCAGAGTGCCACTTCGCATTCTCTTACCATGCACAGGCCTCTGAGAATAAAAAAAATCAAAAAAAATTATCATAGCATTGATGGTACGCCTACTGACTGTGTAAACCTCGCTGTAAACAGCATAATGGATGATATGCCAGAGTTGATCATATCCGGGATAAACCATGGTTCAAATCTCGGTGAAGATATAATGTATTCAGGGACTGTTTCCGCTGCAATGGAGGGAGCACTTCTTTCAATACCTTCCATCGCAATTTCATTAACAGAAAGAAAAGGTACATATTTTCAGGTTGCAGCGGATTTTGCACTTTTACTTATGGAAGAAGTAATAAAAAGAAAATTGCCATCTAATACTTTACTTAATGTCAATGTGCCGAATCTGCCTAAAGAGTTAATAACAGGTGTTGCAATAACAAAGCAGGGGAAAAGGACTTATACAGATATAGTACATGAGAAGGTTGATCCAAGAGGCGAAAATTATTACTGGATAGGAGGTGGAAGCCATACATGGCATGAAAAGCCTGGATCAGATTTTGAAGCTGTTTCGCAGAACATGATTTCAATTACGCCGCTCCATCTTGATCTTACTAATTATAATGCAATTGATAATATAAGAGGGTGGGAACTAAAATTTACTTAGATATCCTTCCAGCTGTTTATTACAAATTTCTGCACCGATCCGTTTCCGCTTGACATCTTTGTGTCGAAATGCAATTTTCCCTGACCTGCAAAGTCTATTGTACTTCCCACAATTGAACCAAATATATCTCCATTCCCGGTTACTGTTGCCGGAACATCAGGGGCATAGACTCCGCCATAGAAACCACCATTGCCAGCTAATTTAACTATATTATCCGCAATACCATCACCATTTTCATCATGTTTCTGAACATATATTGTAAGCTTTGAAGTATCTGCTGTTGAATTTACAATTCCGTTTCCTTCAGCCTTAAGGTCCTCAAGGACATAAATTTCCACATTCCCGGTTGTAGTTATTTGAGAGCTTCCTGTTAATTCAATTGACTTAAAATAAAACTTTCCGGGATTGCTTGAACCAGCATTGAGCGTCACAGTCTTAGTTCCTGAAAGGTCAAGTTCTCCAAAGTTGCCAGGACTTAGCGTGGTACTTGAACTTATATTTGACCCGGAGAAAGCTGGTATTGTAACAGTAGGAAGACTGACAGGAGAAGGAAGTACTCCTTTTATACCTGTAAGAACAGCTCCAGCCTGAGTCTTGATTACTGTTGACACATTTCCGGTTGGTCCGATAAATGCATCACCGTAAACATCCCCGTTGCCTATATCCAGAGCTTCTGCTGCTATTGAATTGATCCCGATATCCCCATCTGTTCCAATATTTGCGCCTCCATATGCTCCTTTTGACGAGTCATAGCTGTCAACGGCAGTGAAATTTCCTGAAAATGAAATTTTATTTTTTGCAAATGCTGCAAATTTAAATTTTGAGTCATATTGAGGTTTAACAAGCATCAATACAGTTTTGTTTGTACTTGATACTGTCCCTATTGATTTTAAAAGAAGATATGGTTTTCCAAAACTATCTGTCCCAGTTGCTTGTATTCCAGCAGTGCATTGCCCCGTACCTACGTTGTCGTTAGTAAAAATTGTAGATGTGGCACCTGCAGTAAGTGCTCCATAAGTGCTGGTCGATGCATTTATAACAGTAAGTGCCTTGTAAGCACCTGCTTCTGCTATATATGAACAAGTGGATATGTCTTTGACATTCTTTCCCATTAATATGTCTGTATTTGTGAGAATCATAAGACCAGCTATAAGCAACCCCATTATTATTGAGATTATCAGGGTGAAAAACAATGCAAAACCTCTGAGATCTCTTTTTATTTTCATAAAAATTTTACACTTTATTTTAAGTTATAATTATTTAAACAAGTTATTTCTAACCAGCACAGAATTGTTTTGAGATATTCTCAAGTATCCGTCATTATAAACCCCATCATTGTAGCCTTTTTCAGGATATTTGGATTTTAGTCTTGCCGAAAAAGAAACCATATTTCCAGAAATGGAAAACTGCAAGTCCTCTACGTTTTCAGTTATAATTTCTTCTGTCCCGTCATCATCAATAGATGTAAGGTTTCCATTATTAATATGGTATGTAACAGTCTTAACTATTTCTATAGGTGCTCCGGAAACATAAGATATTTGTATTCCCTGGTTTCCAGTTATTGAAAGATTGGTGTCAATTGTCAGAGTGTTACCTGATATACTTTTAATTACAGCATTTTCATATCCGCCTATAAAAATAAGGCTCTTGGTTGTAGTATTAAATAATGATCCATCATTTACCTGAATAGTTGTGGCTCCTGCACTTGCAGTCGTGCTTAGTCTTGGAGCGCTTGAATCATAAGGGTAGGGTTTGCCGAATGCACTTACTATAATAACACTATCAGGAGCAGATCCTCCATCCGTAATCAGAACCGGAGAAGTTATACTTGCTTTCCATGTTATCCAACTGCTAAGTGATGCCTTTGGTGCACCGTAACCTGCAACTTTTATATTTCCTCCAATTGTATTTACCAACCATCTATAGTCTTCTACCATATCAATTAATTGTTCCTGATGTTTTTGGGATTTTTGCTGAAAATTAAGTATGGAAAAAAGAAGAAGTACAATGAAACCTGTGATGGCTAAAGACAGCATTAGCTCGATTAATGTAAATCCTTTATTTTTTTTCATTAGAATGCCATTGTCGCTGAATATAAACTAACAGAGTGCGAAATCCTGTTTGAGTCCTTCCAGCTAACAGTTACAGTTATCGATTTAAGTCCTGCAGATGGTGAGTCAACAAGTATCGATGTTGTTCTTGTAAAAGCAGATTTTACACCAATTATTTCAGGATGCGCTGTCGCAATCTGGCTGTTTGTTTCATTAGTTGTGCTTGTAACCAATGAAGTGAAAGGAAGATTCATTGTTTGATCTATTTTCTCTTGCGCAAGATAGAGCGCGACACTCTGCATGTAGCTGCTGCTCTGTGATTTTATAAGAACACTGCTTAACATCAGAAAACTTAATATTCCGACAGTCATTAGTGAAACAGCAACCATAACTTCTATAAGGGTAAAACCTCTATCATCTGGCTGTGTGTTATACAATTTTTTCTTTTCCACTAATCCAACTCTCTCTTTAATTTACTTCTTGATATCATGTAATTATAAACAACAAAAAATAATATAGTAATCAATATATATATAATATTGATTTGTTAAATATCTTTCCAACTTTTAATTATATATTTTGTGATTGATGAACCTCCAGAACCTCCACCGGTAGCCATACGTGTATCATAATGAACTTTCCCCTGTCCATCAAGGGCTATTGATTCTCCTACAAGAGCACCATACATATCCCCGTTACCAGTTATCTTTACTGGTACATCAGGTGCATATACACCGCCATAGAATAAGCCATTTCCTTTTAACTCAATTTTATTATCTGCTATACCATCACTATTTTCATCATATTTTTGTACATATATGTTAAGAGTAGAAGTGTCATTTGATGGGTTTGCTATTCCATTTCCTGCAGCTACAAGATCACGGAGAACATAAATTTCAACATTACCGGTTATGCTTATTTTGCCACCGCCTGATAAGGTAATGGATTTAAAATAAAACTTTCCGGGATTGCTTGAACCTGCATTGAGAACTACTGTGTTACTTCCCTCTAAATTAATATCTCCAAAGTTCCCCGGACTCAAAGTTGTGCCGGAAGATACATTAGAACCGGAAAAAGCCGGTATAGTGACAGGTGGAAGATCAACTGCTGAAGGAAGTACTCCTTTTATCCCAGTAAGAAGTGCACCCGACGTTGTATGAATCACTGTTGATAAATTGCCACTTGGACCAATATATGCATCACCGTATACATCACCGTTTCCTATATCCATAGCTTCAGCTGCTGTTGAATTTATCCCGATATCTCCATCAGAACTAACATTTGTTCCTCCATATGCTCCTTTTGATGAATCATAACTGTCAACTGTGGTAAAGTTTCCTGAAAATGAAATTTTATTTTTTGCAAATGCTGCATATTTGAACTTAGAATTATACTCTGGAGCAATGATAACGGATATACTTTTATTGGATGTTCCAGAGTGGCCCGTAGAGCTAAGTCTTAAAACTGCTT
This sequence comes from Candidatus Schekmanbacteria bacterium, assembly GCA_016219965.1. Taxonomy (NCBI): domain Bacteria; phylum Candidatus Schekmaniibacteriota; species Candidatus Schekmanbacteria bacterium. The sequence goes on from JACRJM010000015.1 coordinate 533,851, forward strand.
TTCCATTTGAATCAGTAGCAATTTTTTCAACAGTTACAGTGCCAGTGCCAGTGCCAATACTGTCAGAAGATAATATAGTTGTTAGCCGACTTAAGGACGCATAGTTACTAGTAGATGCATTAACAATATTTAATGCCTTGTAAGCCTCGGCTTCTGCAACATAAAGAGATGCGGTCAAGTCCTTGGTGTTCTTTCCAATGAACACATTTGTTGAAACAATGATCATTGCAGAAATAGAAATCAATGTTAATGCCATCCCTGCAAGAAGGGAAATAAGAAGTGCCATTCCTTTATTGTTTATATTTTTCATCTTCATTATAATCCTCCTTAAAATGTGGAGATTTCTACATCCTGAAGTGATTATAATATCGGTATTTTTTCAGAACAAAGGTATGCACTAAAGTTACAATCAGCAATTATTCCAATGAGTTGATTTTACCTTTTTCTTGCTTTACAAAAAAGCCTTCGCTATAACAACATCTATGATATTAACAAAAGCTTCATAGGTAAATCGTATAGTGAAATAAGGATGATAAAAAGAAAAGAATGAAAAACTTTAATTCAGTCCGGGAAAAGATGGTTGTTGAACAGCTTGAGGGAAGAGATATCCATGACTTCCGGGTTCTCTATGCCATGCGTAAGGTTCCCCGGCATTTGTTTGTTCCTGAAGACGTAAGGCATAAAGCGTATAGTGATTCACCTCTCCCCATCGGTGAAAATCAGACAATATCACAGCCATATATGGTTGCCCTTATGACACAACTTCTTTGTCTAAAAGGTGGAGAAAAAATACTTGAGATAGGTACTGGCTCAGGCTATCAGACAGCAGTCCTTGCTGAAATAGTAGGAGAGGTCTATTCAATAGAAAGAATCAGTTCTTTGCTTCTGCATGCACGGGAAGCTCTTGATGCTCTTGGCTATACAAATATAACAACACGAATATTTGACGGAACCTACGGCTGGAAAGAGAAAGCTCCCTACGATGATATAATTATAACTGCTGCATCTCCTGATGTACCATTAGGGCTAGTTGAGCAACTCAAGACTTATGGGAAGATGATTGTTCCTGTCGGGAATGGGGAAAGCCAGATACTTAAGCGGGTTACAAAAAATGAAAATGGTGTAGAAATTGAAGATATTTGCGGTTGCGTTTTTGTGAAATTGATAGGAAGATACGGCTGGTCAAATAATTCTTTATAGCAGTGCGGAATATTATTGCAATGAGCGGGGCGTGGCTCAGCCTGGTAGAGCACACGGTTCGGGACCGTGGAGTCGCTGGTTCAAATCCAGTCGCCCCGATTTACACTACCTTTTTAAATGATAGAAAACTCATATAAACGACAAGTTGCTGTAATCGGAGCAGGAGATTGCACAACCAAAGAATATGAGACGGCAATTGAGCTTGGTAGATCTCTTGCATTATTAGGAATTATCGTAATATGTGGAGGGCTCGGTGGAGTTATGGAGGCTGTCTGTAAAGGAGCTAAGGATGCAGGTGGCACTACAGTTGGAATACTTCCGGGTGAGCAGATAGAAGCTAATTCCTATGTTGATATTCCGATTGTGACAGCAATGAGTCACGCGAGAAATAATATTGTTGTTAGAAGCGGAGAATGTGTGATTGCAATTGGCGGAGGCTATGGTACACTCTCTGAAATAGCCATAGCCATTAAACTTGGCAAGCCAGTGATAGGGATAAATACCTGGACTGTATCCGATGAAATAATAGCTGCAGATTCCCATGAAGAAGCAATCTTATTGATAAAAAAAACACTCGAAATAGAATAAATAATATTTCTAAGGAGTATTAGTCATAGAAGAAATAGTCACAAAAATTGAGAAGCCTCTTTATGGAGGTTCTGGTTTTGGTTGGGTACTTGATAAACCTGTAATGATTCCATTTGGAATAACTGAAGAAACCGTAAAAGCAGAAATAGTTGAGACTAAGAAAGACTACCTGATTGCGAAAATCACTGGGTTCGTAAAGGCCTCTCCGGAAAGAATAACCCCGCCCTGTACTTATTTCCCTGATTGCGGTGGGTGTGATTATCAGCATGTAACTTATCGTGGTCAGCTAATGATGAAAATGGCCATTATTAAAGATATGCTTAAAAGGGTAGGTAAGATAGAAAAACCATTTGTTAATCCAATTATTCCTTCTCCTGACCCTTTCAACTATAGAACGCGTGTTGAACTTAAAGTATCTAAAAAAAGACAAAAAAATGATGCCTTCCTTGGTTTTTATAAAAAAAACAGCCACAATATAGTTCAGATAGAAAAATGCCTGATATGCCATCCAAAGATAAATGAAGTTATAGAAGCTATAAACTATTTCTGCGGAAACGACATAAATAAACATACAGAAAAAATCAAGATTGCTCTTTGTGCTGTCTCTTCAAAAATGATTTTAACTCTCAAAGGAGAAAAGTTTCCCAAAAATATGATTGATCGATTAGGTGCAGACCTTAAGAAATATGTTAAGGGGGTTGAGGGGATAGTCATTGAAGAGCCCAGAAGAGTCGCGATAAACGGAAAAGATTATTTTAATGAAAGTATTGGCGAACTAAAATATCGTGTAAATTCAAACTCATTCTTTCAGATAAATCATCTATTACGCGAAGACCTTGTGAGGTTAATATTAAGGCTTTGTAGTCCAAAAAAAACAGATTTTTTTGCTGATATTTACTCAGGTGTTGGGACTTTTTCCATACCTCTGGCACAAAAAGTAAATGAAGTAATATGTATAGAGGATAATGAAAATGCTGTTAAAGATGCGCAGGCTAATATTCGAGCACATAAACTAAAAAATATTTCATATGTAAAGGGAGACGCAGGTAATGCTTTAAAAGCAGTTTTTGAAGATAATGATAAAATTAGTGGTGTTTTATTGAATCCGCCAAGATCTGGGTGTACCAACGACGTAAAATCAAGGATTGCAAAAGCAATGGTAAATAAAATAATTTATCTTTCATGTGATCCTGCAACTCTTTCACGAGATATTTCTTTTTTTGTAAATAATGGCTACCAAATAGATGAGATACAGCCAATAGATCTTTTTCCTCAATCATATCATATAGAAACTGCAATAAAACTTAGCAGGGCACAGTAAAAAAATAAGAAAAGCAAAGAATAGAACCCACAAAGACATATATCTATAACGTCTGATAATATATATTATGTTAACTTTAATATGTTTAACAAAACTCACTGTTATACATTGTTGTATTGTTGGTTGGAGTCAGATCTTCCTATATTGAAAATACTTAGTCGCTACTTCTAAGATCTTGTATCGTTTCTAATGTTCCGCCATGCTCTGTCATGAATTTCGTGGCGTTGTCTTTATTTTTAAAAGCTATTATGCTTGGCAGACACCTATCATACTTCAACATAAGTGCGTTTCCATTAGGTATCCGAAGAATTTCTTTATTACAACAGGGTGAAATATTGCTTTTAACAACAAAGAATGCTTTTTGCGAATCAACAGTTTCATGTGAATAATAATCTGTCACTGTAATATATTCTGCGTTTTTACCGGTTTGTTTTTCGTAAGTAATTGCGCATTGGAGGCAACAGGCTGCCTCAGATTCGCCATTCTTAAAGGTAAGATTAGCAACCATATCATGGTGTACTTCCCTTCCGCAAAGAGCACATTTTTGATCAGAAACAAGAGGCAATTTACCCATACCAATAAGAAATGCCATCTGCGTTAAAAACAAAATAAAAGCTATATTGCGTCTCAAATCTCTCTTACCTCCTTAATACATACCTTCTTTTTAATTAAAATTTCTAATTCGTCAACCTCTATATCTCAACATTGATATTAGGTTATATTATCTAAACCCTCCTTTACATTCCATTATCCATATGTGAGCCCATATTTTCATTCATACCTGGCATACCTGAGTTCATTGTAGTTGAATTTGTATTTGTTGATCTGAGTGAAAGTAAATTAATTTGTTCATCAGTTAAAACTTTTTTGGCCTTTTCAACTGTTTCAATATATTCCCACTTCAAATCTTTTTGTAATCTCTCCAATTCATCAACCTTTTTTTTGACTTCGCTCATATTTACATCTTTTCTGGTCTCCATATCATTCAGAGATTCATCAATCTTATATATATCAGACTCCTTGGAACTTTTTTCTTTTTCATATTCAGCTCGTATCTCGTTAAGAGCTTTCATTTGCTTTTCACTCAGATTCAACTCATATTGTAAATCTGTAAAAAAACTTTCTGTGTTGCTTTGACTTTTTCTACTTTGGGAGTAATTTTGCATATTTCTCATATTATCATTATAACTCTCTCCTCTTCCACTCCCCATTCCCGAACCAGACCAGCAGCTCATGGCATTTGCTTGAAAGGATAATAAAACTATTGTTAAAGTGAATAATATATTTTTTATATTGCTGTTCATTTTAATTCTCTCCTAAAAGTTTTATTGTCCCATTCCCATATTTCCCTGATTATCACCCATTCCGCTGTTCATCATATTGCTGCCGTCTCCCATATGCTGATCACTGCCATTGTGATGTGTATCCATGTTGTTATTGTCGCCGTTATGCATGCTGTCCATATTCCCCATGTGGGTTGTATCGGTTATGGGAGTATCACTGGTGTCCAGATTATTTTTGTTCCCTTTTTTACCCTTTGAACTATGATTTGCTCCATTGTTTTTCTTGGTTCCCATGTTGGTTTTACCTTTATTTCCGCCATTACCGCCCATCATTCCTGATTTTCCTCCTCCCATTCCTGCAAAGCTAAAACCCGATAATGCGAAAACAACACAGATGCTGGTAAAAAAAACAGCCACTTTTTTCAATCTCATTTCTAATCCTCCTTTTTTAAATTTGTTGTACTTTTTGAACTTCCTGTTTAACTTCAGAATGCCATTTCCAGATCATAAATATTACGGGATAGATGAAAAGCTCAAGAAGGAAAGATGTGAATATTCCTCCTACCATCGGAGCTGCAATACGCTTCATCACATCAGACCCACTTCCGGTTGACCACATAATTGGTACAAGACCCATGAACATAACGGCAACTGTCATGAATTTCGGTCTCAGCCTTTTGACAGCTCCATTTACTATAGCTTCCCGGAGATTATCTCTTGAACTCATTCGTCCCTTATCCTTCATCTCATTGTATGCAATATCAAGGTAGAGAAGCATGAAAACCCCGGTTTCTGCATCAACGCCCATGAGGGCTATAAGACCTACCCAGACTGCTATGCTCATATTATAGCCAAGCAAATAAAGAAACCAGATTGCGCCTACTGCTGAAAATGGCACAGCAAGGAATATAATAAGGGTTTTCGCAACAGACTTTGTATTAAAGTAAAGCAGCAGAAAAATTAGCATAATAGTAATTGGTATTACAACTAAAAGTCTTTCTTCAACACGCTGCATAGATTCATATTGCCCGCTCCATACAAGAGTATATCCTGCCGGAAGCTTTACATTATTCTTTACGGTCTTCTTTGCGTCTGCTACATAGCTTCCAATATCGCGGCCGGAGACATCAACATAGACATAACCGCTAAGACGTCCATTTTCATCCCTTATCATTCCCGGTCCATAAAGCATCTTGATGTCGGCTATCTGTGCCATTGGAACCTGAGCCCCATTTGGGGTTGCCACAAGTATGCGGTTAAGTTTGTCAACTGAACTCCTGAAATCCCGCATATACCTTACATTGACCTGATAACGTTCCCTTCCTTCAACTGTAGTTGTTATATTTTCTCCTCCAACTGCTGAGACTATGGACATTTGAGCCTGACCGATTGTTAGTCCATAGCGGGCGAGTTCCTCGCGCTTCAGGTCGAAATCAAGAAAGTACCCTCCTGCAGTCCGCTCTGCAAATACGCTTGTTGTCCCATTCACATCTTTAAGAGCTAATTCAATATGCTGACCAATTTCCTGAATTTTCTTCAGATCGGGGCCGAGGATTTTTATACCTACAGGTGTTCTTACACCTGTAGTAAGCATGTCAACTCGTGCTTTTATTGGCATAGTCCATGCATTTACTACTCCGGGAAACTGCATTGCTTCGTTTAATCCACCGGGCCCGTAAATAAGTTCCTGCGTGCTCTTATGATCAGGCCATGCACGGCGAAATAAGCCTTGCAGCCAGTCAGGTGCCCAACTTGAGTACCATTGAGGAACCTTAGACCACTCAGACTGAGGTTTAAGTATTACTACTGTTTCCATCATGGAAAAAGGGGCGGGGTCTGTTGCGGTTTCAGCCCTACCCGCTTTACCGAATACTCTTTCTACCTCCGGGAATGATTTTAAAATCCTATCCTGTGTCTGAAGGAGTTTCTGTGTTTCTGTTACAGATATTCCGGGGAGCGTAGAAGGCATGTAAAGCAGGGCACCTTCATCAAGAGGAGGCATGAACTCCGAACCAAGCTCATTAAATACCGGGACAGTAACAGCAATGATTAAAAGAGCTGCCGTAATCATAATCCGTTGATGACGCAAAGCAAATTCAACGACAGGGTGGTAAATTTTCATCAGTGGACGACTTATAGGGTGGTTTTCTTCGCTGTGAATTTTTCCGACAAGTATCGCATTGGCTATCCTGCTCAGAAATTTTGGCCTGAAACTGAAATCCTTCATATGTGTAAACAGGAGACGTATTGCAGGGTCAAGAGTTATTGCAAGAACTGCTGCGACTATCATGGCAAAGTTTTTTGTGAAGGCAAGAGGTTTAAAAAGCCTTCCCTCCTGAGCTTCAAGGGTAAAAACAGGCATAAATGAAACTGCGATTACAAGGAGTGCAAAAAAACTTGGAGCTCCGACTTCTTTTACTGCGCCTATTACCACATCTTTAAAATTTCCCGGTCTGCCATCGGCATCCCAGTGTTCAAGCTTCTTGTGTGTCTGTTCAACTACGACAATAGCAGCATCAACCATAGCGCCAATTGCTATGGCAATGCCTCCAAGTGACATGATGTTTGCGGTTATCTTCATCCCATACATGGGAATAAAAGATATTATGATGGCAATCGGGATAGTGATAATAGGAATAATCGCGCTTGGTATGTGCCATAGGAATATTAGTATGACTATACTTACAATAGTCAATTCCTCGATAAGTGTTCCTTTAAGCGTTTCTATTGAACGGTTTATAAGTTCAGACCTGTCATAGGTAGTTACGATTTTTACCCCTTCAGGTAAACCCGGTGATATATCTGCTATTTTAGCCTTCACCTTTTCTATGACCTTCAGGGCATTTTCCCCGAACCGCATAATCACTATGGCACCGACAGTCTCCCCTTCCCCGTCAAGGTCTGCAATTCCACGCCTTATGTCAGGGCCAAGTACTACCTTGCCGAGATGTTTTACTAAAACAGGAGTTCCTGATTCAGGACTTACTGAAACTACGATATTTTCAATGTCTGCAGGTGCACGGATATAACCCCGACCCCTTACCATATACTCGCGACCAGAAAATTCAACCAATCTTCCCCCTACATCGTTATTCCCATCCTTTATGGCATCTATTACAGTGTTTATTGGGATTTTATATGCAAGAAGAGCATTCGGATCGAGGTTGACCTGATATTGCTTCACGAACCCACCTATCGGAGCGACCTCGGCAACGCCGGGGACAGATTGGATCTCGTATCTTAAAAACCAATCCTGAATTGAGCGAAGTTCTGCCAGATTGCGCTTACCAGTTGAATCTACAAGTGCATACTGGAATACCCACCCAACTGCTGTTTCATCTCTTGCAAGTTCAACGTTTACACCTTGGGGAAGCTTGGGAAGTATGTTACTTAAATATTCAAGTGTCCGTGACCTTGCCCAGTAGATGTCAGTTCCTTCTTCAAAGATTATATAGACGTAAGAGAACCCGAAATCTGAAAATCCCCTGATGTCTTTTACTTTTGGAGCCCCAAGCATTGAGGTTATTATGGGATATGTGACCTGGTCTTCCATGATATCCGGGCTTCTGTCCCAGCGGGAATAGATTATAACCTGCGTATCCGAAAGGTCAGGTATGGCATCAAGGGTTATGCTGTTCATCGAGTAGATTCCGCCAAGTACAGCCATAAAGATTAAAAGAAAAACAATGAACTTGTTGTTGGCGCAAAAATCGATAATCCTGTTAATCATCTGAAATTTCTCCGTTAGCTCGCATTACATCTATCATCATCTCTTATATCCCTTACATACCTGGCATGTCTGCCATTCCACTTCCTTTTGAAGGTTCTTTTTTCTCAGATTCTTTAGATTTCTTTCCTTCATTCCCCTCTTCCATCCCAGCCATACCCGGCATATCCGCCATTCCGCCTGCTGCTGATTTGAGGCGACTTTCAGAGTCAATGAGAAAGTTCCCTGATGTTACTATCGTTTCCTCAGGCTTAAGCCCGTCTATTATAATGTAACGGTTATCGACCTTAGCACCGAGCTTTACCTTCCTTGGCTCCAGACGTCCTCTTTCTTGCGCGATAAAAACTATCTGCTCAGTGCCTGAATCAAGTACTGCTTCCTCCGGAACCGATAATTGACTGCCGTAGTCTATCTGTAGATCTATGTTTGCATACATGTCTGGTTTGAGCTTTAGTCCTGGATTGGGAAATTCAAGCCGGACTTTTAAAGTCCGTGTAGCTGGGTCAATCTGTGGATATATATATGTTACAACCCCTGTAAATGTTTCGCCCTGGCTATATGGAAGCCTCATTGTCGCTTTCTGGCCAAGCCTGATTTCCGGTGCTTCAAATTCATAAACTTCAGCCTGGACCCATATCCGCGAAAGATCTGCTATTTCATAAAGTTCGGTTTCAGGGGTTATTCTCTGCCTGTTAAAAACGTTCTTTACAAGGATAAATCCACTTTCCGGTGAATACATTGTCAATGTCTTTAAAGGCTCTCCTGTTTGCTCTATTTTCTTTATCTCCTCATCAGATATGTCCCAAAGCTGCAATCTTTTGAGGCTTGCCTCAACCAGAGAATTTCCTCCTGACGTAACTTCATTAAATGGGCTTTTGCTCAGAGCATCTTTTGTTTTAATCGCCAGTAAATATTCCTGCTGTGTTGATACAAGTTCAGGGCTGTAAATACTGATCAGAGGCTCACCTTTTTTTACGAACTGTCCGGTATAATCTGCAAATACTTTTTCCACCCATCCTTCGATCTTGGGGCTTATTTTTACTATTTTTGTTTCATCGTATGTAACTTTTCCGACAGCACGTATAGTATGAATAAGATGCTCAACTTTTACTTTTCCATACGTAACCCCTATGAGCTGTTGTTTTGCCTGGCTTATTATTACTCCGCCTGGTGCCAGCATTGTCTCGCCTAATCCCCCCTCCCCTTCATAGACAGGTACAAGATCCATACCGCAATCAGGAGCTTTTCCAGGTTTGTCAGATTTATATGCCGGATGCATAGGGTCAACATAATAGAGGATTTTTCTTTCAGATGTTCCGGAAGCTGTCATCTTATTCATGTCCATGTTACTCATGTCCATGTCGTCTTGCTTAGATTTAACAGCATCATCTTTATTTTGTGTAACGGCATTCTCTTTGTTCAGAAGCTTTGAAATCCTCCCAGCTCCTAAATATAGAATGGCTCCGGCAAGAATAACAACAAGGCATACAATTATTGTATTTCGAAATGTTCTTTTTTCTTGAGTCATGATCTATCTCCCGGGTATCAGAACAGCGGACCTCCTACTAAAGTTTCAAGCTCAGCAATCTTCTTCTCATAATCCGTTAATATCCCATAATATTCTGTCTCATATTTGAAAAGTGTAATTTGATTGTCTAAGAGAGTAAGGAAATCTACTTTATTAACCTGATAGTTGGAAATAGATGATTCAAGTGTCTGCTTTGTCTGCGGGATAATTCCGGTGATGTATAAGCTTAACAGCTTATTTCCCTTTTCGATTTCAGCAACCCTGTCTTTTATACTGAAAAAAATATCATTCTTTGCCGCATTGTATGTTTCTCTTGCAGTGTCTATGTTAGCAAGTGTCTCTGCCACTTTCTTGTTCTGTTTACTTGCATAATAAACAGGGAGATTCAGTGATACGCTCATACTTACCATGTCAGGACGGCTTACCTTTTTACCTTCAGCATTAAGACCTCCGTCCCTTTGCCCATAGCCTATTTCCACATCGAAGTCAGGATAATAATCACGACGGGCAAGCTTATAAGAAGATTCTTCTCTTTCAACTGAAACTAAAAGCGATTTAAGAAAAGGTCTTCGGGAAACAGCAAGCGACATCAGGTCATCTGCAGATAAATTAAAATCTGTTTTCATTATTTCAGGTATTTTTCCTACAGGAGTACCCTGGGAACGGTTTAATAGCGAATTCAGCCTTGATTCAGAAGTTGTTCTTTTCTGTTTAAGCGTTATCAGCTCTTCAAGTGCTTTTGAAATTTGGACCTGTGCTTTCAATACGTCCTGCTGGATACCTGAGCCTACCGAGTATTTTGTCTCTGCTATGTGTACAAACTCTTCAAGGAGTTTTTTATTATTTTCAGCTATCTCAGTTGATTTATCTATGAAGAAAATATCAAAATAGATTTTCTTTACTTCTTCTGTAATTTCATTTTTTTTCTCGTCGTATTCCCTTTCTGCAAGGACAACATCTTTTTCGGCCATCTCTTTTTTCAATGCCAATTTACCGGGAAAAGGAAATTTTTGTCCTAATGCTATTTCCTTCTGAGTCATGTCTTCATCGCCAAATGAGAATGTATCCAATGGAAGATTTGTTATCCCAAGTTTTAAAGTCGGGTCTTCAAGAGCTCCTTCTTGTGAAGGTTTTGTCATAAAGGCTTCTACTTTGCTCTTTATTGCCTTTATCTGGGGATTATTATCAAGCGCTTCTTTGATAATTTCGTTCAATATAACATTTTGTTCTTGGCCATATACATGTGGGACAAATAGAAAAAAAATAATATAAACCCAAGGAATAAGTTTATGAATACGCCCATTTAACATTGTTTTATCTCCTTCTCTTTTTTACTTTAGACTCTTTTTTTAATTGTGAGGTTCCATTTTAAGCTTAGCAATTAAAGTGCCAATTATAGCAACGTGAATTCCATTCAGCTAATGTTTTGTTTTAATGGAGCTATTTTACTCTTAGATTATGGCTAAATTATAATACAATGTTCTCTGTGCATTAAATAATTTTATTGTATCATCATATGCTACATAAAAATAACCTTTAATCTTGACGTAAATTGGATTATCCATATTATCAAGAAAATTGTGTTTCATGTTATAATGAAATATAACAATACATAATGAAAATTTAAACGGAGAAGAACAATCAAGATGATTAGAGTAGGAATAGCAGGTGCATCGAGTCTTACAGCTGAAGTTCTGATAAAGATAATTCTTAAGCACCCAATGGCAGAACTGATTTACGCTGAATCAGAGCACTATGAGGGAAAAGCACTTAACGAGGTCCATTCGTCGCTTATGGGGGAAACAGACCTTGTTTTTTCAAAATTTAATATTAATGAAATTTGCAAAAACTGTGATGTACTTTTTCTTACTAAGGACAATGGTTATGCACACTTAATTGCTGAAAAACTGAAAAAATCCAGTATCAAAGTAATAGACCTTAGTGCAGACTTCAGGATAAAAAATGCGGCAACCCATAAAAAATGGTATGGTTTTGAACATAAGAGCAAGAAGTTGCTTTCTGAAGCAGTTTATGGACTGCCAGAGCTATATGAAGATCAAATAAAGAAAGCATGGCTTGTGGCCAATCCCGGATGCTACCCAACAAGTATAATCCTTGCTTCTGCGCCATTGTTGAAATTAAATATTGTGGAAACTCAAAACATATGCATTTCCTCCAGTTCTGGTGTTTCCGGTGCAGGAAGAAATCCAAAACCCGGAATGAATATGTTTATGGACAGTTACAGGAACCTTTTTCCATATAAAGTTGGGGAGCACAGACATACTCCTGAAATAGAACAGGAACTAAAGGAAGTTGCTCATGAACCTGTTTCTGTAACATTCATACCGCACCTGCTTCCGGTTGACAGGGGGATACTGTCTACCATATTTTTCAAAATAAAGAACAGTATCTCTGAAAAAGCGCTTATTGATGTGTTCAAAGAGTTCTATGTTAATTCACAATTTATAAAGATATGCCCAACTGGAAAGTTCCCTGCTCTTTCAAATGTAATAAACACTAACTTCTGCTGTATCGGAGCAAGAGTAGATAGAACACGGGGACAACTGGTAGTTTTTTCTGCTATTGATAATTTAATCAAAGGGGCATCAGGACAGGCTGTTCAAAATATGAATATAATGTTTGGACTTGAAGAAGATTCAGGTCTTAATTGATTTATTTGGCCATTTTTCAGTTAAATAATTTATCCCTTTTATTGCTCCGATAATTAATTAGCAGACACCAATTTCTTTAACAATCCGGATATTAAACCCTCTTTCTCCTTCAAGCCTTCCTTGAATGTCTGACTGTCAGTATTGCTAATTTCCATTCGAAGGTCTGAAAGATCTGATTCAAGAACATCATGAAGCAATTTGGCTTCTTTTTCATTAAGTTCCATTGTAGTCATAACCTCACCCCTTTCATTTTAAAAAATATTATGTTTAACTTTACCTATAATAAATTTAAGTTTATTGATAAATATTTCAAGCACTCTGTTATAGTAGAGTAAGGAGGAAAGACAATGAAGGTAATAGCATTTAATGGAAGTGCACGGAAAGATGGCAATACTTCAATAATATTGAACATTGTTCTCGATGAAATAAAATCTGAGGGGATTGAAACAGAAATTAAAAACCTCGCAGGCGAAAGAATTCAGGGTTGTATTGCATGCTACAAATGCTTTGAAAACAAAAACATGAAATGTGCTATAGATGACGATGTTGTAAACGATTACTTCAACCTGATGTATCTATCACAAGGAATACTGCTTGGATCTCCAACATATTTTGCAGATATTTCTACCAACCTGAAAGCTCTAATAGAAAGATGTGGAATGGTGTCACGCGCTAATAACGACTTGCTAAAACGCAAAGTTGGAGCAGCAGTAATTGCCGTTAGACGAGCCGGAGCCATACATGCTTTTACTTCTATAAACTATTTCTTCCTTATTGGGCAGATGATTGTTCCAGGTTCAAGTTACTGGAACATAGCAATAGGAAGAGAGCCAGGGGATGTTAAAAGTGACACAGAAGGTATTCAGACAATGCGTACCCTCGGTATAAACATGTCTTGGCTCTTAAAAAAAATCAACGCCTAACCTACTTTGATATTTTAGCATTTTCAACTATCACGCTATATTTATAACCTGAACCAAAATCTTTATCTTTGTATAATATGCCGCTAGCAACTACTACATCGCCAACTGAAGGCATATCCTGTGTAGTTACAACTATGTCATTATTCTTTTTATCATCACTTCCTGTACCGTCTTGCAGATGTACCCAGTTTTTTTTCATTATTCCAGGAGATACCTTGACAACTTTTCCTTTAACGACAACATTTTTATTGTCTAGCTGCTTACTTTTTTCATACAGCTCGCTGACTGTGTAAGCATTTGGACCACTCGCTTTACTAACTTTTATTTTTTCTACAGATTTTGCTGTTTGTGTATGGCTCTCGGTGGTGCTTAACTTTGATGGTTGTGATGTTACACCTTTTTTACCTACAACTCCTGGCGAAAAAATTATATTTTCAAATGTTCTATTTAGTGTCTTGCTTGTAAAACTTGGCATTAAATTACCTGCCTGAAAAACTACTTCCTCTCCTACTTTCACGTCTGCGACAGGTGCAGCAACCCAAGTTTTTTTCCCGTTTTTTTCCAGTAATACATATGTATAGCCGCCGCTGTTAAATGTTTCCACCACTTTCCCGACAATAGTAGGGACTTCAGTTGTAGCCTTATTCATATCACTTATAGTTATACTATCCGATGCTCCTTGGGCAGCCATTAAAAGCGTTCCGTAGTTAAGTGTTAAAAGACATAGAAATAAAGATAATTGTAGCTTCATTGCAAACTTCATAAAAGTTCTCCTTAAGTTTTATTGATTGTCATCTCAATTCAATATTCATCTCACCTAAACGAAAAAATATATTATTTCTTCTAGATGAAATTAACAAGCATTTGTTATGATAACATTGCCTTTTTAAATAAAATATATTAAATTCACATTACTTTAATGGAGGTTGATCCATTGATATTATTGGAAAAATTCAATTAATATTAATATTTAAAAAAACAACTTCGAATTAATCTTTATTAATAACATCTTTATTAAATTATACCCCGAATCGAACGGAATTCTAAAACTGAGTTATTAAATAATAAAATGGAGGGAAGTAATGCAATTCGAACAGACATTCATGAATTTCCTGCTCCAGCACCAGGAAACACACAACCGTACTCATCATTTCCTTATACTTATGGATGCATTAATAAGTGCAGCTAAACATATTCAATACTATTATCTAACTGGAGCATTAAGGGGAAATCTTGGTTCAGCTTCAACCGTTAATATTCAAGGTGAGGATGTAATGAGGATGGATCAAATTGCACATGAGATTACCATTCATTATCTCAAAACTTCTGGCCGCGTCATACATGCTATAAGCGAAGAATCTGATGATATTATTCCTTTAAACATTGATGGAGGGCGCTATTTCGTTTATTTTGATCCACTTGATGGATCATCGAATGTCGCTCATGTTCTTCCTGTAGGATTCCTTTTTGGAATTGCCAAAAGGAACCTTAATGGAGATGAAGATTTTCATTTAAGAAAAGGAAGGGAGTTTATAGCTGCAGGGATGTTTGTTATACCTACCGGAACTTTTACCCTTGCATTAAGGGAGGCCGGAACATGGAGATTTCACATCGATGAAACTATGAATTATGTTAAACCAGTAAGAATGAACCTACCAGAGAATAATAAAAACTGGGAGCTCTCATTCAACTCAACAAATCGCTTCACCTATAATAATAAAATTCAAAAATGGATAGCTGATAATGAAAGAAAATTTGCATTCAGATATATAGGTGCACTGGCGGGAGATTTTCACAGACTCCTCTCAAACGGAGGGATGTTTATGTATCCTGCGATTGTCAATCATCCCGATTCAAAGAAAAACCGGCCTGATGGTAAGCTCAGGCTTATGTATGAGGCTGCTGTTGTAGCGTTTATGTGTCGTGAAGCAGGAGGACATGCAATTGATGAAAAAGGCAATTCTATTTTAGAAGTACAGCCCAATAAGCCTCATCAGCGAACAGCCCTTTATGTTGGATCAAAAACAATTGTTGAAGATATCTTGAGCTTGTTGAGTTGAGAGAAACAATAATAATTATGTAGAATTATTTTATAAATCAAGTGTTCTTCTAGTTTTCTAGTTCATCAAACACTATTAGAGCACCGCACCAACCGTCATTTCTTTTAATAAAAGAACCATTCGTTTTAAATTTAAAGCCGTCTATTTCAATATGTTCTTCAAGCTTTCCCTTCTCTATAAGTCTATCAATGAACAGGTTAATATTCTCAGGAAGAATATCCTCTCTATTCATTCCTACAATATTTTCTCCAACAAAATTTATTAAATTCATGCCTTTTTTATTACACAGAACTAAACTTCCCTCCGAATCTACGCCTACTACTGCAACTGGTAAATAATTAAGAATTTCCTGTGAGTGGTTAATAACTTTCCTTTGAACCATAAGCATGGAGTTTCTTTCCTTTGCCAGTTTTTCTAAGTATTTATTTAATTTTTGGATCTCTTCGTTTGTTTTTTTGAGTTTGTCAGTTAACTGCGTATTCTTTTTATAAAGAAAATATCTTTCAACTGCATTTAAAATTTCAATTTTAAATGTGTCATCATTCCATGGCTTTGCTATAACCTTATAAATTTTGCCGCTATTTACTGCCTGAACTACAGCATTTGTATCAGTGTGTTCTGACAGAGCTATTCTAATAGTATCAGGAAATATTTCTGATACTTTCTGTAGAAATTCCACACCATTCATCTCGGGCATTTTATAATCAGCAATAACAATTTGAGCTGGAATTGAAACGTTGTTATTCAGAATATCAAGTCCTTCTTTCCCAGATTGCGCTGTAATTATTTCGTAATCAGAGTCTATAAACACTTTTATTATTGAATTAAGAATAGCTATATCATTTGCAACGCACAAAATTCCTATCGGTTCATCCATTCTACTTTATCTCCCATTTTATTTAACTATCGGCATACTAATATCTATCTTATGAATGAATTACGATGTTAAAAAATTTATAAAAAAAAAGGCTGTAAATTTTTTTCAAAATTTACAGCCCTTACTTTTAAAAAGTAATTGTTAGTCTTTAAAAGAACTTATATCCATGATGAACAAAGACAGTGTGCGTTCACCTGGAGGAGCGTTACGGCTTGATGAAAACATCATCATTTTTCCATCAGGAGAAATAGAAGGGAATCCATCAAAAGCATCAGTGTATGTAAGACGAGTTTGTTTTCCAGTTTCCATATTCATCATATATATTTCAAAGTTTGGACCTGGATGTGTCTTAGCAGGTAATATTTTAACAAAAGCAAAGTGCTTTCCGTCAGGATGCGGAAAAGGAGCCCAGTTAAAGCCTTCCTTGGTAATCTGTGTCAAGGTGCCAGTGCCGTCGTCTTTAATTGTAAAAATCTGCATTTCTTTGGAAGGTTTGCCTTCATCCTCTTTTTTCCATGCACGGGTGAGTATTGTTTTTGAGTCAGACATATAGTTAGCACCACCTTCCTGCCAGTCAGGAGTATGGGTAATCTGTGTCTCGCCTGTACCGTCAAAGTTCATTTTCCAAAGGTCCATCATGCCGTTAATCTGGCGGCCAAAAAGAATCCATTTGCCGTCAGGAGAAACTGTTACTTCAGCATCGTAGTAGTTGTTGTTGGTAAGTCGCTTTTCATTTTTGCCGTCAAGGTCAGACATATAAAGCTCAGCTCCCTGCGGATAATCTTTCGGGTCAGACCAGTTGCCTTTTGGCATGTCAAGGTGATCTTTTGTTGAAGTCCAAACTATGTGTTTGCCATCAGGGCAGAAATAATTGCAGGCATCCTCCCCCTTATTATTGAGGCAGAAAATATTTGTGCCGTCAATATTTGCTGTATAAGCATGATATGCATTGGGATCTTTTTTTGCGTCTTCCGGAAACTGTGCTTGACAGATAAGGCTCTTGCTGTCAGGAGAAAAATATGACTCGGCAGCTTTTGGGATGTTAGGAATGTGCTTTACCGGGAGTTCCTGGCTAACTTCTTGAGGTTTTACATCTTCTGCTACTGCAGTTTGTAAATTAAAAAATAGGGTAAACATAGTCATAACGAAAAAAAACATACAAACAGCAAAAACTCTTTTTTTCATGCATTTCTCCTTTTATATTGTTTGTTCAAAAGCATTCTGCAAATCCTTAAATGGGAGTATATACTTTGTGAGGTTAATTCAAGTCAAGGTTAATTGTATTTGCTTTTTGTAAATGTTTTTAATTATTTGTGAAAATATGATTGACTGAACTTGTATAGACTTTGCAATTTATTAGTTCATCAAGAGACCGTACCTCAATCCCATTGTGCTTGTAATAACAAAAGAATAATTAAAATGGTTCATTATTTCCTGCAGTATAACAGCTCCTGCAAGAATCACATCTGCCCGATCCGGATGAAGACCAGTTATTTTCTTACGCTCTTCAATTTTTAACATAGAGAGCTTATCAATAAGCTCTTCTAATCTTTGTATTTCAATTTTGTATCCCTCAATTAAACTCCTTTTGTAATGCATAATACCAAGCATTATCTGTGCGACAGTAGTAACTGTTCCAGCAACGCCTATACAGCACTCTGCTTCCCATTCAGAAGGGATTATTTCAGATAATTTTCTTTGTACAATTTTCCTCAGTAATTTCATTTCGAAAGGTGTTGGCGGGTCATCTCTCAAGCATTCTTCTGTCATTCTAACTGAACCACATTGCAAGCTTCTTACTTTTTCAATTTTACTTTCTTTTCCAACTATAAATTCTGTGCTACCCCCTCCGATATCAACAACAAGCATCCGATTGATGTGAAATGACTTCGCTGATGTTATTGCAGATTCATATACCAACTCTGCTTCTCTATCACCAGATATTATCTCTACATCTATGTTGACACTTTGTTTTGCCAAGGCAATAAATTCACTTGAATTCTTTGCATCTCTTACTGCACTTGTTGCAACTACTTTGACAACTGATGCCCCAAGTTCAGTAGCTATTTTTTTATATTCTTGCAGAACATTGATTGTTCTTTTCATTGCATCATACTTTAAAAACGAACTGTCACTAACTCCCTCCCCTATTCTTGTAATTCTTGCATCTTCCGCAAGAATTTCAAAATTATTCCCTTCCTCTTTTGAGCTAATTACAAGAAGGAGCACAGAATTTGTTCCAATATCTATAGATGCTTTTATAGAATCCATTTTATAAGATAAAATAGTAGCTCGTAGCTCAAATATTTGTTTTTAACCTATCAAATGTGCTGCCGGTGAGAGCACTCATAGCAATGTCTCCTACAATCTTGTCATATTGGTGCTTAAGTGTAAAAACCCTATAATGAAAAACTTTCGATGGTATAAATTCAAATAATTCTTTCAGGGCTTCTTTAGATATTTTGTCAGAGTTCGGATTATAAATATAGATTTGTTCATTTCCCATTGATAGAGGATTTTCAGGTCGAGGATCTTGTTCCTGAACATCCACTGCAAAATTTAAATCTTTCAATTCTTCTGGAAGCCGTTCCCTGATTCTTTGAGTCCATTCTTTTTCGCTTATTACTGGATTTGCCACATTTAATTGTTCCATGCTCCTCGTATAATCAAATGCGAGTTTCCACTTTGGTTTTCTCAAAAGTATCATCTCCCACTCTTTTGAAAGTTCTTTTTTAACTTTCACATTTGAAGTCTTCCAGTTAGTAACTTCTTCAGAAAGTGACCAGTCTGTAAGCTTAAGATACTTGTCTAGGTTATCTATTGGATTGTCCTGAAATATAAGAGATGTTGTCTTCCTGAATATTTCCCTTAAATGAAGATCAATGGCCCTTGTAGTTCTATGATAATACACATTAGAATAAAGGTAAAAACGGGCATTTAAAAACATTGTCAGAGCAGAAGTACCTGCCTTATGGAGAGTTAATCCTTTGTCAGAATAAAATGTGTAATATATTAGTCTGTCTATATCGACTGGTCCAACCTTAACTCCGCACATATATGAATCCCTGAGAACATAATCCATATTATCCGCAGTATAAATCCCGTTAAAAATTGGAAGTAACATTCTAAGCCATTGAGGATATCCTTCAGTTTTTTTTATTTTTTCTTTTTTTATAAGAAGAGCTACATATTCAGGTTTAAGAATTTCACCTGATTTAAATTCTCCAGAAGGACTTCTTCTTATTTTCTTTATCAACCCTGCAAGTTTTTCATTTATTATCCTTTGCCCCAAATCCTCATGAGTGATCCCGTAGTAGTCAAGAAAGTTATCATCAAAAAAATGGCCAAATGGCCCGTGTCCAACATCATGAAGAAGCCCTGTAACTCTTAAAAGCTCTTCAATATAGTTGGCTGAGGGACAGTCTTTGCATTTTTTTTTCAGGAATGGATAAAGATGCTTTCCCAAACGTCCTGCAATATGCATTGCACCTAAAGAATGCTGGAACCTGCTATGTTCAGCAGACGGGAAAACCCATCTTAGGCTCTGAAGTTGATATATGCGCCTTAATCTTTGCAACCATGGAGTATCAATAAGTTCTTTTTCAGAAGACTCTTTGTTGTTCCGCGGTAAAGTGAAAATAATGTATGAATGAACAGGATCTGCAATTAGCGCAGATCCTTCATAAAATTGCTCAAACTCTTCTTTATCCATTTTTTCACTTTTACATAGTAATAGTTATGGTAATGTGTTTTTCAATCATCATCTACCAGTGCCCAATGCTCAAGCAAGCTTCCAGGTATACCTGTTAGAAATTGTGATGGTTTAGTAAGCAGAATACCACTTCCACGCTCATAAATATTAACCGGATAAGAAATGAAAAGATTCTCTTTTGCTCTAGTGGCTGCAACATACATCAGTCTTCTTTCTTCTTCAAGCTCATCTTCGCGCCAAAGTGAATAGCTGGATGGGAATATCCCTTCCAATGTCCATATTATGAAAACAGTGTGCCATTCAAGGCCTTTTGCTGAGTGGATTGTTGAGAGTACAAGCAAATCATCATATTTATCTTCCGCTGTTACGTCAGAAATACTTTTCCGTTCAGATGGTGGTTCTAACACCATATCGCTTGCTAACGTTTCCATATTCTTGAACCTTTCAGAAATAGCAATGAAGTGATCAATGTCTTTAACTCTTTTAGGATAGTCATCATATTTTTCTTTTAATATTGGCAAATAGTATTCAATTATAAATCTAATCTGTTCTGCTACTGATAACGTTTTATCATTAAGTTTGAATAAAAGATCGAGCAGCTTTTTGATTCCTTCTTTGTTTCGTTTATTTGCATATGAAAGTATCTTATCTTTATCAGTAATAATTGATGTATTCTTCATTACTTCAGCAAGCAGCATAGCTGTTTTTTCTCCAAGACCATCTATGAGCTGAAGCATCCTACTCCAGCTAATTATGTCATTTCGATTGATCATAACACGTATGAAAGAAAGAATATCTTTGATATGAGATGTTTCTATAAATTTAAAACCACCATATTTTACATAAGGAATATTCCTGCGGTTTAATTCTATTTCAAGATCATATGATAAATGTCCAAACCTGAAAAGTACTGCAATATCTCTTAAATCTACACCTTCCTCATTAAGTTCCATGATTTTTTGGACTACAAATCTTGACTGATAAAATTCGTCAGGAGCTTTTATAAGTGCTGGTGCATTTCCTGTATTTTTAGATGAAAATAATTTTTTAGGGTATTTTTCTTTAGCTGAACTGATAATTTTGTTTGTTAAATCAAGGACACTCTGCGTGCTTCTGTAATTTTCCTCGAGAGTAATCAGTTTAGTGCCCGGAAATTCTTTTGGGAAATCCATAATATTCCTAAATGTTGCTCCCCTAAAAGAATAAATGCTTTGAGAATCATCCCCTACAGCAACAACGTTATCATGAGTATAAGCTAATAATCTGACCATTTGTGCCTGAATCCGGTTAGTATCCTGATATTCATCAACCATTATATACTGGTAAAATTGAGACAATTTATGCCTAACATCTTCTTTCTGTTCGAGGATATGATTAGTCAAGATAAGCAGATCATCATAATCTACAAGGTTATTTTCTTTTTTGTATGATATATAGTTATCTTTAAGTTTTACAATTTCATCTGTCCATTCCTCAAAATGCGGACAGTCTTTTTTTATAGCTTCATTTATTGATATGCATTGGTTTACACTGAGGCTTATAATATTTTGGATGGTATTTTTTTTGGGAAATCTTTTTTCCTTATCTGACAGACCTAATTTGTTTCTTATAATACCTATAACATCTTCATTATCTCCTCTGTCCAGAATTGTAAAATTATTATTCATCCCAATTAAATGGACATATTTTCTAAGTAAGCTATTTGCAAATGAATGAAAAGTTCCCCCTGAGACTTTTTCGCATCTGTTATCAATAAGTATGGACGAACGCCTAAGCATCTCCTGAGCAGCTTTTTTTGTAAAGGTAAGAAGTAAGATTGATTCAGGGAATATATTGTCATTAATTAGTCTTGCGACTCTGTATATGAGAGTTCTTGTTTTACCACTTCCAGCACCTGCAATGACAAGCATAGGGCCGTTGCGGTGCATAACTGCCTCATATTGGGTACTATTGAGATCCTCTTTATAATCTATTGGTTTATTTAAGTGAATTTCTTCATTTGTATGTTTAACTAATATATATTTTTCCATTTTATTCCGGCATAATTATTAACGTAGGCCCGTAAAGATCTAAGTAATGAAGAAATCAACCAATGATAAAGGTAGCGACTAGAATTATCATTGCAAGCAGTACAAAAAAAAGAAGGCCAGCAAATAAGTACTTGGAACTTTTTTTAATAGTTTCTTCAGTTATCTCAAGTTCAGTCTTGTTCTGTGAACTGTGTTTAGATTTTATTCTATGTTTTTTTTCTTCATATTCTTCTTTAGTCAACCAGTATAAGTTGCCAGCTCTGTCCTTTACAGGGATATACCCCTTTTCTTTATAGAATTTTCTTTTTTCTTCCTCAGCAATTTCAATTCTTCTGAGTTCATCCCTTTTCTCTGCATCAACTTCACTTTGATTAAAACTATTATCATTTTGCTGAACTTGTTTTAAATGAGCGATAGCTTCCAGACGCTCTTTTTCTTTTCTTTCAAGTTCTTCTCTCATGCGAATTCTTATTTCATCTTCTTCTTTATCGCTTATTGCCATTTACCTGATCCTCATCAAAGATAATATAAAGTACAATTATTATAATATGATTTTATATGATATATAAACATTTTTCAATTTATCTCATTGTTTCTATTTTTTAAAAAGAGAATCAGCTTTTTTCTTAAGCTCTTCCTTCAATTTCTCCCCTGGAAAACCTTCATAACTCTCTAATCTGTATTCAAAAAAACTGCAATAATTTCTTCTCTCTCTATTACTAATCCACTCACTTTCCGGTTCAGAACATTTATTTGGTTTAGATTCGTCAAAATATTTACAATTCAAACAGCAATGAAGGTCATTACCACACCAATGGCATGTTCCATTAATGCTTACTTTAGAACTTTCAGAAGCAACTTCCTTTTTGCAAAAATAACAAATTCTATTGTCATTTTCTATCTTCATATTTAGCCTATCAATGACCTGTTTCCCAGAGTTTGTAGGAAAACCCTGTGGATAATTTGTTAAAAAGGTAATTTAACTTCATGCCATCATTTGCAATTTACCATTTTGCACTATAATTGTGCAAAGATTTAAAATAATTTTTATCCCCCATGGATTAAAGAAATTTTTTTTTAGTGCTTCTTCTCTTTCATCAAAACAACCTTTTTCTCTACAAAATCAACAAAATCTTTCTCAAGCTTTTTATTGTATAACTTGTTTATTGGAATTATCCCAGCAGGACATGTTACATTTATCTCTGTAAGCTTTCCTCCAATAGAATCTATTCCTCCAAAATATATACCATGAGCTAAAACATCTTTCGCTAATTTACAATAAATAACATCTTCCTTCTTTGATAATATTGCTGGCATGTTTTCACCACCATAATCAGGGTCGCTTCTAAAATCATTTTTCTTAGGAACCCTCTTATAAGCTCCAATAATCTTGCCATCCAAAAAAAGTATCCTTTTATCTCCTTCCACATGAATATCATCCAGGTATTTTTGAGCCATCACATATTTTTCACCATTGTTTGTAGCAAATTTAAGTGGTTCATGAAGCTCTTTTGAAGAGCTATCAATTATTACAAGTTGTTTACTGGCAAACATATTTAGTTGTTTTACAATCACTTTTCTGTACGAAAGAATAAATTGTTTTAATAATCTGATGTCTTTAGAAACAATTGTGGGAGGTATAAGTTCCGGGTATTTTAAAATAAATAGTTTTTCAGAAACTTCTCTCAATCCCTTAGGGTAGTTTACCAGGAAAACATTTTTTTTTATTAGATTAAGGAGGTGTGTAATATAGAAGTAATTAAGATCATATGGTGGTTCAAGCCTTACCATAAGGCAATCTAAAGTGTCAGCAGTTACAACCTTTATCCGTATCGAAATAGGGTCAAAATTTTTATTGTATTCTCCATAACAAAGTCTTGCCATTAATTTTCCGTTTTGAACAAAAATATCGGATGAATGAATATAAAATGGCTCATGCCCTCTTGATTTAAACTCGTTGAACAATAGAAGAGAAGTGTCATCTGAAACATCAAGCTTTTCAACAGGGTCGAGTAAAAATCCGACTTTAAGTTTTTTTATTTTCATGGCTAATTATTTGTTGTGATTCGTATGCTTGGGCTATAGTGGACAGTATTCCTATTAGTTTATAAATTTGAATGTTTTCTTGACCGACATTCGACTGCTTAGCGGTTGAAAACATGCCTGAATCCATAGGGCAAAGATTGTCATAATCAAAAAGCATCCCTCTTACATTCAAATTTTCTTTTTTATTTCTTTGAGTGTGAAAACGAAAAAAACCTCCGACTGGATGTTTGCCTATAAAATAAAGAAGAGGTTCTGCGACTTTACCGTTAAGCATATCAATTGTAGGTATCCCTTCCTGGATAATTACACTACTAACCAACGCTTTATTTTTACCATATGACATTTTGTTTTTTGTCGCACGATTCATTAAAATAAAATCCTTACCTGATTCAGCTGTCATAACTGCCATTCCATATGTACCTGAGTTGTTTTTTATGAATACAAAAGGCTTATCAGGGATTGAATATTCATTATACTTCATCTGAATCTTTTTGAGAACGCTATCAATTTTTTCACCTGTTTCTTCAAACATTTTTTCTGATTTAAAATCAATTCCTTCTACCCAATCATAATAACCAGAAATAAGCCATGGATCAAATGAATACTTCATTGCGATTTCTTCAGCCAATTTGCAATATAATCTGAAATGCTCACTTTTTCTTCTTCTATACCACCCCATTTCAGGCAAAGGAATTACAGGTTGATCAATTGAAAATAATTGTTCTGGTTTTCCTGAAGAAAAATCATTATTACTTAAGACAATGTCAGGTATGAAACCTGCTACTGCGATTTTTCTTTGATTATACTCTACGGGGTATAAAATAATTTCTTTTCTGGATACAGTATTCAGATTATACTTCGAAGTTCCAAGAATACCACATACAACATCGTAACCAGCATTTTTTATTATTTCACTAAGAATAAAAACATTTTCTAGATAAAAAAGATTCCTTGTGTGTTCTTCAACAAGTAAAAGAATGTTTCTTACAAAAGGAAAATTTGAAACCATATATTCTCTTAAATATTCTGAGCTAATTTTCAGACTGTTATCACATAGGTTGTTGAACCCGGCAGGAAATGCATTTGCATCAACTGTTGAAACTTTAAATCCGCTATTTCTAATATCGTGCGAAGAGTAAACAGGTAGCAAGAGACCTTCGGTGGATTTATCTATCCATGTTTGTATACCTTCATTATCTGTAGAAATTATATCAAAGAGGCTTCTTATTGCGTTCATTATATATGGTATTTAATTATTTCTTTAAGATTATTGTTCCCTATATATATTTTAGAGAACAGTCAAATCAAGGGTTTTTCTTAAAAGAAATAATTAATACATAAATAATATTTTCGCAGGAACTATATACATAGCGCTAATAACGGAATTTACATGGAAAATTTATCTTTATTCGGAGATAAAAAAGGACAGACTGTTAACGGTTAGTTTTTTGTTTGACGTACAAAAAAATGGGGTAGAATAAAAGATATTCATTAATTAATGCATCAGATACAATTTTTTCAGCAATTTTGTCTGCATCAATTATATAATTTCCTTTCTTAACAAGGCGTTTAATTCTCTTAACTTTTGCTTGTCTATTGACATTATCTTCAATCAACGCTATCAATTCCCTGGTTTTCTCTTTCTTATATTTGTCCATAGACCTTGTCAGTTTATACAAGAGACTTGTATCAAATTAATTAATTCAACAATCGACTTCTAATATTTATTACTTTAGACAGCGTATATCAATTGTCAAATATAATTTTCTTAAAGATATCCACAGCAGTAGTTGATCGATTCTTCATAATAGAAGGTTGGGGCATTTTATTATGTCCGGTCACTTACCTAATATAGGATTATGAGGCTTAATTTTCGCGCTCATATTCTAAGGACAGACAATGATCTGATTAAAAAAAGTGATAAATAAGGAACTTCAAAAAATAGAATTTTACCAGAAATCTATAAATTATATTTCTTTTCATCGAGTAGAACAGTTATTGAATCTGGCGATCCAATAATAGTTCCACCTAATTTATTCTTTAACACATATAATGCTACATATCCGTCATAATATCTAGTAACTGCATCATCCTTATATAAATCTTCAAAGCTATTTTCTTCTTCTGTTGCATGTATTATTGTATCGATATGAGTTGAACTGATATTTTCATACAAAAATGATATTTTTATTTTTTCGCTACCTGCCTTTTCTACATTTACAGATACGGTACCACCGTTCTCAAGATTCTCAAAAAGAAACGATATCATACTTAATACAGCATGTCTCAACAATCCGGTGTCTGTTGAAAATGATATAATCCCATTATTATTAAACGATATTTGTGCTCCTTTTTTTGTAAAGCTTTTCTTTACTAGTTGAATGCACTCTGAAATCAGCAACGAGACGTCATTAATCCCAGCAGACCCATTATAATCTGATAAATAATTTTGTGCAGATCTGCTTATTTCTTTAACTCTTCCGGTAGAGCGAAGCACTACTTCTATCATTTTTTTAATATCATCTTCTTTCATACTAATTTGCGCAAGCTGGGCAAATCCTATAGATGCACCTACTATATTATTGACTTCATGGAAAATATCACCTGTAAATTTACCTAAAAGGTATTTATGATGAATACTGATAAGTACATCTTTAAGATTTTTGTTCATTGATTTCCTCTGTAATTACACTAACTAACAAAATGTCTTTTTTGTTTATTTCAAGTTTCATAAAAAAATGATAGTAAATATTTTAAAGATTTGCTGCTTTTTTAAATCTATTTTTAAGGATTATAGTTGCCTTAGTATGAATCTGTGAAATCCGTGATTCAGTTACATCCATAATTTGTCCAATCTCTTTCATAGTCAATTCTTCGTAATAGTATAGTGATATTACTAGTCGTTCTTTTTCAGGCAGCGCTTCAATTGCCTTAGCAACTATTTCTTTTGTTTCTTTTGCCCTGGTTTTTTCTAGTGGATCTTTTGTATCCGGACTTGCAATACATTCGAGCAATGTCTTCCCTTTGACTTCACCATCTATTGGCTCGTCAAGACTGATAAGTGACTTTCCCCTAACGCTTTTTAACATATCATAAAGCTCACTTACATCTATATTTAAGAAATCCGCTACCTCTTTATCTGTTGCTGGTCTGCCAAAATCCTGCTCAAGCTTGGAGTAAGCATCTTCTAACTGAGAAGTCTTACGTCGCAAGGAACGCGGCAACCAGTCCATAGCGCGCAATTCATCCAATATTGCTCCACGAATTCTGAATTCAGCATATGTCTTAAACTTGATCTGTTTTGAAGGATCAAATTTTTCGACTGCATCCATTAGGCCAATTATGCCTGCTGCTACAAGTTCATCTACCTCAACATTCTTTGGCAGCCTTAGAGATATCCTTTCAGCTATAGACTTTGTAAAGGGTAGAAACTTAATAATAAGTTCTTCTCTATTAACAACCCTGCAATTACCAGTTTTGCTCCGAATCCTCTTTTTTAAGACTAATCGTTTCATGTTATTTACCTTTATATTTTAGTGAACCTTTGTTTAGACTGCTCGAGAGAGTTTCTGAGTAGCAGCTGCAAATTTCCTTTAGGAAAAGGTTTGTTAGGAAGGTCCATCAAAACTTTAGACATTTGCTTGAACTCCTTAGATGAAGCTGTATCGGGAAATATTTCACAAACTGCCTTTTGCTTCTGAACAGCTTCAATTAATTTAGCATCAAATGCCACTGTTCCAAGATAATGGAGGCTTACATTGCATTTCTTATCCACCATGTTTGCAAAATCGATGAATAATTGTTTTCCTTCTTTTTCATTTCGCGCGCAGTTTGCAATAACATTGAAGGATTTTTCTCCATATTTATTTGAAAGGATATTTATAAGTGCGAGCGCATCATGGAGAGATGCCGGGTCGGGTGTTATTACAACAGATATTTCCTGCGATATCGTTGCAAAGTAAATTACGTTTGAAGATATTCCTGCATCTGTATCTATTAAAAGTATGTCAAAACAGTTTTTGAAGTTATCAAATTCAGATATGAGATTTATTTTTTGCTCTTCATTTAAAAAAATCATATCCTGATCACCAGAAGATGTAGGGATGATCTTTATCCCATTACCTGCGTCTATAACTATTTCATCAAGTTTTTTCTGGCCGTTAATTACATCCCGTAAAGTAAATAGAGGTCTTATTCCTGCAAAAAGATCGATATTCCCTAGAGCAAGGTCTGCATCAAGAATTAATACCTTTATACCCATCTCATTAAGGGCAGAGGCAAGGTTATAAACTATAGTAGTTTTGCCTACTCCACCTTTTCCACTTGTTATGCTGACTACTCTTTTTATATTTTGATTATGAGTCATAATTTCCATCCTAATTTTACAGCTTGTTATGTTTACTTCTGTTTCGCTTAAGGTAAAAAGCAAGAAATATGCCATTAGAAGTTCTGCAAACGTGATTTCAAGTTTAGTTCCTATTATTCAATTAGTTACAGGGGTAGATAATATTTTATTGCGGTATTTTAAGATAAAATAGTATTTTAAGGTTTTCAAATATAGGCAATTATTTGCCACATAAATGAATGACATCGTTATTTATTTAACGATATGAAGAGGAATCTAGAGGAATCTAATTGTATAGAGAATAGATGAACGTTCAGAAAAAACTTTATAAAAGCTTACCCATTGCTGACTTTTTTTTAATTTTCTGAACAAGTGTAGTTCTATTTAAACCTAATAGTTTTGCTGCTTTTTCTTTGATACCATGTGTTTTATCAAGTGCCTGCCTTATCAGATCGTTTTCAATGTCATCAAGGAGATGATTTAGGTCAAGCCCTTCGCTTGGAAGTGCTACTTTGTGAGCAGAAGTGGATACATTGCTTTTTCTAAATTTTTCCGGCAGATCTTCACTGCTAAGCCTTTCTTTTTTACCGCTGAAGATCACCATCCTTTCCATGAGGTTTTCAAGCTCTCTTACATTTCCGGGCCATTCATATTCTAAAAACGTGGACATTACTTCATCTGAAACTGACTGTGCAACAGTTCCTTTTTCTTTTTTCATCTTTTCAAGAAAATGGTTAACAAGTAAAGGGATGTCACTTTTCCTTTCTCTGAGCGTTGGAAGATGTATTGGTATTACATTTAATCTATAATATAAATCTTCCCTGAACTTCTTCTCAGCAACTGCTTTTTCAAGATCCTGGTTTGTTGCTGCAATGACCCTGACATCTATTTTTATTGGATTTGTCCCGCCAACAGGTGTAATTTCCTTTTCCTGAAGCACTCTTAGTAACTTTACCTGTAGATTCAACGACATATCACCTATTTCATCAAGGAATATTGTTCCCCCGTGGGCATACTCGAATCTTCCAATCCTTGTATTTATTGCCCCGGTAAATGAACCTTTAATATGACCGAAAAGTTCACTTTCAAGTAAGTCTTCTGGTATTGCCCCGCAATTAACCGGAACCAGATATTTGTCTTTTCTGTTTGAATTGTAATGAATGGCTTTGGCAACAAGTTCTTTTCCTGTGCCACTGTCACCAAAAATAAGAACTGTACTGCTAGTGTTTGCTATTGTTTCAATAGTTTTAAAAACCTTCAGCATCAAGTCGCTTGAACCAATAAAATTCTCAAATTTATACTTTGTTCTGAGTTGCTCCTTCAGGTAAACATTTTCTCCCTTTAGATCCTGATATTCTAATGCCTTATTAATTGTTATAAGCATTTCCTCAAGATTGAATGGCTTTGGAAGGTAATCAAAAGCACCCGCCTTCATTGCTTCAACAGCTGAATTTATAGTTGCAAACCCGGTCACAATTATTCCAATTATGTTGCTGTTTATCTTATGTATTTTTTTCAATATATCTATTCCGTTGGTATCAGGCATGATCAAATCTATAATGGCAAGGCTTATAAGATTTTTTTGAACAGCTTCTAAAGCTTCGCTGCAAGTGCTGGCTTCAACTACTGAGAAATGTTTATCATTCAAAAATCGCGCAAGCATTGACCTAATGTCAGCTTCATCATCAACTAATAAAATCTTTTTTTCTGTCATAGATAACCGATTTAACAAATCACTTTTTTTTAACTTTCTTTTGAATATAGTAAGATATTATGATATATCTTATCAAGACAAAAAAAATGAATCATAAAGAGGGCTGATATTGTTAAGAAAAATTCAGATGACAGCTAAACAAGACAGCTTTGTCATGGAAATTGATTCATCTGGAAAGGTAACTGATTGGTCCGACCTTGCCTGTCAACTATTTGGATATGATAAATCTGATGTCTTAAATTCATACCTTCCTCTCATCCCTGAAAGGATTTTTCATGAATTTCTTGATGCCAAGAACAAAGTATTGAAGGGTGAACAACATGCTTTAATTTCCACAAAAAGGATGCTTGAAGACGGAGCAATGGTAGAACTTAATTTCCTATGTAATCTTCTATCCTTAAACCATGACAGAAAAAATTCAATCAGGTTTAATCTGCATAGTATTAAAAAACTCAAATCCATCTCCGCTGACACCCAGCGGCAAAATGAAAGTATTGTTGAACAGGAAACTAATGAGCCGTTAAATAATGGATTTAAGAACTTATTACATAATCAAGAAAACGATATTCTTATAAACCTTCCAGAAGCAGTTGTTATAATTGACACCTCAGGAGTAATTAAGTTCGTAAACAAGTGTGCTGAATCGTTTACTGGCTACAAGCATGATGAGCTGTCGGGAAAGAATATAACATTTATTACTGAGCATACCGGATTCGGAGGTAACGGCTCATTTAGCTTTATAACAAAGAAAACCTGCCCACAGTCTTTCCGGGCAACGATTCTCACGAGGAATGGCGATTCAGAAGTTCCGGTAGAAATTCTCCCAGTTATGAATCATTCTTCATCAGGGGCAATAGAAGGCTATACGCTTATTTTAAAAGATATTAGTGAGCTGCTTAGCAAAGATGAACTAATAAGTTATCTTCGTGATTACACAGATTATACTATCGAGAGCCTTGATGATGCATTAATAACATCAAGGGAGGATAACACAATAATGTATTGGAACCGGGGAGCGGAGGAGATGTTCGGTTATTCATCTGCCGAAGCAACAGGAAAGAATATCCTGACGATTCTTTTAGGAAATAAATACAAAGATGCTGAAAGTCCTTCCGAAAAAGAGGGGTCTAAAAATCCCCTGATTGCCTATCTGGCAAACAGCAGCAATGAAACAGCAAAACTTAGTTTTGAAAAGAAGCTGGTAAGGAGAAATGGTGAATTGTTCCCTGCCCTGCTATCGGTTTCGGTCCCCAGAAATAACAAAGGAGAGTCTGTAGTAGGCAATGTAATTCTTATTAAAGATATAACGGAACGGAAAAAGCTTGAGCAGCAGTTATTGCATTCTGAGAAGCTAGCCTCTTTAGGTTCTATGATATCAGGTATTACCCATGAGCTTAACAATAAACTTGCACCAATACTCGGCTATGCCCAACTAATTAAATTAATGGATATAGACGGTGAACTCAGCGATATGATTTCTAAAATTGAAATAAGTGCAAAGAGTGCAAAGAATATAATCCATTCACTTCTTGGATTTGCCCGTCATAATAAACCGGATTTCAAACCAGTAGATTTGAATGAAATACTCATCAGGGTAGTTAATCTATTTAAATATAAACTTGATGCAAGCAATATAATTTTGAAAACAGATTTGGGCAAAAATATTCCAAAGACTATGGCAGACGAGAATCAGATTGAACAGGTTTTTGTAAATATCATAAATAATTCTCTTCAGGCTCTTGAAACTACGGATGGGGTAGTAGATGTAACATCGAGGTATATAAACAACTCAATTTTCATCAACATATCTGACACCGGACCGGGCATTCATGAAGAAAATCTCAAAAGAATATTTGATCCTTTCTTCACTACAAAGGAACCGTCAATAGGGACAGGTTTGGGACTGAGTGTTTGCTATGGTATTATAAATAATCATAATGGCCGTATTACAGTTGAAAGCGAACCTTTAAAGAAAACAATTTTTGTTATTGAACTTCCTGTAAAAGAAATCATACAAAAAAATGATGATTTTTCCATCGAGCTAGCTAAAGACAAATTCAAAGGCAGTAAAAAAAATATACTGGTGATTGATGACGATCCAATGATAAGGGACCTGATGGAATCTGTTCTTAAAAGAAACCACCATGTTGATTTAGCCAATGCTGGAGGCGAAGCAATGGAAATGCTCGAGCATAAGAAATATGATCTCATAATTTCTGATCTACGGATGCCCGGCATTGATGGTTTTAAACTTTTTCAGCTTCTAAAAGATAAATCTACAGGAATGGAGAAAAAAATTATATTTACTACCGGAGATACTTACGATCACAAAACCAAACAGTTCATAGAAAAAACCGGGTCTAAATGCCTTGCAAAGCCTTTCAATGTTGAAGATCTTATGGAATACATCAATAGTTTCTTTTCTTCCAACCTATCTGTCTAAATACAACAATCTTTTATACCTTTTCTATTCCAGCTTTTTTGAGAAATTCAAGTATGTTTAATGCAAGGTTCAGACCTTCTCTGTTATTTAATGGTGTTTTTACAAGCATACTTCTGTCATCAAGGAACCTGAGCGGATATTTTTTTGAAGTCGCAATATGAGTTACCAATCCTGCGGATGGAACAAAGGCTTCGGAAAAATATAATACAAATCCATCTTTTGAATCTGATATTCTTTCAATACAATTCTCGGCTGCAAGGATTCTAAGTCTTGAAAGAAGAAAGACATTTTCAAAAGGCAATGGGATTTCTCCGTACCTGTCTACAATCTCCTTTTTAAATTCATCTAGCTCCTGAAAATCACTTATTTCTGATATCTTCTTATAAATAGATACTCTTTCCATTGAATCACGGATAAATTCCTCGGGGATAAAAGCGTTTACTTTCACTTCAATCTTACAATCAGTTAATTTTTCTTTATGGCCGCGCAATTTTGCAACCGTTTCTTCTACAAGCTGACAGTAAAGGTCGTAACCTATTGACGCAATATTTCCAGATTGAGCCTCTCCAAGTATGTTACCCGCACCCCTTATTTCAAGGTCATGGGCGGCTATTTTAAAACCTGAACCAAAATCTGTGAGTTCCTCAATAACCATGAGTCTTTTCCTGGCCTCATCCGTTATATCCTTATCTGCCGGAACAAGAAGATATGCAAAAGCCTCTATATTGCTTCTCCCTACTCTTCCGCGAAGCTGGTAAAGCTGCGCTAATCCAAGTCTGTCGGCCCTATTGATAACAATAGTGTTAACTGCCGGTATATCCAGTCCCGACTCAATTATTGTAGTACAAAGCAAAAGATCGAACTGCCTTTCCACAAAATCCACCATTATCTTTTCAAGTTCAGAAGGTTTCATCTGCCCATGGGCAACTCCTATCCTGACTTCAGGTATGTTATTTTTAAGAAACATTTCCATTGCAGGCAGGCTCTTTACATTGTTATGGACAAAATAAACCTGGCCTCCGCGTTCAAGTTCATTTTTTATTGCTCTTACTATCATCTCACGGTTAAATTTTATAACTACAGTCTTTATTGGAAGCCTTTCTTCAGGAGGAGTGTCTATTATACTTATATCCCTTATGCCTGTAAGAGACAGTTGCAGAGTCCTTGGTATCGGGGTAGCCGTAAGTGTGAGCACATCAATATTTCTCGCAATATCCTTTATCTTTTCCTTGTGTCTCACTCCAAACCGGTGCTCCTCATCAACAATTAAAAGTCCAAGGTCGTTGAATTCTATGTTTCCCATGAGGAGCTTGTGTGTTCCAATCACGATGTCGACCTTCTTCTCTCTTATCCCATTCAGTATCTCTTTCTGCTTTGAAAGATTGCAGAACCTTGAAAGCATCTCTACCTTCACAGGAAAGTGAGAAAATCTTTCAGAGAATGTCTGGAAATGCTGATGCGCAAGAATCGTGGTCGGAACGAGTACAGAAACCTGTTTTCCGTCCAGCACAGCTTTGAACGCAGCTCTCATTGCCACCTCAGTTTTCCCGAATCCAACATCCCCGCATATAAGCCTGTCCATGGGCTTTACAGATTCCATATCTTTTTTCACATCTTTTATTGCTCTAATCTGATGGGGAGTCTCATCGTACTCAAACCTGTTCTCAAATTCACGCATCCAGTTGTCATCCTGAGAAAAAGATATACCCGATGAAAACTGTCTATCTGCGTAAAGCTCAAGAAGTCCTTTTGCCATCGTTTCAATTGCTTTTTTCGCTTTCTGCTTTACTCTAGCCCAGTTCTGACTCCCTAACTTTTCAATGACAGGTTTAGATCCCTTTACGCCAATATACTTCTGTACAAGATTTAAGTTCTCAGAAGGAACATAAAGTTTCTCATTGTCCTGATATTCAATCATGAGGAAGTCCTTGGTCCTGCCCGCTGTAATCATCTGGGCAATACCAAGAAACCTCCCAACGCCATAATTGACATGCACGATGTAATCCCCCTCCTTGAGGCTTTGAAACGATGAAGATAATTTCAGAGGGGTTGATATTTTTCTCCTGTATGGGGAATGCTTTTTCCCGAATATGTCTTCTTCTGTTATAAAAGCTATCCCTAACTCTTCAATAAAAAAACCTTCAGTAAGATTCCCAACAATTATGAGTGGGGGGAATGGCTCTTTGTTCTCTGTATATGAAAGCACTATTTCACCGCGCCCCTCCATTCCCATTGACAGATGATAATCCATGAATATTGCTATCATCCTTTCTGCGCTGTTTTCAGACCTTACTGTAATATAAATCCTGTATCCTTCATCCCGTTTTTTCTTTATTTCTTCCGCCACAGAAGAAAATCTGTCTGATTTCAAATCCTCCTGGACATGCATATAGCTTGTTCTTTTGACCGTGAATTTCAGCGAATCATCTCCGGATGAGATCGATGAGATAGCGACTCTTTTAAATCCGCAAAGTTTCTTTTTGACTTCCTCGCAACCTGAATAGATATACTGGGGTTCGATGACAGGTTCGCCCTTCTCTACTGCACTATAGTATTTCTTTGTTGCTTCTCTGTATTGCGTTTCGATTTCATCAAATATCTTTTCTTTCTCTTCAAAAATAACAATGGAATCTTCAGAATTATAATCAAATGTGGTTTCAAGGGTTTTATGAAAAAGAGGGAGGTAGTTTTCAACTCCCGGAAAATACTCACGACGCTCAAATCTTTCCCTTAACTGCATCAGCCGATTTCTGTCCGAATAATCTTCGAAGAAAAGGTCAAAAACTTCGAGCAGTTCAGAATTATTTTCCGGATAAGCAACTTCCCTTACCGGGAAAAGCGCTGTACTCAAAACTTTTTTTACGGAGCGCTGGGAATGAGGGTCAAATTCCCTGATTGAAGAAATCTCATCTCCAAAGAATTCAATCCTTATAGGGAAGTCGTGGAGCCCTGAAAAAATATCAGCAATCCCTCCTCTGATGCTGAAATCCCCCTTCTCTTCTACAAAATCTTTTCTCTTGTAACCGCTTAAAAGAAGGTAATTAAGAAGCGAATCCCTTAAAATTACACTGCCAGTATCAAGAGAGAGTTTCTTCCCTGAAATAGAAGTGCGCGGTATGAGCTTTTGGACAAGTGATTCAGCAGGAATTATAAAAATACCTTCTTTGTCCATCATCTCACAGAGAAATTCCACACGGCGTGATGAAATCTCATGGAAAGGAGATATATCCTCGTAGGGAAGTGTATCCCATGGAATAAGAATATCCGTCCTTGAATCTGAATATTTGGACTTTAATTTCCTGTCCGCATTCCGGAAAAAAAGAACATCATTTAACACCTCTTCTGCACGTTTTACAGATGGAGCAAGATATACTATTTGTTTTCCGGTATGTTTAAAAGCTTCGTAGAGAATGAGTGACGCAGAAGAGGATGATACTCCGCTTATTTCAAACTCTCTTTCTTCCTCTAAGCATTTAAAAAGTCTGTTGAGGCTTTGACTGCTGTTCTCCATCATTCTTAATGCTACTTCAATTTCATTGTGCGTCTGACCCGTTCCATCATTTTTCGTGCTTCAGCCGACGCCTTTCCTTTTCCTTCATTTATTATATCATTAACAAAGGAGCGGTTTTTTTCAAGTTCTGTCCGCCTGGCACGGAATCCGGAAAATGCTGAAAGCAGATTTTGGATTAAAATCTTTTTGCACTGGACGCATCCGATTGATGCTGTCCTGCACCCCTCTGCTATCTCAGCAACTTTTTCTCCGGGAGTAAATATCTTATGATAAGCATAAACTGTAGAAAGTTCAGGGTCGCCGCAGTCCGATTTTTTTATGCGATGAGGATCCGTGACCATCTGCATAACCTTTTTTTCAACAGTTTCCGGGTTGTCGCTTATAAAGATGCAGTTGTCAAAACTCTTGCTCATCTTTCTGCCGTCTATTCCTGGAAGTTTTGGTGTAGCTGTAAGCATTGACTGCGGTTCAACCAGAGTATTCTCTCCGTAGAGGAAATTAAACCTCCTTGCCACCTCTCTTGTAAGCTCTATATGCGGGACCTGGTCAATCCCGACAGGAACTGTGTCAGCACCATAAATCAGTATGTCTGCCGACTGAAGAAGAGGATATCCAAGAAAACCATATGTTGTGAGATCTCGCTCTGAAAGGCTTTCCTGTGTTTCCTTGTAAGATGGCACCCTTTCCAGCCAGGGGATTGGAATGATCATGGAAAGAAGGAGATGCAGCTCTGCATGTTCGAGAATATCAGACTGTACGAACATCGTACATTTTTCCGGGTCTATACCAGAAGCAAGCCAGTCAATAACCATGTCTTCAGTATATTCCCTGATCTTTGAAGGATCATTGTAATCTGTAGTGAGAGCATGCCAGTCAGCGACAAAAAAGAAGCACTCATTGTCCTGCTGAAGTTTTTTCCAGTTTTCAAGAACACCAATATAATGACCAAGATGCAGTTTACCCGTAGGTCTCATTCCGCTTAAAACACGTTTTTTTACATTGTTCATTTGCTTTGCCTGCCTTATTTATATTAATCCACACCCAGGAGACTGAAAACTATATTACTTACAGGAACTATTATAAAATTTAAAACATTGGAATAGACGAGAAGAAGCAATATCATAAATCCATATGGTCTCAGCTTTTCGTAGGAAATAGCCTGTCTTACCGGAAGAAGACCTTCAAGTACTCCGCTGCCATCAAGAGGGAAAATGGGGATTAAATTAAAAATAGCAAGAAACACATTTATCTTGATGCTGAAGTATATAAAAATTATCAATGGTCCTACTATAGATGGGTTTCCTGGCACTGCCATAGATGACGTTGTTCTTATAAGAGTGTGAAAGATAATAGCGAATATTCCTCCCATCAGCAGATTGCTCAAAGGGCCTGCAAAGGATATCCAAAGATTGTCATTTCTCGGGTTTTTAAGATTTGATGGGTTGACAGGAACCGGCTTTGCCCATCCTATTAGAAACCCGGTACCTGAGAATATCATCAGTGCAGGAAGAATTATCGTGCCTAGAAGATCAATATGGGGTATCGGGTTAAGGGTAACGCGCCCAAGCCTCTTTGCAGTACTGTCGCCAAAGCGGTCAGCTGTCCATGCATGGGAGCACTCGTGAACTGAAATAGAGAAAAGAAGTGCCACGTAGTTGATAATCATGTAACCAGTGTTCATCTGTCAGTCTAGTTTCCCGCGCGGATATGACCCGAGGATAGTAAGAAAAACACAGTCTTTTTCAAGGCGCATAATAGTTTTTTTGACCGGCAGGTCCTCCATGTGGCCACGGCAGTCAACGAAAAAAATATACTCCCATGGCTTCTTTTTCGATGGCCTTGACTCGATCTTGGACAAGCTTATCCTGTTTGCTGCAAAATGTTTCAGCACATCATTGAGAGCCCCTGCCCTGTCCTTTGTCGTAAACATAAGGGATGTCTTGTCATCTCCGGTCCTGCAAAAAGACTCCTTGCCTATGATTACAAACCGCGTAAAATTGTTGCAGTTGTCCTCTATATGAGAATGGACCATCTTGAGATCATATATCTTCATTGCCATTTCGCTTGCGATTGCTGCTTTGTATTTATCCTTAGATGCAATTACGGCAGCAGTTGCGGTACTTGAAACCTCTTCGACAGGTATTCCCGGCATATTCCTTGAAATCCATTCCCTGCACTGGGCTATCGGCTGAGGATGGGAAATAATTTTTTTAATGTCACTATTTTTCCCTGAGATGTTAAGGAGATTATGGTTTATACGCATCAATATCTCACCGCAAATCTTAAGCGGGTAGTCAAGGAAAAGATCTACTGTCTGGGTCACAGTCCCCTCATTAGAATTTTCGACAGGAACTACCCCATACTTAGCGACCCCCTTTTCAACATTTTCAAAAACATCCTTTATATAATCAACGGGTATTGCGACAGACATGCGGCCAAACTGTTTTAGTGATGCAATATGTGAAAAAGATGCCTGCGGTCCGAGGTAAGAGACCTTGATAGGCTCCTCAAGAGCAAGAGAGGCTGAGAGTATCTCCCTGAAAAGAGTTTTTATCGCCGCATTTGAAAATGGTCCTTTATTTTCACGGGTAATCTTATTCAGAATCTGCGCCTCGCGGGCAGGGACATGGATGTCCGCATTGTCTCTTTTTTTAACTTCGCCTATCTGGCTTGCAAGTTTACCTCTATAACTTAAAAGCTTCAGCAGCTTTGAATCTATAAGATCAATTTTCCGCCTGAGTTCCTGAAGGTTTTTTGCAGCCATAATTATTATGTTCCAATCACCTATTAGCTTGATAAAAACTGTTTTTTAATCAAAAATAAATTACTCTAAGTACAAAGTTAATTTTTTTTTATACAATAAATAAAAATATCTTAAAAGTCTTTTCTCATGGAATTGAAAAAAAGAATTTCCATATATGTTGATGAAGGGGCATCCCATTCTTTCATCTGGCTCATCGAACTTTTTGAAATCTACGGTCTGTTTGATATAAAATTTGTGAAGTCTGAGGATATACGGTCCGGCATATTGGGTAAGACCGATGTTCTTATAATATCAGGCGGGGATAGTTTTGCAGTTGCAGGAAGTCTTGAAGAAGCAGCCGCTCTGGCAATAAAGTCATTTATTGAAAATGGAGGGACTTATGTTGGGATATGCGCAGGCGCTTATCTTATGCTTAGATCATCCAAGAGCCCGCTCCATTACTTTAATATGACCTCAGGGAAAATCGCAAATCTCTCGAGCCGGCTTCCCGAGGCAAAGGCACTTGAATACAAATATTCAACGCCATATGGATGCAGTTATATCTTCCACCCTGTTCGCGGAGAAATATCAGTCACTCTTTGTGAGTTTGGGCTGTTTCAGAAGGAAGGGGTGATTAAAGCACCTGTTTACGGCGGGCCTTTCATAAAAAATGACGGCTCTATAATCCCTCTTTCTTTTTTTCGCGATTTTACGGAAAGCACCCTCTTCCTTGTTGACAATGAAATCGCCGCTTCGATATGCAGAGGTTCGATTGTCTCTGGTTATAAAACTCTCGGAAAAGGGATTCTCTTTTTTTTCAGCACTCACATGGAACATCCGGACTACCCAGAAGCCAATGAATTATTCATCAGATTGATAACCGGGGATCCCTTAATATCAAGGATGCTATTAAGGGGTAAAGACAAAACCTCTCTAAAAAATGAAACTCCTTATAGACCGAGCAATAACTCTTCATACAAAAAGTTCAGGAAAAACCTTAGCCTTATGCGCCTTGTAGCTGCTGGCCTTGAGAAGATCCCACATTTCTGGAAAATCGGCGAAAAAGTCTGGGAAACGGAAAAGATCAGGTTTTTTACCGAGTCCATTCTAAAGATGGAAAAAAAATATGGAAAAATGTTGTCGCTCTCTATTGCTGAAAAAAATGCTGAAGAACTCGATTCACTGTCTTCAATATGCCTGAGCTTGTTAAAAAATATTTACGATTCTCTGTCTCATGGAAAATCTTCCCAGCAGGAAGCAGCTTTTTTTATAAATAATATAAAAGATCTTTATACCATATATTGTTCCTGCTGTTTCAGGTATATCAATGAAAATGGGACTTTTACAACTAAGTATAACAACCATTTCAACCCTACTGCATAGCATTAAAATAATATTTATTCCGAATCTAACAAATTAAATTGACTGCAAGCTGTATGGTGCATTATCATTTAAGAAAATTCTTAATGAATGATGCCATGCAAGATAAATTAGAAACAAGAGGTTATCTCCCGGATATTGTCGAACTCAATCTGGCATCTGACAATATATCTGACCTGTTTCAGGAAGTAGCAGGTATAATCTGCAGTTCCAAAAAAATCGTCAATTCTCAGTCCGCTCTTCGCGAATTCCAGAACTTCTCAAGGGAATGGAACAGAAACAAAAAAAATATGGTAGATGAAGGAATAAATTTCTTCAGAAATGGGATATTCCCGTTTACCATCAATTACTGTCCCTTTCTTGAGATGTCAGAATCTCTGTTGTTCCTCGGAAAGACAAATAAAGGGCTCTCTACAGGGATCAATGACACGCCTCCCGTAAGAGTAATCTGTTCCATGCTGTTTCATTCAGTAGAGTCATTCGAACAAAAGAAACAGGAAGACCTCGAAAGACAGAAATTCAATCTGTACTGGAATAACCTCTTTACCAATAAAAAGTTTATAGAGGGTTTTCTGGAACTTACAAGCTCTGATGATTTGATAATGTTAATTGCTGAAACTCACAACTATCTTGAAAAACGCCGTTATCCCCGTTACAGCATCGATACAGTGGCATACTGCCGTACACTCCTCTTTGATGATGATGTTGCAGAAAACAAGGAAAAAGTAAGGGTCAGGAACATCAGCCATCAGGGGATCTTGTTAGAGCATTCAAACCCGTTCCCTGTGAACAATGCTGTAGAAATAAGCCTTCTTCTCGACGACCGTATTCTCTATATGGTAGGAAAAGTCTGCAGAGTCGATAAACTCAAAGAGATTGAATCTGACAAGTATTATTCAGGCGTAAACCTGACTCAGATCTCATCTGAAAATCAGCTTCTTATAAGCAGATATCTCCAAAGCTGCCAGTAAGAACAGTTTATTAATTGCAGTAAATACTTCTGTAAGTCAGATAGTTCGACAATATCCTCTTTACATAATCACAGGTTTCTCTGTATGTAATCCGCTCAATGAATTCCTCAGGCTCACATGAACCTGATTTTTTTATCCATTCATCGAGTTTAGACTCTCCTGCATTGTATGCTGAAAGTGCATAGTGTATATTCCCGTTGTTTTCCTTTATAAGTCCTGAAAGATAATTAACACCGATACGTACGTTTGTCTCCGGTGAGAACAAATCCTCTCTGCCAATCGGTTTTTTATTTACCTTCCTAGCAGTTGCAGGCATAACCTGCATAAGACCGACTGCACCGGCAGGTGACAGAGCATCAGAATTAAACATGCTTTCCTGCCTCATTACGGAAAGTACGAAGAAAGGGTCCAGCCCTTCACTTTCACAATATTTCTTAACATAAGGATAAAAAGCCAGCGGATAAAGTACTTGTGAGATCTCCCTGTCATTCATCGCCTTTTCTTTTTCTGCCTCCGAGAGACGCGCAAGGAGGGGAACGGCATCAATATAATCCCCTTCGAGAACAAAGAGATTTGCAAATATTTTTACCTTGTCACTGGTAAAGGTTTCTTCTGATTTTACTGCCTGCTTCAGCTCGAAAAAACAATCATTCTGAAACCCGAGCTCTTTTAATGTCTTTGCCCTTTTAAAAAACAACAAAACTTTTCCCGCTTTTATCTGTTTTTCCGCAATGTCCCATATCTCGTTATCATTTATATTTTCACGCAGAGCGTCGGGGCTTCCGCAGTATTCATCCCTGTTGAGCTTGAATGAAAGCACCTTATCATTCACTCTCAAATCACAAAGTTTTCCATAATAACTCGTTGATGAAACCCCTTTTTTAAAAAGTGCCGCTGCATCAGCTTCTCCGGACTTTTCTGCTGCCTTTCCTGCCCAAAAAAATGATTTGCAGTACTGAACACCCTTTTCTTCTGATGAATTGGCAGAAAGATTAAAGAGTCTCAATGCTTCCGGATAGTCAGATGCAAGATAATTAATGAATCCGGCTTCCCAGAGAAGTTCTGCATTATTAAAAGATGAAAGCTTTGCCGTGTTTGCTTTCAGCATCATTGATATATAATCAAGAGCATTCCGGACATCACCGGCATTTTTGTAGAATTTAAAAATAAGATAAGCTGTCTTTAAACCGTAAGGTGAGCTGCTTTCCTTCTCAACAGCTTTTTTGGAAACTAAAAGAAATTGTTCATCGTCAGAGCCCTGGAAATAAGCATTTGCAAGCCTGTACCCGGCAAGCTCTATACTCTCTCTCTTGCCTGTCTTTCCTAATCTTTTAAGCAGGCTCTCATAGAGAATTGATGCTTTTTTATATTGCTTCAGCTTTTCAAGCGCTTCGCCCTTGCCAAGATATACATCTGTGAGAGTCTCTAAGCTTAATTTCTTTGAATGTTCGAAAAGATAATCATATTCTTTTATCGATTCACTGAAATGAAATGTCTTTTTTAGTTCGTCACATCTTCGTAATAATGTCCCTGTCTTGACATGTCCTCTTATGTTCCCGCCGTTATAATATTCTTTCATGAGAATAGCTTCAGCTCTGTCGGCTTCCGGAGACTCCGGATGATCGTACCATAAACCGGTCAGAATATTTTTAGCCTCTGCTTTTTGTTTATCCCTGATTAGTTCTTCACAGAGAAGGAGCAAAACTTTTGTTATGTTTCTCCCTGAAGGAAAAGAGGAGGCATATTTCTTTAGAGTAGCGATAGACTTTTTATGAAACCCTGCATTGGCATAAATGCTTCCCATGTCCAATATCATGGGGCCATACCAGCGACTGTATCCGAAATGAAGCTCTATATCCTCAAAAGTCTTTTCAGCAAGTCTTAGATCCCCCTCTTTTTTGGCAGTCAAAAAAATCCTGTAAAGCGAGTAATCCCGAATATCTGGATACTCTGCCAGTGAGCGGATAAAGAAAGACTTTGCTTCCAGCAGGTTTCCCGACTCAAACAGGGTATCACCCTTCTTTAAGAAGTTATCCTCTGCGTATACAGGAATTACAACTGAAGGAATTATCAGGAAAAGGAATAAAAGAATAAAAAAAGGTCTATGCCGCAATGCCTTCATTACTCCCATTCAATGGTGCTTGGCGGCTTGGAGCTTATGTCGTATACAACCCGGTTAACTCCCCTTACCTCGCTGATTATACGGTTTGATATTGTATTTAAAACTTCATATGGAAGTTTAACCCAGTCTGCCGTCATACCGTCAACGCTCTCCACGGCCCGAATGGCAATGACGTTCTCATAAGTCCGTTCATCCCCCATAACTCCAACTGTCTTGACCGGCACAAGTACTGCAAAGGATT
Source organism: Candidatus Schekmanbacteria bacterium (assembly GCA_016219965.1). NCBI lineage: Bacteria > Candidatus Schekmaniibacteriota > Candidatus Schekmanbacteria bacterium. The sequence continues at coordinate 577,288 of JACRJM010000015.1, forward strand.
GCCATATTGCTCTGTAAAGCGATGCCCTCTTTATCTCTTCCATTACTATGGCATCAGCCTGTCTTAATATCCTCAGATGTTCGCGCGTTATCTCACCGATTATTCTTATTGCAAGCCCAGGGCCCGGGAAAGGCTGCCTGTATATTATCTCTTCCGGCATTTGCAATGATAATCCAACCATCCTCACTTCATCTTTGAAAAGCTCTCTGAATGGTTCTATTAGTTTGAAATTGAATTTTTCCGGCAGACCTCCCACATTGTGGTGGGTCTTTATTGTCGCCGAAGGTCCCTTGAATGAAACAGATTCGATGACATCTGGATAGAGCGTACCCTGTGCAAGGAACTCTATCCCTCCAAGTTTTCCGGCTTCCCTCTCAAATACCTTTATGAAATGATTCCCAATTATCTTCCTTTTCTTTTCAGGATCAGTCACTCCATCGAGAAGCTGTAAAAGTTCCTCTTCAGCGTCAACGTATGTGAGGTTGATATCGTAGTGGTTCCTGAATGTATCTATGACCTTCTCAGCCTCACCTGCCCGGAGCACGCCGTTATTTACAAAAATGCAATGAAGGTTGTGTCCGATTGCCTTGTTTATCAGCACAGCCGCAACAGATGAATCAACGCCGCCGCTAAGCGCAAGGAGGACTTTCCTGCTCCCCACTTTATCACGTATCTCGGCTACCTTCTCTTCAACGAACGAACCCATGTCCCAGTCCCCTTTGCATGCGCATATCCGGAAAAGAAAATTAGCAAGGATCTCTTTTCCCTTTTCCGTATGTGCGACTTCAGGGTGGAATTGGAGACCATAGATCTTCTTCTCAATATGGCGTGCGACCGCATTGGGACAGTTTTCTGTAGATGCAATCCTTCTGAAACATTTTGGCAGTTCTTCCACATGGTCGCCGTGGCTCATCCATACAATTGAACCAGACACAACTGAACCTAACAATCCTTCATTGTTGATACCGTTAAGCACAGGGTCCTTTTCAAGCACGCTGATAATTGCCTTCCCGTATTCCCTTTTGTCCGATTCCTGCACCCTGCCGCCAAAAAGTTTTCCCATCAGCTGGAATCCATAGCATATTCCGAGCACAGGAACGCCGAGTTCAAATACTTCAGGACTGCAAACAGGAGAGGAATTTTCCTTTACGCTTGAAGGACTTCCTGAAAGGACTAACCCTGCGGGGTGGAACTCCTTTATCTTCTCAATACCTATATTGAAAGGATGTATCTCGCAATACACTTTGAGTTCGCGTATCTTCCTTGCTATCAACTGCGTGTACTGCGAGCCGAAATCAAGGATTAATATTTTTTCTCTTTCAATGTCCATTGATTCTTACTTCCCCATTCCGACTTTCTGCGCCTGCTGGAAAATCTTTCCTTCAGTCTTTATGGCAGGGGCAATTATAATCTGCGTTTCCTGCATTTCCCTTATGTTCGTTGCACCGCAATTCCCCATAGATGTCTGAAGCGCACCAATAAGGTTTTGCGAGCCGTCATCAAACTCTGCCGGTCCGTAAAGTATCTGCTTTAAAGGTCCTGTCGTGCCTACTCTTATCCTTGTACCTCTTGGCAGGTTAGCGTGTGGAGTCGCCATTCCCCAGTGGAAACCCTTCCCCGGTGCTTCATGTGCCTTGGCAAATGCTGAGCCGATCATTACCGCATCCGAGCCGCATGCAAATGCTTTGCATACGTCTCCACCCGAGCTCATGCCGCCGTCTGTTATGATAGGTATGTATTTTCCGGTTTTCTTAAAATATGCATCCCGGGCTGCTGCCGCATCACAAGTCGCAGTTACCTGCGGGACTCCTATTCCCAGCACACCTCTCGTTGTGCAGGCAGCACCGGGTCCGATGCCTACAAGCACACCTTGAACTCCTGTTTCCATAAGCTCTAAGGTTGCTTTAAATGTAACAGTGTTACCCACAATGACGGGAATCTTAAGCCCCTTACACAGTTTCTCGAAGTCAACTACTTCGTATTCAGTGGAAATATGTTTTACCGTAGTAACGGTTGATTGAACAAAGAATATGTCTGCTCCTGCTTCCTCTGCTATTTTTCCGTATCTGTATGCCTTCTGCGGTATGGCTGATACAGCCGCTATAACTCCTGCCGCTTTAATTTCCCTTATTCTCTCTGATATAAGTTCTTCCTTTATTGGTTCAAGATAAATTGACTGGACAAGCTTAGTCGCCTCTTCATTAGTTGCACCTGCTATCCTCGCCAATATTTCCTCAGGATGTTTATAGCGGGTCTGCACACCTTCAAGGTTTAAAACCGCAATGCCGCCATATTTGCCCATCTCTATGGCAAACCTTGTATCTACTACACCATCCATGGCTGCGGCAAGTATTGGTATGCCGATCTTTTTTTCCCCGATTGCCCAGGTAATATCAACTTCGTTTGGATTGATCGTAACATCTCCCGGGACAAGAGCTATCTCATCGAACCCGTAGCATATGCGAGCCTTCCTGTTAATCCCTATCCACATTCCCATTTCTGTTTAACCTCCGTTTATTTTATATTAAATATAAATCCTTGTTATTGTCTGCCCTTCTCAGTTATCTCCCCGGCAATTCTGACCTCATCAGCAGTGAATTTTCTGTACTCGCCGGGTGTTAATGTCCCAATGGAATAGGGCCCATACTTTATCCTTTTAAGCCTTACGGTGGTCAGCCTGAATTTATCCATTATCCTCCGGACTTCCCTGTTTCTGCCAGTTTTAAGACTTACTGATAACCATGTGTTTTTTTCTGTTTCTCTGCGCATCTTCACAACAGGTTTTGATATTGTCCCGTCGTCAAGTCTCACCCTGCCATTCATCTTGCTCACAATATCTTTTTCTACTTTTCCCCTGATCTTGACTTCATAAACCCTTTCAATCTGTCCCGATGCATCAGTCATGGCTTTGCAGAAATCACCGTCATTTGTGATTATAAGCAGTCCCTCTGAATTGAAATCGAGTCTTCCCACCGGGAACATGCCTTCTCCTGCCTTTATATAATCCATTACCACCGGCCTTCCCTCTTCATCTGAAATGGAAGTGATTACACCGGCTGGCTTGTGAAAAATCAAATATTCTTTTTTCCGGCCCCTGAGAGAAAAATTTATCAGCTTCCCGTCAACCTTGATATGGTCTTTCTGAAGGTCAGCTCTTGTGCCGAGCTCGGTAACGCATTTGCCGTTAACAGTCACCCTCTTCTCGAGGATCATCTCCTCCGCCCTGCGGCGCGACGCTATCCCCGCCATAGAGAGAATCTTCTGGAGACGCATCCCCGGAAGGCTCTGTTTCTTCGTCTCCGGCTGCTTCTCCGTCCTGCAGCTCTTCTTGCTCATCGCCGCCGGTTGCCTCTCCGCTCTGTAACTGTTCTGATTCTGCGAATGTAATTTCTTCATTAAGACCTAGCTCCGAAAATTCCTTCAGTGTTGGAAGAGCTGACAGATCGCTTAAACCGAAATACTCGAGGAAATCCCGGGTCGTTCCATACATGATCGGTCTGCCCGGTGCTTCCTTTTTTCCCAGTATTCTTAAAAGGTTCCGGTCAAGAAGAGTCTTTATAGTTCCGCCTATATTGACTCCCCTTATCTGCTCTATCTCCGCTTTTGTAATTGGCTGTTTATAAGCTATAACAGCGAGAGTTTCAAGTGCCTGTGTTGAAAGCCTTGCTTTTTTCTTTTCCGTAAAGAGAGCTGATATCCAGCTTGAAAACTCGGCTCTCGTGCACATCTTGAAACCCTCAGCCACCTCTATGATCTGAATCCCGCGCCCTTCCCTTTCATAATCCCCAATCAAGGCTGATATGGCTTCGCGTATTAATGTCTCCTCAGTACCCGGTATTATCTCTGCAATACGGTCTATGCTCAATGGTTCATCAGAAACAAATATAAGTGCCTCCACAACGGGTTTTAGAGAGTCCGACGTGAAGCTGAAACTTTTCTGCATTAAATCTCCTTTCTAATTAAATCTACTGCAAATTTCTTAAACCACAGAGTACTCAGAGTTTTAAAAACTTCACCATAATTACTACTTTCTCTGTGACCTCTGTGGTAAATTTTTTTGTATACTGTACTATCTGTCATCTGACCTTCAATGTACTAAGCGCTATAAGAGCAAAAATAGCCGCAATAATCCAGAACCTTATTACAACTTTAGGCTCCGCTATTCCTCTCTTCTGGAAAGTGTGGTGTATCGGAGCCATGAAAAAAAGCCTTCTTCCGGCAAAGTTAATTGAGATCATCTGTATGAAAACTGATGCCGCTTCCATGACGAACACCATCCCTGCAATTATTAAAAGCACTTCCTGTTTTACAAGAACTGCCACAGTCCCCATTACTCCTCCTATCATGAGAGAACCTGTGTCCCCCATAAATACCTGCGCCGGGTATGAATTAAACCAGAGGAACCCTATCCCTGCCCCTATAAAGGCGGCACACAGAACTGAAAGTTCACCTGTGCCGTTAGTAAACCTGAACTGAAAGTATTTTGCAAGATTAAGGTTGCCAATAACATATGCAAATATTCCAAAAACCATGGCTACCATGATCGAAGGTCCTATGGCAAGTCCGTCAAGACCGTCGGCAAAATTTACAGCATTGGATGTCGCCATTATGACTAACACGACAAAGGGTATATAGAACCAGCCGATGTTGAGCGGATATTTATAGAAAGGAATGTTTATTGATGACGCTGACTGCCATCCTATAGGTGAATAAGGGGAAACCATAAGAATCCCAAGTATGAGCCCGAACAATGCCTGCCAGAAAAGCTTCTCCGTTTTTGACATCCCGTCTTTGACCTTCTTTCTTACTTTTATCAGGTCATCCTTTATTCCAAGAGCAGCAAACCAGATTATTGAAAACACTGTTATCTGTACAAAGGGATTAAATATATTGCACCAGAGAAGTATAGGGACCAGTGCCGAGATGAGGATAAGTATCCCTCCCATCGTAGGAGTGCCGTATTTCTGTGAAGGATTGACCATGTCTATCTCGCTGCGCGGTTCATCTTTTATGGAGTTGAGCCTCAATTTTCTTATTATTATAGGCCCTGAAAAGAACGCGATAAGAAGCGCCGTAACCATTGCGTAGATTATCCTGAATGTTAAATACCTGAATAGCCTGAGCACAGAGAAGATGCTGTCAGGATCGTAAAAATATTCGTAAAGAAGATAAAGCATTGTTTTAATCCCTTTTCTTTTTCTCAACTACACGTGAAAAGATTTCTTTTAAAGGAAACACCGGCCTGAATGATTCGCATGTAAGGTTCATTCCCTCTACCAACTTTCTTAACTTGTCACCTCCATCAGGGAGTTTACTCAAGGAACGTAGCGCCGCTGCCCTTACAATCCAGTTGTCGTCGTTAAGGAGAAGCAATAAAGCTGGCACTGCATACTTGTACTTGAGAAAGTTTCCCAAAGCCTCGGCTATCGCCTCCCTTACTTCGAAATTCTTTTCCTTTGACCGCAGACGTGGAGGTTTGCTGCCATTAAGGTTCACCGCATAATCGTTGCCAAGATATCTTTTTATAATAATTTCAGCCGTCAATTCATCGCCGCCGCAGAGCGCTGCTGCTGTCTTGATGGACTCTACCCTTACTTCCCAGTAACCATCATTTATCCCGGTCATAAGCGCTTCCTTTATCTGCTGGTTAATAACCCCTATCGTTTTTATGGCTTTTGCAGAGTTTCTTCTTACAAACCCGACCTGCCTTTTATCTTTCAACAAATCAGCAAGAATAATAGAGTGTCTCTCATTTCCGGCTTTACCGAGAATTTTTACGCCAATATTCCTTACCTGCCAGTTGTTCTCTTTAATAAAAGCTTCCGCCTTTGCCTGCACAGATTCCTTGTCAGAAACGCATAGCGAGTCAATTTGATTGAGAAGCTTCTGCGCTTCATCAATTGTCTTTTTACTTAGACCTATATAATTGCCTGAAAATAGGGGAAACATCGATTATTGTAAGATGGTTTTCTGTTGGAGTATAATTTCAAAACTCGCCGGTGTCAAAGAAAATAAATTTTGTAAAGTATTATAAGATATTGTTTTTTATCGCACAAAAAAACTTTGTTTTATTTCATGGTAATGTTTGATTTAGATTGATGCCTTAAAAGCTATAATGATACAATAACATACTGATAATATTTTAAAAAATGAGTGTTGAATTTTCAGCAATGTAATTTAACTTGAGCATTGAATGAATACGTTCAATAAAAAAAATATCAAACTCAAAAATGCTCTCCACAAACTGGATGTTCATGACCATCTCTGCCTTATTTACGAAACCCAGCAAGAACAGTTCGCTGCTGTCGTCCCCTTCATACGTATCGGTCTTGAAAGAAAGGAAAAGTGCGTTTATATCGCAGATGACAATAGTGCCAGCTCTGTAATAGATGCCATGCGCACTGAAGGAATTGACGTAGAAACAGCCATTAAATCCGGTGCATTGGCAGTTCTTACCAAGAAAGACGCATATTTAAAGAATGGGTACTTTGACCCGGACCTTATGATTCAGTTTCTGAAAGATGCAGTTGATTCTGCTAAAGCTGAAGGCTTTAAAGCGCTAAGGGCAACGGGTGAGATGACATGGGCGCTGGGCAATGATATCGGTGTCGAACGATTAATAGAGTATGAGGCAAAACTGAACTACTTATTGCCCAAGTCAGACATTCTCGCTATATGCCAGTATAACCGCAAACGTTTTAGTCCTGAAATCATACTTGATATTATCCACACCCATCCTCTCGTTGTTTACAAAGAAATGGTTTGCAGGAATTTCTACTATGTCCCTCCAGATGAATTTTTAAATCATGCTCAGACTTCCCTTGAAGTTGAAAGATTCCTTCACAATATAAAAGACAGGGAAGAAGTTGAAGAAGAACTGCTTAAACTCAACACAGAACTTGAACAAAGGATAAAAGAAAGAACGGCTGAACTGGAAGAAAGGAATATAGAGCTTGAACGTATAAACAGTCTTTTTGTCGGCAGGGAACTCCGTATGATGGAACTCAAGGAAAAGATCAGGGAACTGGAAACAAAGTGGTGAAATGATGGAGATGAAGCCTTCCGAGATATTGGATGCATTCTTCAAACATTCAATTACTCCTTTAGTGATACTTGACAGGGATTTCAATTTTATCAGAGTCAACGAGGCTTATGCAAAGTCATGCCAGCGTGATGTCTCAGAATTTCCCGGACATAACCATTTCGAATTTTATCCTTCAGATGCCCAAAAGATATTTGAAAATGTAGTCAAAACAAAAGAACCGTATCAGGCGCTTGCAAGACCTTTTATCTATCCTGATCATCCTGAATGGGGAGTGACTTACTGGGATTGGACGCTGACCCCTATTTTAGACAATCAGAATGAAGTGGAATTCCTGGTATTTTCTCTTAAAGATGTGACAGAGCAGAAACGCGCTGAAGATTCTTTGTTCCTTTTCAGGGATTTGATCAATAACTCAAACGATGCGATTTTTGTTGTTGACCCGAAAACATGCAAGATTCTTAATTTCAATGACAAGGCATGCAGCAGTCTTGGATACAACCGCAATGAACTTATTAATATGAGAATTATAGATATAGAAGCGATTTTCCCGGATAACTTTTCATGGGATAACCATGTAAAAGAAGTAAAAAGCAAAGGGTATATGCTTATTGAGGGGGTCAATAAGCGTAAAGACAGTACAACTTTTCCGGTGGAAACAAGCGTCAGGTATATATCCCATAATGAAATGAATTATATTATCGGGGTAGTCCGCGACATAACCGAGCGCAGGAAGCTCGAAAAGGAACGGGAACAGTTTTATAGATTTTTCCAAACCTCTTCAGATCTAATGTGTATTGCTGATCCAAATGGGCACTTCATAAAGACAAACCCTGCTTGCTCAGAGCTTCTCGGGTTTTCCGAAACAGAACTCACTTCAAAGCCTTTCGTTGAATTCGTTCATCCGGATGACAGGCAGTCAACCCTTGATGAAATGGCTAGACAACTGAGGACAGGTTTTACATTAAACTTCGAAAACCGCTATATTTGCAAAGATGGTTCTTTTCGTTGGCTGTCTTGGCGGGCAATTTATAATAAAGATGAAGGAATCACCTATGCCACAGCCCGTGACATCACTGATTACAAAAATGCAGAGAAAAAGTTAAAGCAGGCTCTAAGCTATAACCGTATTCTTATTGAAACAAGTCTTGACCCTCTCGTAACTATAGATTCAAGAGGAAAGATAACCGACGTAAATTCTGCCACAGAGAAAGTGACAGGGTATTTACGTAACGAACTTATCGGCTCAGACTTCTCAGACTATTTCACAGAACCTGATAAAGCACGTGATGGTTATCAGAAAGTATTCAGATATGGCTCGGTCCAGGATTATGAACTGGCAATAAGGCACCGGGATGGACATATAACTTCTGTTTTCTATAATGCAGCAGTTTACAGGAATGAAGCCGGTGAAATTTCCGGAGTATTTGCAGCAGCCAGAGATATTTCCGCACGGCTACAGGTTGAACAAGAGCTTCAAAGACTGAATGAAGAGCTTGAAGAACGGGTAAGACATCGTACTACCGCGCTGGAAAAACTAGCAAATAATATCCGTGAAAATCAGAAGGCGCTTTTAAATATTGTTGATGACCTTAATCTCAGCAAGAAAGAGCTTGAGAAAGCAAACGCGAAATTAAAAGAACTGGACAGAATGAAGTCCATGTTTATTGCCTCCATGAGCCATGAGCTCAGAACGCCTTTAAACTCCATAATCGGTTTTTCAAGCATCCTTGGCAATGAATGGATTGGCAGTGTAAACTCCGAACAAAAGGAGAAGCTCGCCACAATTCTCAGGGCAGGAAAACATCTCCTCAATCTCATAAATGATGTAATAGATGTCTCAAAGATCGAAGCAGGAAAGATCGGGAGCTCAGCTAATGATTTCGACCTTTATGAGCTTATATCAGAAGCTCTGGAACTCTTTAAAAGCGATATTGATAAAAAAGGACTTAATCTTGAGATCAATTCAATGCATCGGACAATGCATACCGACAGGAGAAGACTGCTTCAGTGCATAATTAATCTTATAAGCAATGCGGTCAAGTTTACAGAAAAAGGCTCAATCAGCATTAAAACTCAATTTTCACATACGAACGGAGCTCCATCTGATTCCGTTGAAATAATCATTGCAGACACCGGGATAGGGATAAAGGAAGAAGACATACCAAAGTTATTTTTCCCCTTTGTACGCATTCATACGCCTTTAAGTTCAACTATACCCGGAACAGGCCTGGGGCTTTATCTTTCAAAGAAAATCGCTGTTGAAATATTGAAGGGGGACATAGCCGTAAAAAGCAGATACAACGATGGAAGTGTTTTTACATTAAAAGCGCCTGTAACGTTATAAGCAAGGGAGGGAATTTTTATGAAAAAAGTGCTTGTTGTTGAAGATGATATAGATAATCTGGCGCTTATCACTTATGCCCTCAAAAGGGGAGGATATGAAGTAATAGCCGCTCAAACCGGTGAGATGGGCCTGGAGCTTGCTATAAAAGAAAAACCTTATTTCATTATAATGGACATAAGCCTGCCTGGAATTGACGGGATTGAAACCACAAAAAGGATACGAGAATCAAAGATTGATCATAATATACCCATAATTGCTATAACCTCTTTTGCGATGAAGGGAGATATGGAAAGAGCTATTAATGCCGGTTGTAACGCTTATTTTGAAAAGCCAATAGACCCTCTTACAATTGTTGATGAGATACATAAAATAATCTCGAGGAGCGCAAAATGAAGATACTCATTGTTGACGACAATAGTGATGACAGAGAGTTATTGCGTTTAATCATTGAAAGACACGGACATCAGGTCATAGAAGCCTGCAACGGACAGGAGGGGCTGTCGATTGCTGCTAAACAAAAACCTAATATAATAATCTCTGATGCACTGATGCCTGTGATGGATGGATTTCAGTTCCTTAGAAACACAAAAAAAGACAAGACTCTGAACTCCATACCTTTCATATTTTACTCAGCCACTTACAAAGAATATCAGGATGCAGAGCTTGCATTGTCTCTTGGAGCCGATGCTTTCATCATTAAACCAAAAGACCCGGCGGAATTATGGAAGGAGATAGAAGATATATTAAAAGAAAATAAGAGTGAGAAACCTGTAACAGCCCAACTCATCGAAGAAGATGAAGAGTACCTGAAAAGGTACAGCGAGATAGTTGCAATAAAGCTTGAAGAAAAAATCAGAGAACTTGAAGGCGAGATTGCCGCCCGTAGGAAGACAGAAGAACTGATTAAGAAGAGCGAAAAAAAATTATTAGATATCACCTCAAGTTTAGGCGAGGGGATTTACGTTTTTGATTTGCAGGGCTTAATTACCTTCATGAATCCTATGGCTGAGCGTCTCATTGGCTGGACAATGGATGAATTAAATGAAAAAGGAGCACATAATCTTATCCATTACCGCAAGGCAGACGGCACTCCGCTGCCATTGGAGGAGTGCCCTATGCATAATATCACCAAAACCGGCAATCACTATATTTCAAAAGATGAAGTTTTTATACGCAAAGACGGCACTGTTCTCCCAATATCAGTTATATCAACACCCATTATTGAAGAAGGAAAAATTATTGCTTCAGTTACAGCTTTTCGCGATTTTACGGATCGCAGACGGTTAGAGGAAGAAAGAGAAAAACTGATACTTGAACTGCAGGACGCGCTTGCCAAAGTCAAGACCCTTAGCGGGATGCTTCCTATCTGCTCTTCCTGCAAAAAGATAAGAGATGACAAAGGGTACTGGAACCAGATTGAATCATATATCTCGGAAAATTCCGATGTTCTTTTCAGTCACAGCCTGTGCCCTGATTGCGCGGAAAAAATGCTTGAAGAGATTAAACAGATGAAATTAAAAAACCATCCGGAAAAATAATAAAAATGATAATACTCATCGTTGATGACAATAGTGATGACAGGGAAATCCTGAAGTGCACTCTTGAGAGACATGGACATGAAACCATAGAAGCCTGCAATGGACAGGAAGCTCTTTCAATAGCGGCTCTCAAAAAACCTGACATCATAATCTCCGATGCACTGATGCCTGTTATGGATGGATTCCAGTTCCTCAGGACCATAAAGAAAAACAAGATTCTTAACGCCATACCTTTCATATTCTACTCGGCTACTTACAAAGAATATCAGGATGCAGAGCTTGCATTGTCTCTTGGAGCAGAGGCTTTTATCATAAAACCCAAAGATCCTTCTGAATTGTGGAAGGAGATAGAATTCATATTAAAAGAAAACAAGGTAGAGAAAATCGTGACAGCCGAGCTTATAAAGGAAGATGAAGAGTATCTGAAGAGATACAGCGAAGTCGTCGCGATCAAGCTTGAAGAAAAAGTCAGAGAGCTTGAAGAAAGCCGTAACAATTACCAGAAAATTGCAGAAAGTCTGCGGGAAAAGGAAGCCTTCATCAAAAACATCTTTGAAACAGTTGATGAAGGGTTCATTATAATAAACAAAGATTTCAAGATATTGACTGCCAACAGCTCATTTTGCAATGAATTTAAACTTGCACTTGCGGATATCGTGGGAAACCACTGTTATAAGATATCTCATCACTTGGATAAGCCCTGTTTCGAATTCGGAGAAGCATGTCCGGTTAAAGAGACCTTTGAAACGGGAAAGCCTCATTCATCAGTTTATGCACTTTATGATGAGAGTGAGGTACCAATTTATATAGAAGTAAAGGCTTATCCTGTGACTGACAGTTCCAACAAAGTCACTTCCGTAATAGAGACTTTGAATAATATTACGGAAAAAAGAAAGCTTGAAGAACAGCTTCGCCAGGCGCAGAAGATGGAGGCAATCGGTCAGCTTGCCGGCGGGATCGCCCATGACTTCAACAATATTCTTTCCGCAATAATCGGTTATGGCAACCTCTTAGAGATGAAGATGAAATCTGACAACCCGTTAAAGGTCAATGTCAACCATATACTTGAATCAGCAGAAAGAGCAGCCAGCCTGACACACAGCCTCCTTGCATTCAGCAGAAAACAGATAATTGAAATGAAGCATGTCAATCTGAATGAAGTGATAAAAAGGGTTGATAAGTTCCTCGCAAGGATTATAGGCGAAGACATAGATCTAAGCATGAAACTGAGCGAAACCAGTTTAAATATAATGGCTGACGCCGGCCAGATAGAACAGGTGCTGATGAACATAGCGGCAAACGCAAGGGATGCTATGCCTCAGGGAGGCAAGTTGTCAATTGAAACAGAATCAGTTGAATTGGATGAAATATTCATAAAGGCGCACGGTTATGGGGAAAAAGGAAATTATGCTCTTATATCTGTCTCGGATACAGGGATAGGAATGGATGAAAAAACCCAGAAAAAGATATTCGAGCCGTTTTTTACGACAAAGGAAACAGGGAAAGGCACGGGACTTGGACTTTCAATCGTGTACGGGATAATAAAACAGCATAATGGATATATAAATGTTTACAGTGAACCCGGGCAAGGCACAACATTTAAAATATATCTTCCTGCTATAACAGCAAAGGAAGAAGAGAAGCAGACAGCAATCATTCAGCCTGTGATGCCCACCGGCAGTGAGACAATACTTGTCGCAGAAGATAATGAAACAGTAAGAGAACTTATGTCATCTATGCTTGAGACATTCGGCTACAAGGTTATGACGGCAGATGACGGACAGGATGCAATAATTAAATTTACCGAAGATAAAGACAAGATTGATCTTGTCATCCTTGATCTGATAATGCCAAAAAAAAACGGCAGAGAGGCTTACAATGCGATAAAGAAAATAAAGCCTGCTATGAAATTTATTTTTATGAGCGGATATACGGCAGACAAGATATACAAGGATGGTTACCTTGAGGAAGGCTCAAATTACATCCTGAAACCTTTCTCTCCAAGGGACTTTTTAATTAAAGTAAGAGATGTGCTGGATAAAGCATGATGGGGAAAGCGGTTTTATCTAATAAATAAGCTTACCTAAATTCAGTATATTGTCAGCATATCTCTTATATAAAGCAACTATTACATCAATCTTTCTTTTCCCCCATGTCAGATAGATGTTCACATCATAAGAATGCACAATCTCATTTCTGAGTGAAACAGTATCAATGAAGAGCTTGATGTCTTTATCTTCAAAAGCAATTCCATTTTTATCACAAATATCCTGAAGATCCCTGAATGAACGCTTTGATGAAAAAGGTTTCTCGTTCTTAACCTTTTTTATTACAATCTCATTCACATCAATGGCACAATCAACCAGCTCCTGAATTATCTTTTCAACGAATTTGAGGTCTTTGTAATTTTTTCTGATCTCATCAATTGTCTTCCCTTCAAACTCCTTGAGTATTTTAAGATGATCAGCCAGAAAATGTAATTTTTTCTCAATCTGCTTCATAAGATCATATATTCCTTAACTTTTCTTTAACAGTCTCAGACAACCCTGTTATAAACCTCATGTTATCTTCATAAGTAAACCGTGCCCAGCTCAGAAAGTTCTGATATGTCTCATCGCTTTCTGAATAAAGAGGGACTCCATATTTTGCTATCTGGTAAAGGAGAATCGGGTTTTCCGAAGTTACAAGAACAATGTCAGCCTCCCTTCTCTCAATATCTTCAACTTCCATGAAATCATAAATTAAATTGCTCAGCATTTCCTTCTCAATAAACTCATTTGTATTTTGCGGAAGTATGGCAATATCCATATCGCTTTTCTCATCATATATCCCCTTTGCCAGCCCGCCAAAGAGTATGACAAGTTTCAGGGAGTATTTCCCCGCCAGTTTGCTTATTATTTCAAGGCTTTTTTCAGTGAGCATATAATCATCTTATAATTCTGAAAGGCTGTCCTGCAAGGGAAAAATAGAATTGTTTAATGCATAAGAAATTAAATTTGTGAATTCAATTTTTGTTAACGCTGCCATAACTATTTTCTCAAAAGCATTGTTACCAATCCTGTCATTTTATCTTTGTCTTTTGGATTACTTTCAGCAATTAGAAGAGTTAATGCTGTAAGGGCTTCCGGCGTAAGTTTCGAGGTGTTGAGTGCGCATGCTCTTTTCAAATACCATACAAAGGCAAATGCGCCGCTCCGCTTGTTGCCGTCAGCAAAGGGGTGGTTTTTTACCATAAAATAGAGAAGATGAGCCGCCTTTTCTTCGATACCCGGATACAGCTCTTCTCCGGCGAAAGACTGCATTACATTCCCTACAATTCCTTCAATTGCATCTTTGTTTTTTTCAACAGCAAACAGATTGCTTGCTTCCCCTTTTTTCAGGAGCTCTGCTTTGAGTTCCGCGATACCTCCCATAAGGTCGCCTGCAACAAAGGAAACCTTTTTCTTTGTTGTTTTCCCATGAGGGAAAGTGTTCTTGTCATAAGCATCAAGGGAAAACCATGTGCCGGCAAATGCTTTGATGAGTTCCAGAATAGTGTCGGTGTCGGATTTCATTCCTGCCGGCAAAAGTGTGCGGACGTTTTCGACAGCCAGTATAAACGAGTCGTAGTTTTTGGCTATCCGCTTTCTGTTGATGGTATAGCCGTCTAAAATATGAGACCTGAGGGTTTTTGTCGCCCACTTACGAAATTCAATTGCCACTTTTGAATTTGTTCGATAGCCTACAGACAACACAACATCCAGAGAATAAAAAGCCACTGGTTTATCGGCATTTGCAATATGCATTTTTTGCATATTGCTTTTTTCATCAATTTCATTGTCTTTAAAGATATTATTAATATGACGTGATACCACTGATTGATCAACACCAAAAAGTTTTACAATTTGCGCCTGACTTGCCCATAGAGTTTCTTTCCTCAAATCGCCTTTTAGCTCTATTGCACCTGATTTGCTTTGGTAAATAATAACTTCTTTTTTCATAAGTCTTCCAAATTAAAACCAATGTTTTTCAGTTGTTTTTTTATTTCCTCATTCATCTTTTGTTCTTCAGCTATTTGCGCTGAAAGTTCAGTCATTAACTTTGCAATTTTATCTTCAAACAGAATGCCGTCATCTTCTTCATCTTTAATGCCAACATAACGTCCGGGCGTAAGGACAAAATTATGTTTGGTTACTTCTTCAATGTTTGCAGACTTGCAGAATCCTTTGATATTTTCATATTTTCCGCCTTCTGTTCTCCATTCATGATAGGTACCTGCGATTTTGGCAATGTCGTCTTCGCTGAAAGCACGATGTGTGCGGTCTTCCATATAACCTATCTCACTTGTATCAATAAATAGAATCTCACCAGCACGTTTCCTGTCCCCATTCCCGCTTCTTTTCCTTGAAATAAACCAGATGCAGGCAGGAATCCCGGTGTTATAGAAAAGCTGTTTTGGAAGTGCGACAATACAATCAACGAGATCATTTTCAATAAGAGTTTTTCTGATTTCCCCTTCGTTGCTGGTTTGAGATGAAAGTGAACCATTGGCAAGAACACAAGCCATCAAACCCTTTGGCGAAAGATGATAAATCATCTGCTGAAGCCAGGCAAAATTGGCATTGTTTGCAGGAGGGGTGCCATATTTCCAGCGGGGGTCATTCTGCAATAAGTTTCCTGACCAGTCACTGTCATTAAATGGCGGATTTGCGATGATAAAGTCGGCTTTCAGATCTTTGTGCTGGTCGTTAAGAAAAGAGCCTTCAGTATTCCATTTTACCTGTGAGCCATCAATGCCGCGGATTGCAAGATTCATCCGGCACAGGCGATAGGTTGTCTGATTGCTTTCCTGTCCGTAGATCGAGATGTCGTCAATCTTCCCCTTGTGGCTTTCAACAAATTTTTCACTCATGATGAACATTCCACCGCTTCCGCAGGCAGGGTCAAAGACTCTTCCTTTGAATGGCTCAATCATTTCAACCATGAGGCGGACTATTGATTTTGGAGTATAGAATTGCCCTCCCTTTTTTCCTTCTGCATTGGCGAATTCGCCAAGAAAATATTCATACACTCTGCCGAGCAGATCTTTAGCTTTTGCCGCCTGATCACCGAGGGCAATATTGCCTATAAGGTCAATCAATCCGCCAAGTGCTGCTTTATCCAGATTAAGGCGTGCATATACCTTTGGTAAAATACCCTTGAGTGTCTGATTTTCTTTTTCAATCGCTTCCATAGCATCATCAACATCTTTGCCGACTGATGGGAGCTTTGCTCGTGAATGAAGATAAGACCAGCGTGAAATCTGCGGCACAAAGAAAACATTCTCAGCCCTGTATTCGTCAGGATCTTCCGGGTCAGCTCCGGCATATTCTTCTTTACCTTCGGAAAGCTTTGTGTGCAGTTCCTCAAAGGAATCAGAAATGTATTTCAGGAAAATAAGACCAAGAACAATATGCTTATATTCAGCGGCATCCATATTTTTACGCAGCTTATCCGCTGCCTTAAAGAGAGTTTTCTCAAAGCCCTCTGCTTTGCCATTGTTATTTTTTGCCATAAGTTTCCTTGGGTTAATTGCTCATGTAGGTGTCATTTTTTAGTTGATTAAATATATAACAACAAAAGGATATAACAAAAGAAGAAAATACGTGATCATTATTTCTGGATCCCCGCTTTCGCGGGGATGACAATGAAGAAGCATGGATGACCTAATGAGAAGCGAAGATAACCAAAAAAGAAAGAAGTATGGCAGAAAAAAAATATGGCAAAATAAAACGAGTGAATCGCAAAAAAAATAAGGATAGAGATTATTACTCAGGCAAATAGCTTTTTCAGATACTCCTCGGCAGAGCTTTTATCAACGAGGTCGGTCTTTCCGGTGCGGCGGTCGCGGATTTCGACCATGCCGTTTTTTAAGTTCTTCTCGCCGATTGTCACCCTGTACGGAACACCTATAAGGTCTGCATCCTTGAATTTGACACCCGGTCTTTCATCCCTGTCATCAAGCAATACTTCAATATTATCATCACGCAGATTACCATATAATTTCAATGCAATATCAATAGACTCTTCATGTTTTGCATTGACAGGAAGGATTATCACTTTAAATGGCGAAATTGGAAGAGGCCAGATGATTCCATTTTCGTCAAAGTTCTGCTCAATGGCAGCGGCGATGATCCTGCTTACACCTATGCCATAGCAGCCCATTATCATAAGTTTCTCCGCGCCGTTCTGATCAAGATAGGTCACATTCATAGCCTTTGAATATTTTGTGCCAAGCTTGAATATATGCCCAACTTCTATCCCCTTCATAAAAGAAAGTGTCCCTCCTTCACAGCGCGGACATCCGTCCCCTTCTACAACAGTTCTGATATCGTAATACTGCTTTATCTCGAAGTCCCTTCCGATGTTGACATTTATAATATGCTTGTCATCTGCATTTGCGCCTGTCACAAAGTTTTCCATCGCTTCCACGGAGCTGTCTGCCAATATTCTAATCCCCTTAAGCCCCACTGGACCGGCAAAACCGGTTGCCGCCCCTGTCACGCGCTTTACTGTTTCATCATCTGCAAGCTCCACAATATCAGAGCCAAGCGCTAACCTTAACTTCGCTTCGTTTATCTCGTAATCTCCTCTTACTATGGCAACAACAGCCTTTCCGTCAGCATTGTATATGATGGTCTTTAAAAGGTCTGAAGGTTTAACATTAAGAAACTCCGATACTTCTGCTATCGTTCTCTTGCCTGGCGTGTCAACGGTCTCCAGCTTTTTTGCTTCTCTGCTTCCCTGATTTTTCTCCCCTCCCCTTACCTCTGCCTTTTCAAGATTTGCCGCATATTTACAAGAACCGCATGTGGCTATCGTCTCTTCGCCGGTGTCTGCAAGTACCATGAACTCATGTGAGAATTTCCCGCCGATTGTCCCTGTATCAGCCTCGACAGCCCTGTATTTCAAACCGCAGCGGTCAAATATCCTGCAATAGGCTTCGTGCATCTTCCGGTAGCTTTCCTCGGCACCCGGCTCATCCGTGTCAAAGCTGTAGGCGTCTTTCATTATGAATTCGCGTGCGCGCATAACGCCGAAACGCGGCCTTATCTCGTCCCTGAACTTGGTCTGTATCTGGTAAAGGTTTATTGGAAGCTGGCGGTAGGATTTCACTTCTTTTCTCACTATGTCCGTCACGACCTCTTCGTGCGTGGGGCCGTAGCAGAAATCCCTCTCATGCCTGTCCTTTATCCGGAGAAGTTCCTTCCCGTAAAATTCCCAGCGTCCGCTCTCCTGCCAGAGTTCGCAGGGCTGAATTGAAGGCATCAGTATCTCTATTGCCCCTGCCCTGTTCATTTCTTCGCGGATGATGTTCTCTATTTTCTGTAATACTTTCATCCCGAGAGGAAGAAAATTATATATGCCGGCAGAAAGCTTCCTTATCATCCCTGCTCTCAGCATCAACTGGTGGCTTATGACTTCAGCTTCAGAGGGTATTTCCCTAAGCGTTGGTATCAGATAATTGCTCCATTTCATTTGTAATTTCTCCATTTCATCTTACGTTTCTCAGGATGTTCTATTACTTTTTTCTTGTTCTGATTATCTCAGTAGCGCCTTCAATCAGCTCACGTGCAAAATCTTTCTCTTTTATTTTTTTTACCTGTACACCATGCTTAAAAAGAATTCCAACCCCTTTTCCGCCTGCCACCCCGATGTCGGCTTCTTTTGCCTCGCCGGGCCCGTTTACAACGCATCCCATTACAGCAACAGTGAGCGGCTCCGTGAAATGCGAAAGCGCATTTTCAACCTCTGTTGCGATTCCTTCGACATCAACCTCCCGTCTGCTGCATGTGGGGCATGAAATGACATCTACTCCCACATCCCTTAATTTCAATGAGCGTAAAATTGTAAAGCCTGCTTTTACCTCATTTACAGGATCTCCTGTTAGCGAGACCCTGATGGTATCACCGATACCCTCATAGAGCATTATCCCGATGCCTGCCCCGCTCTTTGTGCTTCCCGTAACAAGCGTCCCTGCTTCTGTTATGCCAAGGTGTAAAGGCGCATCGCATCTTTTTGAAAATTCCCTGTTTGCATTTATTGTTTCAAGAACATCAGACCCTTTGAGAGACACTTTGAAGTTTTTAAACCCTTCCCTTTCGCATACTTCAATGCTGCGCAAAGCGCTTTCCACCATTGCAAATGCATCAGGTTTGCCGTGCTTTTCAAGTATGTCCTTTTCTATTGAACCTGAGTTAACGCCGACTCTCATGGACCTGCCGTACTCTTTACAGCATCGGATCACTTCCCTGAATTTGTCTTCTCCGCCGACATTGCCAGGATTAATGCGCACTGCATCAGCGCCTTTTTCCAAAGCACCGATTGCAAGCTTGTAATCGAAATGTATGTCCGCAATGACCGGTATCTGCGAAGCGCTTTTAATCTCGGCGAATGCGGAAAGTGCGTCCCTGTCTTTTACTGCGACCCTGATTATCTCGCATCCTACGCCGGCAAGCTTTACTATCTGGGAAACAGTGGCTTTTACATCATTTGTATCAGTCTTGGTCATCGACTGGACGGAAACAGGTGCATCTCCGCCGATTGAGACACTGCCTACTTTAATGAGCCTTGTTTTTCTGCGGGTCTGCATCGCTATGGTTATAATGGATTATTTCAGACGCCTATCATTCGCCTGAAAAAGTCTATTATGTCGCCAAGATAGCGGCTAAAATCATTATAGAGGGCATAACCCATTATGAGCGCTATCAGTGCAAGCCCGATATATTGGGTAACAGCACGCAGCTTCTCATTAATAGGCCTCCTTATTATCCCTTCAACAAGGAAGAGCGCAATAAGACCTCCGTCTGTGATAGTGCCCAGAGGAATGAAGTTTATTATGCCGAGATTGATGCTTATGAAAGCCACGAAAGATGCAAATTCGTAAATTCCTCTCTTAGCCTGGTCTCCCGCCATCTTTGCGATAGCTATAGGGCCTGATATTGCCTTTCCGGAAATCTGCCCTGTCACAAGCTTTCCGATTCCTTTGAACATCAAGCCCGAAAGGGTCACAGTCCGTTCTGTTGCATTTAAAAAAGCAGACGGAATAGAATATTTCTTTTCCTCTGTTTTGATGTCCGTATAACGGTTGGCAGACGCCACTCCGAGAATGCCTATCTTTATCTTGTCTCCAAGCATATCTCTTTCAGTTGTTTCACCGAGAGTCATGGCTATATCAATACGCTCATTTTTTCTCATTACAGCGATTTTCACCGTTTCGCCGGGCTTCTTTGTTATCGCCTCCAGAAATTCATCCCAATTGGAAAGAGACTTCCCGTTTAATTCTATTATCTTGTCGAATGGTTTTAACCCCGCTTTGTCAGCAGCAGAGTCTTTTACGACTTCGTCAATATAAAGATCCGTTGGCTCAATCCCAAGAAGGGCCGGAAAAGAGGATGCATCCGGAGTTGCCTCTTTCAGGAGGCTGGCAGGAATATTGATTTCAACCTTCTCAGGTTTATCATTAACCTTTCCAACCTTCTCTCTTTCTATTCCTACCGAAAGGTCCTTTCCGGATGAGAGGATATTTTCTGTTGATATATCCTCAATCTGGCTTAAAGCTTCAACCTTCTTCCCGTTTACAGATACAATGGTATCGCCGTCCTTAATGCCTGATTTCTCCGCAATTGAAGAGGCAAGGACTCCGCCAATCCTTGCTTTAAGGGCAACCGGCTTTATACCTACAAGTCCTATAGTCTTTTGCTCATTGAGTAAATCGGTTATCACCCTTTGATCAGGTATGATCTCCTTATTCATCAAATTGCCATCACGGCTTATTGTGAACATGAGAGTCTTCCCTGAGCTTACATGAATTATATTGGTGAGTTCATCCCAGGAAGCAACCGGCGTATCATTGATTTTTACGACTTCGTCGCCGAATTTCAAACCCGCTTTCCATGCAGGAGAGTCTTTATCCACTTCGCCGACAACTGCCTTTAAGACTGTTATCCCGCTCATATAGATTCCGGCTAGGATGAATATTGCAAAGATTATATTAAAAATAGGACCAGCTGCTGCCACCGAAAGCTTTGCAAGAGGAGACTTGCGTGAAAATGACTTTTCAGGATTTTCACATTCCTCGTCAGGTTCTTCGCCTTCGAGCTTTACATAGCCTCCGAGAGGAAGCGCAGATATGAGATACTCTGTTTCTCCCCATTTTCTCCCGATTATTTTCGGGCCGAATCCCAGGGAAAATTTCTTAACACCAATACCATTTTTTTTAGCTACAAGAAAATGGCCAAGTTCATGTACAAAAATCAGGAGACCCAGCGCTACTATCATTGAAACCAGATATATCATGTCGTTATCTTCTTTCTGTTTTGTTTATGATTATAACTTCTTATTACCTTTATATCCCCCTTATATCAAAGAGAAGAGGAATCCACAACCTCAACTCCCTGAGACGGCGTATATATAAATTGAGAATCCGGTATCTGCTTATTAAAAACTATTCCTGTAAATGAATATTTAGACCTGTTTTCGTAGGCATCGTATATCTCGACACCTGTTATTTTGAAGGTCTTTTTATCAATAATGAGAGAGGCGCTCTTTATATCAACGCTTTTTTCAACAGGGTCAAGAGCGAGAGCCACGATGTCTCCGCTTTCAGATTTTACGGTAATATGGAAGTTCTTTTTTATTTCCGTGAAATCTGAAAGAAGCAGCAATGCGAACTTCGACCTTCCGCCAATGCTTGCTTTTTCCTTAATGACCTGATTGTTCTCTGCTGTGTATATCCAGAGATTAACGCCATCAATGAGTATAAGCTGGGTTTCAGGGTCTTTTATCTCCCACCTGAACTTGTCCGGCCTTCTTATAAGTATCTTACCTTTGAAGGTGAAAGTCCTGTCCATTGTCCTGTTGTAAAACTCCTGACTGCACTCTGTCTCCAATGATTTTACGTCCTTATACTCCTTTTCAATGCGGTCAAGATATAGAGATGCGCTGTCCGCAAGCGCACTTAATGGGAACAGAAATAAAACCATGAGAAATAGTGAAAGCGATTTTTTTCTTTCAGTTCGCATAAATCATTATTCTTCCTAAAATGGACTCCTGCGTTACCTTTATGAGATGCAGTTTTGTCAGCTCAAGCATTGCAAGGAAAGTGATTATCATCTCCATCCTTTCTTCCATCGGTTCAAAAAGCTGCTCGATGGATAGAGATTCATTCTTCTCGAGCAGATCCATTATCCATGATATCTTATCATTGACGCTGAATCTTGTTACGAGTATCTCCCTGACATGAACCTCTTTTGTCCTGCTTAAAATCCTTTCAAACGCCTTGATAAGGTCAAATACAGAGACCTGAAGCATTATCTCCTCTTTTTTCTCAGTATCACCGGCAGGGTTTTTCCTGCTGTACATTTCACTGAAATATGCTTCACGACCGCCAAGCTGTTTTGATGCTTCTTTAAACTGCTTGTACTCAAGCAGCTTCTGAACAAGCTCTGTCCTTGGATCTTCAATTGCTTCATCATCAGCGGATGACCGTGGCAGCAACATCTTTGATTTTATGAAGATGAGCTGTGCTGCAAGAACGAGGAAATCACCGATGGTGTTTAAATTCAACACCTTCAACATATCAACGTACTTTATGTACTCATCGAGTATAAAGGCAATAGGAATATCGTAAATATTCAGCTCATTGGTCTTGATGAGATAAAGCAGAAGGTCCATCGGCCCTTCAAATTCCGGAAGCTGGACCTTGTAATTGTTTGCATCATCTGTTGCCATTAAAGTCCCTGCATCACGATTGTCTTGATGTTATCAGCCTTTTCTTTAGCTATCCCGCTAAGCTGAGACTCAGGGTACTCTTCAACAATCCTCCGGTAAGCTATCTCGGCGTTCTTCAGGTCTTTCTTCTGCTCATAGCAAAAAGCTATCCTGTTTAAAAATTCCTCCGGCACCATTGAGCCTTCCTTGCCGATATAGTCGTTACTATATTTTATGGCATCATCAAATTTCTTCTCGTCGACAAGTATGGTAGTCAGATTCTGGTATGCCTCGAACATTACGAGATCAGTCTTGCTGTAATCTTTTATGAAATCAAGGTAGTAACCCTTTGCTTTCTCATCTTCACCGATTTTCCTGTAGCAGTTCCCGACATAGACTTTAGACCATGCTCCGTAAACGCTTCCTCCATAGTTTGAGATAATGCCGTTGAATCTTTCTATAGAGCTGTTATAGGAAGTCTTCGAGACCTGTTTGCTCTTTACAGCAGAAGCTGCTGAGAGGTCAGAATCCTTTCTGTATGTGTCAAGGGCTGCAAAAAAAGCGTCTGATGCTGATTTTGATTTCCCTTCGAAATAATAATAGATGCCTACTGAAATTGCTATAACCGCAACTATCCCTGCCGCCCAAATCGCGATAGCCTTGCCGTTCGTGCTTACAGCGTGCATGAATTTTTCAGGGAGGGAAATATACGGGTCTGTTATATCCCCCTTCTTCTTTCTCTTCTTAATGGGTTTAACCAATGTTCATTCTCCTGTGTTATATAATGTTAGATCTTTTCAATAAATCTTTTTATTCTTTTTTCCACAGCTTCCTTGCCAATAATTTCCATTATTTCAAAAAGGCCGGGGCTGACTGTTGTTCCCGTGAGAGAGATTCTAACAGGCTGTGCTATTTTTACAAGTTTAATATTCTGTTCAGCGCAGAGATTTTTCATGAAGTCTTCAATCCCGCTCTGTTCAAGCCGAGGGCTCTGTGAAATATATTCAAGAAGTTTTTCGAGAAGTTCTTTAACGCCCGGCTGAATCCATTTTTTCAGGTCATCTTCTTTGCAAGTGATTTCGTCCGTGAAGAAATATGAGGCGCTTTTCGCAAGCTCTATCAGTGTCCGGCTCCGCGGCTTTAAAGCAGTCAAGATTTTCAGCATATGGGCTTTATCAGCAAGCACCGATTTCCCATATCCTTCCGCTTCAAGAAAAGGTATTGCCCTTCGTAAAAGTTCCTCTTCATTCATATCCCTTATATATATACTGTTCATCCAGAGAAGCTTTTCGGGGTTGAATATACCGGCAGATTTTGAAACACTGGTAAGATCAAATAGCTTTATCATCTCATCTATTTTGAATACTTCCTGATCCCCGGAAGACCACCCTAACCTTACAAGATAATTCATCAGGGCTTCTGCAACAAATCCCTGGTTCCTGTATTCTTCGACCGACGTTGCGCCGTGCCTTTTGCTGAGTCTTGCCTTGTCCGTACCAAGAATAAGCGGGACATGTGCGAATTTAGGAGGAGTATAACCCAAGGCAGAACATATCTGTATCTGCTTTGGCGTATTGGCAAGATGGTCTTCGCCTCTTATCACATGGTTTATACCCATTGTCGCATCATCAACCACGACAACGAAGTTGTATGTCGGAGTGCCGTCAGAGCGCATGATTATAAGGTCATCAATCTGCTGGTTCTGTATAACGACAGTCCCCTTTACCATATCTTCTATCACTGTCTCGCCGTCCACCGGTGCCGCAAACCTTACTGAAAATGGCCCATCGCTTTCTTTGATCTCCTTGTCCCTACATCGCCTGTCATATCCCGGAGGCTTTCCCTCTGCAAGGGCCTTTGCCCGCATCCCGTCAAGCTCATCCTTAGTACAGCGGCATCTGTAGGCTTTCCCGCTATCCAATAGTTTTTTTACAGCTTCACGGTATAAGTCATAGCGTTCACTCTGAAAGAACGGACCTTCATCATAGTCAAGGTTTAGCCATTCCATGGAGTTAAGTATTGCGTCAGTGAATTCCTGTGTTGACCTCTCCCTGTCAGTATCTTCTATGCGGAGGATAAACTTGCCTTTATGGTGTCTTGAAAAAAGCCAGTTGAAAAGAGCAGTTCTCGCGCCCCCTATATGAAGATACCCGGTGGGGCTTGGTGCAAATCTTGTTCTGATTTCAGTCATCTATTTCCCTTTTCATTCATTAGTTTCAGCATTAGTTTCAGCATTTGACAAAAGCAAATCACTCATTTACTATCCGTAAAACTTTTTTGCAATATATCAGGAATGATTAGCTAATTAAAAGAAATAATTAACCGGGAAAAGGAATCGTAAATGAGCAGAGAATTCAATGTTACATTATCTGAGCGCCTCGGTAAACTTCCTCCATACCTTTTTGCTGAACTTGACCGCTTAAAGTCAAAAGCCATATCAGAGGGAAAAGATGTCATAGATCTGGGAATCGGCGACCCCGATACGCCTACGCCGGAACATATAATCGAAGCATTGAGGAAAACTGCCGGAAACCCTGAAAACCACCGCTATCCTTCTTATATCGGGATGAAGATATTCCGCGAAGCCTGCTCCAAATGGGTGAAAAAGCGTTTCGGAGTTTCATTCAATCCTGACAATGAAGTGATCTCACTCATTGGCTCAAAGGAGGCTGTTGCAAACATTCCATTTGCATTCGTAAACCCGGGTGACACCGTGCTCATACCGAGTCCCGGCTATCCTGTTTACACTTCGAGCACGATATTCTGCGGCGGCACCCAGCACATCATGCCTCTTAAGGCGGAAAATAAATTCCTCCCTGATTTCAAAATAATCCCTGAGAATGTTTTGAAAAATGCAAAGCTCATGTTCCTCAATTATCCGAACAATCCAACATCGGTAACAGCAGAAATTGATTTCTACAGGGAGGCTGTTGAGCTTGCGTATAAATATAACATCATAATCTGCCATGATGCAGCTTACTCAGAGACAGCATTCGGCGGATACAAAGCGCCTTCCATATTCAATGTTGACGGTGCGCGTGATGTTGCAATCGAACTTCATTCATTCTCGAAGACATATAACATGACCGGATGGAGGGTCGGCTTCGCAATAGGGAATGAGAAAATAGTAGGAGGCCTTGCAAAGATAAAGACCAACGTAGATTCCGGAGTATTTCAGGCAATCCAGTACGCTGCGATTGAAGCCATGGAGAACGGCGAGAAAGATATTGAGATGATGGCGGAGATTTACTCGGGAAGAAGAAAAGTTATGGAGGACGGTTTAAAGCGCGCAGGCTTCAGCGTAACTCCAAGCAGAGCGACTTTCTATATGTGGATACCATGTCCAAAAGGTTATGACTCAAAGAAGCTCTCATCAAAAATCCTCGAAGAGGCAGCAATAGTCACAACACCCGGGGTCGGCTTCGGAGAATTCGGAGAAGGATATATAAGATTCGCACTTACTTCAGACAAAAAGCGTCTTGAGGAGGCATGCGACCGTCTTGCAAGGCTCAAACTCTAAGATTAATAAGGTTTATCTAAGCCTTGGTTCCAACTGGGGTGACAGGGCTTCGTATATCAACTCCGCAATAAAACGGATAGATAAAATTGACGGAGTAAGAATAGCCGCAGTTTCATCCAGATATCTCACTGAACCTTTTGACATAGACACCAGCGAATGGTTTATAAACTGCGCGGTTGAAATCGAGACTTCACTTCCCGCTTCTGAACTCCTTGACAAGTTCATTAAAATAGAAAGCGAGATGGGGCGTCCGCTAATCAGGAAAAAAAAGATGCCGCGGTCAATAGACATTGACATCCTTCTCTACGGGGATGATATTATTTCAACAGATTCATTGATAATACCTCATTCCGGGATGTGCAGGAGAAAGTTTGTTCTTGTCCCGCTTGCGGAGATTGCATCTGAGGCAGTGCATCCGGGTAACGGGCTTACTATAAAAGAGCTGCTCGAAAGATGTGAAGACAGGAGCAAGGTGATTAAACAGGGGTAAATATTACCAACATGAATAATAAAATGGATAAACGCGCTGATAAAATCACAGTTTCAACAATAAAAAAGAAAAAGGCGGCAGGGGAAAAAATAATAATGCTTACCGCCTATGATTTCCAGTTTGCACGTCTTCTTGATGAGGCAGGAGTTGACATAATTCTTGTAGGCGACAGCGTAGGCAATGTTGTACTCGGCTATGAAAACACGATTCCCGTTACAATGGAAGATATGCTTCATCACACAAGAGCTGTAGCACGCGGCAGAAAGCATGCCTTGCTGATCGTTGACATGCCTTTCATGTCTTATCAGGTAAAGGTGGACAAGGCTTTGGTCAATGCATCGAGATTCCTAAAAGAAGCCGGCGCTGAAGGAGTGAAACTTGAAGGCGGAGCAGAATATGCTGAGACCATAAGGAAAATCACTCAGGCAGGGATACCTGTCATGGCGCACATAGGACTTATGCCTCAGGCTGTTAACCGAATCGGCGGCTACAGGGTGCAGGGGAAGAAAGAAGACGAAGAGAAAAAAATACTCAATGATGCAAAGGCGCTTGAAGAGGCTGGCGCGTTTGCAATAGTCCTTGAAAAGGTTCCTTCAAAGCTTGCAGAAAAAGTCACAGCTTCAGTCTCAATCCCGACTATCGGCATAGGCGCAGGACCTGACTGCGACGGACAAGTCCTCGTGATATACGACCTTCTTGGCTTCGATGACACTTTCAAACCCCGTTTTATCAAACAATATGCCAACATGAAGAATGACATCATCAGTGCAGTTTCAAAGTTCTCAGAGGAAGTGAAACAGGGAAAGTTCCCGACAAAGAATCACGGATATTGACGTCCCAATCAGACTTTCTTTTTTTTGTCATTCCCTTTTTGCAGTCATTCCCATTTCTGCAGTCATTCCCATTTCTGCTGTCATTCTCATTTCTGCTGTCATTCCTATTTTTTCTGTCATTCCCGCGGAAGCGGGAATCCAGTGTCTTTCTCTGTTAATTCTTTAGCATCCCCAAAAGAACAAGCTAATATTTCCAACTTTCCATTGCTTCTTAAGGAATTCCATATTATTTTATATAATGTAATCTCTAAAGATTAGAGCCAGCTTATGAAAGAAGATAATTTACTAACAAACAATGACATTGAAATTCTGAGGTGCTATTTCGCATCTCACCCTGAGATATGTACAGCTTATCTTTTTGGCTCGCAGGCCTCCGGCTCTTCAACAGAGCTTAGCGACATAGATATAGCCATTCTTTTAAAAGATGACACCACAAAGAATAATATTTTCAGGAACGAAATGCTTCTTGAAGCAGAGATTTCCCTTCTTCTTAAAAAAGAGAAAATAGATCTTTTAATCCTTAATGCTGCCCCTTTATATCTTACATACAATGTCATATCTCAGGGGAAAATAGTTTATGAGTCAGACCCTGTTGTAACAATGGATTTTGTTGAAATGGTAATAACTCAATATCTTGATTTTGCACCGACTCTTAAAGAGTATTTCAAGGAGTATGACGCTTCTCTTAAGCAGGAGTATCTTGGTGGTAAATCCTGAAAAAATCCGCGCAAAGATTTCAGTCATTGAGGAAAACCTTGGAAAGCTTGATGAGCTGAGACAGCTTCCAGCAGATGAATTTAAAAAGGACTTCAGAAATATTGAAGCCGCAAAACATCTTCTTCAGGTATCAATAGAGGCAATGACAGACATAGGCACCCACATAATATCAAGGATGAGATTGAAGATTCCTGCAACAAACGCTGATGTGTTCAGAACTTTAAGCGAAAACGGTTACATCCCCGGTAATCATCTTGATAAATTCATTCTAATGACAAGGTTCAGAAATAAAATAGTTCATTTTTATGTAAAAGTTACTCCTGATGAAATCTATAACATTCTGCAGGAAGACCTTCCGGATTTTAAACTTTTTATTTCTGATGTTCTTAAGAAGAACTTGCTCTGAATATGACAGCAAGTGCATTGCTGTAATGTTGAAGTATACTCTCCATCACTTCTTTTCAAATGTCGCACTTATGGTATGGTTTTTTGTGATGTTCGTAAAAGTATAAGTTTCACTTCCATCAGAAGAAACTCCATCTACTTTTACCTTTGATATTTTGTAGCCTTTTTTCGGTGTAATGGTAAATGTTGTGCTCTCCCCGGAATTAACTTTCACCTGCCCTTTCGGTGCAATACTTCCTCCTGAGCCTGCAGACGCAGTGATTGTAAAAGTCTGTGGAGTTGAGACCGATTCATAAGCTCCTAAATCAATGGCAGTGCCTACAACACGCTTTTGCCCATCCTTATCTGTTTTCAATGCATTTAAAACTGCTTTATCTTTTACTAATTTTTTAAATTGGCTTGAGTCAGGATTCAATCCTTTATCAATGGCAATCGAACCAGGGTTTAACCTGAAATCCGAGTCGGCAAAGTTAAGGCTTCCTGCACTGGGAAAAACATTGTTCTCCTTTGTAATGGCAAAAGTCCATTCGTTTTCAAGTTTTGTCGGGTCAATATAGTTGTTATAAACATTGCTATCTCCGCCAAAATAAACGTCTGATGAATTATCCGCGAAAATGTTGTTTATAAAAGTTCCTTTGCCGTAAATGCCGCCGCCATCAACATAAGCAGAATTGCCGTAGATTGTAGAGCTTGTAACAGTTACATTGCCAGAGCTATAAATACCGCCGCCAGCTCCCGGGATGTAGATGCTGGAGTAATCGAAGTTGTTAGCAGAGTTCCCGTAGATGATGGAGTTTGTAATAGTCACATTGCCACCAAAAATACCGCCGCCATGACCTCCGGCCGTATTTGCAGAAATGATGGAGTTCGTAACAGTCACAGAGCCGCCGCAAATTCCGCCGCCGCTCCCAAAAGCAGAATTTCCCGTGATTGCGGAATTTATGACAACTAAGCTGCCACGATAAATCCCATTTTTATCTCCGATTCTGATACCGCCGCCGCTGCCATAATTATCAGCGCTTCCATTTTTAACAGTAATTCTATCAATAGTTAAAACAGCATTTTTACTGTTCACATAATTGAAGACCTGATGCGTGTTATCTCCATCCAGGATAACGTCATTACATGTCAATCCGTCCCTGGCTTTTATGGTGATGTTGCGGGCTTCAGTGTCTGTAAACTTGAAAGTCCCGAATCCGTCATCTGTTGTTCTATAAGTCCCGGCATCTAAAATGATTGCGTCATCTGCTTTGTTCCCAGCAGCACTAAGAAGTGCCTGCCGGAACTGGCTTGTTGTGCTTACGTTGAAGGTTGCAGCTGATGTATAGCCGCAAAAGAATGAAGAAATACAAAGTATGAAAAGCAAAATAAAGACAATATTTTTTGCGTTTTTTGAATCCATCCCCAACCTCTCCACTAACGCAGTAAATCCATCTGAAATTAATCAAATCACATTGATAAAAGCATATAGTAAATTCCATTATTAATAACAAGGTACTTTAAGCTTTTTATGTTCATTCTTTTGCGTGCCCAAAAGAACGAACCAAGAAAAGGGGACCCTATGAAAGTAGTCTGGTATTAAGTAACCCAGTAAACAAAGTATCTAAGAATTCTCTTTATTAAAGCATTATTTAAGTTTTTATTTGATTATTCCAACTTTACACGGCTGAAAAATCAGATTAAAATATGTTTGATATATTATTAAGTATTTATCAGAGGTTTAAATATGAAACCACTTGAGCAAATAAAGCAGATAATCCAACAACACAAAGCAGAACTAAAAACTAAATATTGTGTCCGTGAGATAGGTATCTTTGGTTCGTATGTGAGAGGGGAGCAAGCGGATAACAGCGACATCGATATTCTCATAGAGCTTGACAGACCAATCGGTTTTGTTAAATTCATGAAGCTTGAAAAATATATTTCTGACCTCATTGGCATCAAAGTTGACCTTGTAACAAAAAAAGCTTTAAAGCCATACATAGGAAAGAGGATTCTGCAAGAGGTACAGTATGTCTGAAGAGAGACTTTTGCAGGATTATCTGAATGACATAATCGAATCAATAACTGATATAAAAGATTTTACTCATGGATTAAGTTTTGAAGAATTTATTAAAGATAAGAAAACTGCAAAAGCTGTTGTTAGAAGCCTTGAGGTTATTGGAGAAGCAGTCAGTAAAATTCCTCAAAATATTTTAGATAATTACCCAAATATGTCCTGGCAGGAAATAAAAGGGATGAGGAATAGATTGATTCATGAATATTTCGGCGTTGATCTTGAAATTGTCTGGCAGACAATGAAAGAGGACATAGAACCATTAGAATCTACAGCAAGAAAAATGTTTTCTGATTTGTATGGCGGTTGATTAATAGTTTGTTTTTCTGTTCATTCTTTTGCGTGCCTAAAAGAATGAACCAAGAAAAGGGCACCCCTGGTATTGCCAATTAATAATTCTAGACCTAACTTTCGCTTTATAATTATTTTGAAATCCCATGAATAACATCTGCTTTAATTGCCATTTTTAATAAATATTCAGCAAAGTCCTTTCTCATCCCTATGTTATAAAGAATTTTTTCGTCTAATTTGTCTAAATTAGAAGCGACTAATAAAGTTATAATTAAATCTATTAATTCTATTGATGAATTTCTTATCATAAGTTTATCTTTCCTCAACAATTTAAACAATTTATCACCCCCATCTATTTCCCGTAATATAATGCGTTCAAGTAACAGAATATGGTTGATCCCAATTTTATGACATAGATTTTTTATCAACAAAATCTCGTCAGCATAATAATCACCAAATAAAAGAAGAGGCTTTTGTAAGCTTAATTTAATATTAAATCTTTCAAGGCGACATTCTATTAAACTATGAACACTATCAGTTGAAAAATACTTAAAAAGATTAATTGAGTTAATGTTATATTTAGGAGTTCTCTTTGATTTTTTAAACTTCATGTTTACTTTAATTTTTGCTTCTTCTTTTCTAAGTGCTGAGAATTCATTGTCAGCAACTTCTAACAACGCAGAGATGGACAGTAATCTTCTAGTTATATTGACTGGAAGATCTGGTTCTTTTTTATAATAAATATTATGAGAGACTGCATTCCACGCGTGTGCTAATACTGTACAAACCTGTATCTCTGCAACTAAACCCCTATATCTATTCCCGTTAGGAAATAAGCAGTTTTCATTTATAGAAACTATATAATGGTAACCACGATACCCAAATCTTTCGTGGTCAGAAGGTTTTTGTATATTTTCAATTATCTTAAATTCTCTTTTTAATATTTTTAAAATCTTTTTATAATCTTTTTGATAATAATGAATTATGCGTAAACCTGAAAAGTCTTTTATGTTTTCTAGGGGAGTCTGATATTTTTTTCGTATAATTTTATTTTTTACACTTTCGAGAGATTTTGTCCTTTTTTCTATGTTATATATTTTTATATTTGCCTTAGATAAGAGTTCATTTAAACGCTTATGTAATTCATCAGTAAATTTGTCATAGCGTGGTTTAATCGATTTATATTTTCTGAGCGTCTGATTTATATCCATATATTATTATCCCAAATTTGCCTTGGTAGTGTAAATCCATGTGTAAAGATAACCATATTTTAATATGCTTGAAATATCATTTTCATGAAATATATGTCAAAATATCAAGAAAGAATATCTTTTTTGCAACTTCAAGTTTTGAGAGGAAGACGAGAAAGTGGACAGCGAGCAATACCGGAGTGTACTCTTCTGTACATGAGGATTTGCGAGCTGGTCACTGACGAAGTATAACTCCAAAAATTGAAGTTGCACACTAGCGGGTGGTGCGTTCCCAATAAGGCTTATAACTTCCCACCATCAACTTCAAAATCCCAGTCCCCTGCGCGGCATTAGTGAATGCAAAATAGAATGGCATGTTAAAAATCGTGTGAAGTTTTTTATCGCCTCCGGAAAATGCCAATCCAATGAGCGCGAGACAATAAAAAAAAACCTGTAATGCAAGAAGAGAGAAATAAAAATAGCCATCAAATGCAAGAAATGCGTTTGATATAAAGGCAGCAATCATGAACAGAAAAGAAAACCATCTTAGAATCTTGTGGGAAAAAAGCTGAAAGGCAATCGGGCTTTTAAAAGGTAAAAGCAGACCCAAATGATGAAGAACAACATTGAGAGAGCCGGCGGCAATCCTTTCCTTTCGCCTGTATTCATCGGAGAGCGAGCCTGAGCTCTTTTCAGATGCCATTGCTCTCTCATTATAGATGCATCTGTAACCCTGCTCTATTATCGAAAGCGATATGGCAAGGTCATCCATGAAAATCCTGTCAGTCCTATGAAACGAAAAAGCCTCTTTTCTTACCATATAAATCGCACCATCAAGTCCGGTGGTAGATAAAAGATTTGATTCGAGTTTCTTGACAAATGACTCATACTTCCAATATATCCCTTCAGCCATTGCAGTCTTTTCACCGCTCTGCATGATTACCTTTGCCCCGCCTGCGCATCCAACATTTTTATCTATGAAATGCTCTGCAAGCCTCCGCACAGCGCAGGGGGAAAACATCGCATTGGCATCAGTAAGCACAACAAGCTCTCCATGTGCAAGCTCCATGCACTTATTTATAACGCCAAGCTTTCCCCTTCTCTCTTTAAAATCATAAACGCTCAATCTCTCATCACCGTTCGCTCTTGCAATCTCGACTGTGCGGTCATCTGAGCAGTCTGATGCGACTACAACATCGAGTTTTTCCCGCGGATAATCCTGACCAAGTGCATTCTTTACTTTCATGGCAATACACTTTTCCTCATTCCTTGCGGGGATGATTATTGTGACTGTCGGAAGTGATGCATCGTCTATTACATCATCATTTTTTTTGCCAGATACTGAAAGGCTCGTAAGCGCCGCAAGAATGAGCGGATACAAAATGTACGAATGGGCAATCAGAAGGAGAGATACCCAGAAAAGTATTGTCATATTATTTGCCGCGGCAATTAATCCAATTGCTTACATAAGAGCGGCTCACAACTATAGCGAAGCGCCCTAAAAATGAAAGCGGCAGCATGAATGCATAGAAGAATACGAGTATTGCTCTTGTATCAGGATAAATATTTTCACCCAGATAAGGTCTAACCAGAAAATAATCAATGAAAGATGTGACGAGCATTGCAACAAGAATACCTATCTCATTTATGGTTGCCCCGGTTGCAGGCCAGAGTCTCAAAAGCCATAAAAATAATTTTATTATTGCGGGTCTTTCCGGCACACCTTCCTGATTATAAAAATTGTTCTCATCGCCGGGAAATTGCAGCTTTACTTCTTTACCCTTGAATTTTCCGTAAATAGCCTGCTCTGCGGCAGTAAAAATCATCTTGTTGAAATGGTAGAAAGTAATAAAAAGTCCGCATGCGACTATAAGCCAGAATTTCCTGTGCTCTCTGTAAAGCCCAATTGAAAAGCCAACCATGGCAATGAAGCTCACCATATGGTGCCCCATTGCATCAAGGAATATCCCTTCGTCTGAAAACTGTTTTTTGTACCGTGCGACCTCACCGTCAACACAGTCTGAAAGATACCAGAGCTGGATGAGTACGCTTCCCACAACAGCGCCTGCCATAGAAGCAGTCGCATAACAGACACCGCCAATAATCCCCAATATTATCCCGAAAAGTGAAATCTGATTTGGCGTTATTGATGTGTTGACAAGATGCTTTGTTATATGCGCCGATACCCTGCGCATCACGAACCATGCATAGAACTGCTCTTCATCGCGGTTTTTCTGGTGGTTCCTGCGGATGAACTCTGCAGTGGGCTTTGTGCTCACTTCGTCCCCCAGACTTTTTTCACTGTCTTTGCCGCAAGCCTCTTATTGATTTTCAACTGTTCGAGTACTGTGAACCTGTCAGGTCTTGTGCGCGGTGCATAGCAGATTGCTTCAACCATCTGGTCTAAGGAAAGATTTATTTCCGATGGATGTGTAGGAAGCCCCGCCTCGCTGAAAAACGTCCTCATGGCATTGTAGTCATTCCCCTGAAGGCATGATGCAGCAAGAACGCCGAGCGCCACCTGCTCGCCGTGAAGCGCAGGGGAGCCATAGAGCGCATCAATGGCATGGCTTATCTTATGCTCGGAACCGCTGCATGGTCTGCTGTTTCCTGATATCTCCATTGCAACACCGCTTAGAATCAATCCTTCCACAAGCCTTGTGATAAATTCTTCAGTGAATTTTATTTTTTCCTTCCGGTTATTGTAAAGCGTATAAACTGAGCTTGCCGCTGTGTGAGCGAGTATTGCCGCGTAGTCATCATATTTTTCACCTTTAAACTGCGCCGCAATTTGCCAGTCGCGCACTGCCGTTAGATTTGATAACAGATCCCCCACTCCGGCCGCAGTGCTCCTGTGGGACGCCCTTTTTACAATATAGAGCGGCACTATGACTCCGATCGGTATTGATGCACCGAGGCTCATAGACTTCCCTTTGATGTCTTTTATTATGGCAACTGGCGAGCATATGCCGTCATGCGAGACCTGCGTGGGAATACTTATAAATGGTGTGTGGGTTTTTGAAGACGCATATTTTGCTATATCAAGGATTTTCCCACCGCCCACTCCCACTATTACATCAGGCTTTATCTCCTGTGCGATAGATTCGACGTCTTCGGTCGTAGAGATGGAGTTGTCATCAAAGACATTTATCTCCCCTTTATGTTTCTTGGACAGAGATTTGAAGAGTTCCTTGCTCAGAGTATTGTAGGTCTTTTTTCCGGAAACTATAAAAAACCTTTTGTAAGAGTTTTTTGTAAAAACATCTTCAAGCTCAGCTCGTAGTTCTTTAAACTCTGACGCAAATTTAAGATGGGAGGGTACGGAAATCTTTCTAAGATACATCCTCTGGAATTTCCTTAATTATTTTTAGTGCAATGTCCTTAGCCTTCTGCAAGTCCTTATGATCATCAACCTCAGTCCAGTGCATCCCCTTTGTTGAAACCGGAACAAGGCTTATCTGTCTGCATACCCTGTGAAGAGCGTCCTCATAGTATTTATCAGTCTCGCCATTTGACAGCATCTTCGATGATTCCACAAAGAATTTATCTCTCCCCTCTCCCCTTAGATGCATTATCCCTATATACTCGCCGAGGCTTTTTGAGGGTTCAAGCCATTTCCCTATATCAACGATCTTTCCGTTGCCGTTTGTTATTACCTTCATCTCTTCCTGCGCAAGGGGTTTCACATCATCAACTACGAGAAACGAATCATCGTGTCCCGCTTCCAGTTGAACGACAGCGCGCTTTAGAATCTCAGGATCATAGAGGATGTCAGAGTTTAGAAGAAGCGTCTCATCATCAAAGAATTCTTTTGCAATATAAACCGAGTAGAGGTTGTTCTTTGTATCATACTCCGGATTGGGAAGAAAAGTGAATGTGGCGCTGCTCTGGCCAAAGTAATTGAAGATAAAAGACTGAATCCTCTCTTTCTTATAACCCGTGACAAGGACTATCTGTTTAAAGCCATTGGCGATGAGCTCTTTTATTGAATAATAGAGCATAGGTGCAGCGCCCACTTCTACAAGGCATTTCGGTTTGTCTTCAGTCAAAGGGAGCAGTCTTTTCCCCAAACCTGCGCAAAGTATTACAGCATTTTTCATTTACCTCTCCCTTTAAGCTTTACTGCAAGACCGCTTGTAAGCTTCCATTTCTTTGATGTCTGGCACGGTGTGTTGAAATATTTTATCCATGTGATCTTCCAGTCATCGTTGCCGGAGACTAAAGCGATATCCTTGCAAAGCTGTCCTACCGGAATCCCCACTGATTCAAGCGAATAGAGATGAAGTTTCGGCGAGCGGCATTTGCCTCCCGCTAAACATGGCTGCGGATGGCAAAGCTGGCATGGACCCGCTCCAAAGGCATCCGTTACCGAGCCTTCGCCAAGAAGTTTTTCAATCTCTCTTTTGAGCTTAATCATAATGACGCTGTGCCAGCCCGGTATCTGGTCACTCTTGATAAAATCCTTTGACTGCATGGCAATGAATATGTCCGCTTTGTCGAGCTTAGGTCTTATCTC